>DXCO01000036.1 GCA_019115945.1 Candidatus Borkfalkia excrementavium | reverse complement strand
TGGTGGAAGTTATAGGGCTCGAACCTATGACCCCCTGCTTGTAAGGCAGATGCTCTCCCAACTGAGCTAAACTTCCGTCAGAACGCCTATATACTATATCAAAAAGAAAGACAAAAGGCAAGCATTTTTGCGGAGATTTTTTATTTTTTCTAAAAATATTTCAAAGAGCGGGCGCGCGTTTTTTGCCGTGTGTGTTTTTGACGAAATTTTATTTTGTCTTCGATATTGTTTCACTAAAAACCGGGAAAAGGTATATAATATTATTTGAAAGAACGAAATTTTTTATCAAGGTTTAGGAGTGATTTATGCCCGCATCGTATACGCATCAGATTTTGGCGGAAAAAATATTCGAAGCGCTGCCCGAAAATATCAAGACCATGATCCCTTTTTCATCCGAATATTTTTTGGGGGCGCAGGGCGGCGACGTCTGGTATTTTCATAAGATCCCCGGCAGCAGGCACCGCCTGAATCTCGGAAAGTATTTTCACCGCCACAACGTCTATGAGGTTTTCTGTTCTCTTTTGAAAAGCGCGGCAAAGGGCGGGGCCGCGGCCTCTTATGCGGCGGGATACGTGACGCATTATGCCGGAGATACCGTATTCCATCCCTATGTCTATTTTATGGTGGAAAAATATAAAAAGTGCAAAAACGGATGGAAAGGCAACCGCCATGCCCTCATGGAAAGCGATTTTGACACGTATTTCGTACGGAAATATAAAGACCTGCCCGTAGGGGAATATCATTTTCCGGTCCGGTACGACCATCTCGATCTTGCCGCGCTCTATCCGGTCGTTGCCTCCGCGTCCGAAGATACGGGCGGGGATTCCAAGATCAGCGCTTCGTCCGTCCGCCATGCGGTCAGGCGGTTTTTACGCTTTCAGCGCTTTTTCGCCGACCGTCATTATCGCCGCCGCAAAATCCTGTACGGTGCGGAGAGCGTTTTTCATGCAAAGCACATTCTTTCCGGGCTTTGCAGGAGAGAAAATCCCGAGCCCGCTTATTTCAATCAGGACCGCGAAGAATGGCATTACCCGGCAGACGCAAGTCAGACCAGCCGCGAAAGCGTCGATCAACTGTTCGACCGCGCCGTGCGCGAAGGAGTGCGCCTCGTCTGTGAATTTTTTATCTGCATGGAAGGGGGAAAGCCGCTGCCCCGCGAAGATTTTTCAAAACACTTCCTTACGGGCGTCAGCCTTCCTGCGGAAGAACGCAATGCGGATACGGAAAGGGCGGGCGGCGCATAAATCCGTCGCCTATCCTTGCAAATACGGCCCTCCGTCTGTTACCATGTTGACGACGGGAGGTCTTTATGCAGAAATTATATGACAGCAACATGCGCCTGCTCGGTTCCGTCGAGACGCGCGCGGACGGCAGACAGGAATTGCGGGACAGCAATCGCAACCTGCTCGGATATTATGATCCCGACAGCGGAAAAACGTACGATTCCAACCGCAAACTGATCGGCAAAGGCAATCTTTTGACGGCCCTTCTGGAACCGTCGGAATAATCTCAAATAAAAAAGGGGGCAATTTTTGCCCCCTTTTTTATGTTGAAAAATCAGTTGCTTTTCAGAGCCGAAGAAACGTCTTCGGTGATTTTTTTCAGTTGTTCGGCGGAAGGCTTGTACGCGAGCCTGATCGCCGGCATCAGCGGTTCGCATTTGCTTGCGGCAAGCGCTTCGTAAACCTGGTCGGGCGACTGTCCGCCCCAGCCGTAAGAGCCGAAGGCGATAAACTTCTTTTTGTTGCCGTTCAGCCCCTTGAAATAGGTGAGGAAACTGGACACGGAAGGCATCATATTGTTGTTCAGGGTGGGGGAGCCGACCGCGATGTATCTGCTCGTCATGGCATCCGCGATGATATCGGAATTGTGGCTGAAATGCAGATTGTAAAGTTTGGGCTTCAGTCCCGCGCCGATGAATGCGCTCTCGATCGCGTGTGCCATCGCTTCGGTGGAGTGCCACATGGTATCATAGACGATGACCGCGCTGTCGTCGTATTCGTTGGACGTCCAGGATCCGTACATCGCGAGGATGTCGTGGATGTGTTTCGTCCAGATAATGCCGTGGCTGGGGCAGATGGTCTGTATGGGCAGCGTCTTGCACGCCGCAAGCGCCTTTGCCGTCTGCATCCCGTAAGGCTGCACGATGTTCGCGTAGTACTTGCGCGCCTGGATATACGCTTCCGCAAGATCGCATTCGGTATCCAACCTGGGGTCGGTCGCGTAATGCTGGCCGAACGCGTCGTTGGAAAACAAAATATTGTCCGGCGTCATGAACGAGACCATGTTGTCCGGCCAATGCACCATGGGCGTAGGCACGAAGGTGAGCGTCCGCTTGCCGAGGCTGAGCGTCTCTCCGTTTTTGACGCCGATATAGGCAAGGTCGCCGTAATAGGCTGTCAGGTCCTTGACGCCCGCGCCGAACGCGGCGTACACCTTTGCGTTTTTCGCATATTGCAGGATATAGGGGATCGCGCCGCTGTGGTCGGGTTCCGCATGGTTGGAAACGATGATCTCGATCCTGGCGGGGTCGATGACGGAAGAGATTCTTTCGAGCATCTCTTCTTTGAACGGTTCCTTTACCGTGTCGATCAGGGTGATTTTTTCGTCGATGACGAGATAGGCGTTGTAAGTCGAGCCCTTCTCCGTCTCGTAGCCGTGGAAATTCCTCAGGTTCCAGTCGATCGCGCCTACCCAATAGACGCCTTCGGAAATTTTAACTGCTTCCATAGTTTGCTCCTTGCTTATATATTATATTGTTAGTACGCTTTTCCGTTCGTTATTATACAACGAAAAGGGCGTAAAGCGCAAGGATTTTTGACTTTTGCGGACAAAAATCCGAAAAAGGCGGTAATTTGCGGGAAAAAATTTTGATTTCTTCAAAAAAACGCGATTCCGGTGCCGAAAATTATTGACAATGCAAAAACTTTATGTTAGACTTTAGAAACACACCGGTCCCAGGGTGTGATTTTTTTGCACGGAGTTTTTAGAAAAATGGCTGCCATCAACAGAACCAAAATTACATTCGAATGCACCGAATGCAAGCACAGAAATTACGACAATATGAAAAATAAAAAGAACGACCCCGAAAGGTTGCAACTGAAAAAGTATTGTCCTTTCTGCAAAAAGCATACCGTTCATAAAGAGTCGAAATAACAACGGGGGACAGAGCAGGGTAAAATGAAAGCGAAAACCGCAGAAAAGAAGCCCAATATTTTTGTAAGAATGGGCAGGAAACTGAAAGAGGTCTTTTCGGAACTGAAAAAAGTCACGTGGCCTTCTTTCGGCAAGGTCATGAAGTCGACCGGCATCGTGCTCACCGTGATCGTGAGTTTTCTGATCGTATTCACGGCGGTAAACTACGGGCTCGGAGAACTTCTGAATCTCATCACCAGTCTCGGTTCGTAAGGAGAGGTATGGAAAATTCTCTCGAAAGCCAGGCGAAATGGTACGTGCTTCACACCTATTCGGGTTATGAGGCAATGGTCAAAGACAGCCTGGAAAAATTGATTGAAAATAACAATCTTAAAGACAGTATCTTCGATCTGAAAATCCCGATGGAACAGACCATCGAAGAGAAAAACGGCAAGAAAAAGGTGGTCGAAAGAAAACTGCTTCCTTGCTACGTCTTTATAAAAATGATCTATTCCAATCAGGTGTGGTATCTGGTGACGAACACGAGAGGCGTTACCGGGTTCGTAGGCCCGCAGGGCCGCCCTCTTCCGCTCAAAGACGAAGAGGTGCGCAAAATGCAGTTGGAAAAGATCGTCGTGGACGCGGATTTCAGCGTGGGAGACGACGTCAGTATTGACGCCGGTCCGCTCGCCGGATTCGTCGGCAAGATCAAAGAACTCAACGATTCTACGCAGAAGGCAAAGGTCAACGTGGTCATGTTCGGCAGAAATACCGACGTGGAGGTGGAGTACGTTCAGATCCGCCGCCTCAATTTGACGGAATCTGCCAAAGAAAAAGAATCGGAAGAATAATTCATACGGCAGAAAAGGGAGCGATCCCTGTTTCTAATAAAGTGGGAGAAGCGCAAAAATATTCGCCGCGCTTTGTTAAAACCACAATTCGGAGGAGAAGTTATGGCTAAAAAAATCACTGCGGTAGTCAAATTGCAACTTCCCGCAGGTAAAGCAACGCCCGGTCCCCCCGTCGGTTCGACGCTCGGTCCTCACGGAATCAACATTCCCGGCTTTACCAAGGAATTCAACGCGAAAACCGCCGATCAGGCGGGGCTTATCATCCCCGTAGTCATCACCATTTATCAGGACAGGTCTTTCACGTTTATTCTCAAGACGCCGCCCGCACCCGTGCTGATCAAAAAGGCTTGCAAGATCGAGACCGCAAGCGCCCGTCCCAACCGCGACAAAGTCGCCAAGTTGACCGATGCGCAGGTCGAAGAGATTGCCAAGTTGAAAATGCCCGATCTGAACACGACTTCGCTCGAGAGCGCGAAGAGCATGATCCGCGGCACAGCGCGCAGCATGGGCATCACCGTCGAAGGATAAAGCATAAGGAGTGTGTGGGAGAGTTTATCTCGCATGAACCACAAGGAGGTTAAATAGAATGAAATACGGGAAAAAATATGCCGACAGTCTGAAGGCATACGATCGTTCCAAATTATATGACGTTGACGAAGCGATGGGGCTTGCCGTAGATACGGCGAAAGCGAAATTCGACGAGACGATCGAGTTGCACGTGCGGCTCGGCGTCGATCCCCGCCAGGCGGATCAGCAGGTCCGCGGCGTGCTCGTCCTTCCCAACGGCACCGGCAAGAGCAAAAAAGTTCTCGTCATCGCCAAGGGCGAAAAGGCGGATATTGCGCAGCAGGCGGGCGCCGATTACGTCGGTGCGGAAGAGATGATCGCGAAGATCCAGAACGAAAACTGGTTCGATTTCGACGTCGTGATCACCACGCCCGACATGATGGGCGTCGTCGGCCGCATCGGTAAAGTGCTCGGCCCGAAAGGCCTCATGCCGAACCCGAAATCGGGTACGGTTACTCCCGACGTCGCCAAAGCGATCGCGGAAGTAAAAGCAGGTAAGGTCGAATACAGGCTGGACAAGACCGCCATTATTCACTGCCCGATCGGCAAAAAGAGTTTCGGCAAAGAAAAACTTTCCGAAAACTTCAACGCGCTTATGGACGCGATCGTCAAGGCAAAACCCTCTGCTGCGAAAGGCCAGTATATCAAAAGCGTTTCCGTTTCCAGCACGATGGGCCCCGGTATCAAGGTCAATTACGCAAAACTGTAATCGGATTTCCGATTTTGCGTAAAAACGGTTGACTTATTGCCGTCAAACGGTTATAATGTATCCGAAAATTTCATATGTACCGCAGAAAGCAGGCACCGCAAGGTTTAATCGCAGTATTGCCGCCCGCCGAGGTAATAAGTCAGACTGTCTGTATTTTCGCATGCAAGTCCTTATATCCTCGCGGTATAAGGACTTTTATTTTCGTTGCGCCCGGGATGCGCAAGCCGCGCGGTTTTTGCGGCTTTCGCGTTCGGCGCGCGGAAAAATTTCATAAGGAGGTAACCAATGTCAGCCAATTTAGAAGCAAAAAAACAGGTTGTCGAAGAGATCAAACAGAAGATCCAAAACAGCAAGTCCGTCGTATTCGTGGATTACAAAGGGCTTACCGTTGCGGAAGTTTCCGAACTTCGCAATAAATTCAGGGCTGCGGGCGTCGAGTACAAGGTGTATAAAAACACGCTTGTGCGCAAGGCTTTCAACGAGTTGGGCGTCGATGCGTTCGATGCGGATCTGAACGGCCCCACGGCCACCGCTTTTTCGCCCGACGAAACGTCCGCTGCGAAAATTTTTGCGGAAGCGGTCAAGGCCATGCCCGAAAAGATCGTTCCCAAGAGCGCATACGTAGACAATGCGTATATCGACGCGAAGGGGATTAAAGCGCTTGCGGACATGCCGTCCAAAGAGGAACTCATCGCGAAGATGCTCGGTTCCATGCAGGCTCCCATTTCCAACTTTGCGGGCGTGCTTTCGGCAATGCTCAGGGGCGTTGTCGTGGCGCTGAACGCGATCGCGGAGAAAAAGGCTTAATTTCGTATCAGAATCAGCGGCTCAGCCGCCGCCCGTCCGTCCCGGCGTAAAAGAAAGGCGGAAAAACAAAAAATAAAAATTTATCGGAGGAAACAAAAATGGCAGATATCGCTAAGTTTATCGAAGAGATCAAAGGTATGACGGTTGTAGAACTCAATGAACTCGTAAAGGCTTTGGAGGAAGAATTCGGCGTAAGCGCCGCTGCTCCCGTTGCCGTTGCCGCTGCTCCCGCTGCAGGCGCTGCTGCTCCCGCGGAAGAGGAGAAGACGGAGTTCAACGTCAAACTCAAAGACATCGGCGCTAAGAAGATCGAGGTCATCAAGGCTGTCCGTGAATTCACGTCCCTCGGCCTTGCGGAAGCGAAGGCTCTCGTTGAAAGCCTCGGCATGATCAAGGAAGGCGTCAACAAGGAAGAAGCCGACAAGATCGCTGCCCGCATGAAGGAAGCCGGCGCAGAAGTCACCATCGACTAATTTTCGCTATTAACGAAACAAACAAAAAGCACCCGGAATTTTCGGGTG
>DXCO01000035.1 GCA_019115945.1 Candidatus Borkfalkia excrementavium | reverse complement strand
GAGCGCAAAGTCGATGCGCCTGCCGATCTCCTCGCGGGGGAGTCCCACGTTCTCCGCGCCGAACGCCACGTCGTCCTCGACGATGGTCGCCACCGGCTGGTGGTCCGGATTCTGAAACACGACGCCCACGTTCCTGCGCACTTCATAGAGGTTTTTTTCGCCCAAAAGCGTGCCGAACACGCTGACGGTCCCTTCGTCGGGCGTCAGAAGCCCGTTCGCGAGCCGCGCCAGCGTGCTTTTGCCGCTGCCGTTATGCCCGAGCACGGCGACAAATTCGCCCTCTTCGACGGAAAAATTCAGATGTCTGACGGCGAACGGTCCTTCCTCTTCGTAGCGGAAGGAGACGTCCGCAAATTCAATCGCCTTCATATTGCTCCCAATGGCGCCCTTCCCGGCGCGATTTGACCATATTATAGCAAATTGTCCGTCATTTTACAATGAAAACGCCGTGATATTTTTGTAAAAGCGCCGATATGGGGCAAAAATATCCGTCCGCGCGCGGTGCTTTGCGCACGCGGCGCCCGGCGCCCGAAAATTCTTGCGGAAAAAAGTAAATTTTTTCACGACGGGGGTTGACTTGTCCAAGGAAAACATTTATAATAACCATGTGCGTGCAGAACGCCTGTTTTTGCGTGCGCAGAAAACCCGCCGCCAAGGCGCAGCCGCACGGACGGATGTCTTGAAACTCACGGCAAAAATTTTTGCCTTTGCAAAAAGATTTGCGTGAACATAATTAATAGTTTTTATGGAGGTTTTTCGATGACCAAGATGACGATTGACGGCAATACCGCCGCGTCGCACGTCGCTTATGCTTTCTCGGAAGTTGCGGCGATCTACCCCATCACCCCCTCTTCGCCCATGGCGGAGTCCGCGGATGAATGGGCGACTCAGGGAAGGCTGAACATGTGGGGACAGAAGCTCCGCATTGCAGAGATGCAGTCGGAGGGCGGCGCTGCGGGCGCGGTGCACGGCTCTCTTTCGGCAGGCGCGCTGACGACGACGTACACCGCGTCGCAGGGACTTCTGCTGATGATCCCCAACATGTACAAAATTTCGGGCGAATTGTTGCCCATGGTCATGCACGTCTCCGCGCGCGCGATCGCCGCGCATTCGCTGAACATCTTCGGCGACCATCAGGACGTCATGGCGTGCCGTCAGACGGGCTTCGCGATGATCGCGGGCTGCTCGGTGCAGGAGGTCATGGACCTCGCGCTCGTGGCGCATCTGTCCACGCTCCGCGCACGCGTGCCTTTCATCAATTTCTTTGACGGCTTCCGTACCTCGCACGAAGTCTCCAAGATCGACGTCATTTCCTATGAGGAGATGAAGGCGATCTTCGACAAGAAGGGCCTTGCCAAGGACGTGGCGGAATTCCGCGCACGCGCCCTCAACCCCGAGCATCCCGTTCAGCGCGGCACCGCGCAGAACGGCGACACCTACTTCCAGAACCGCGAGACGGCGAACAGCTACTACCTTGCGACGCCCGCCATCGTGCAGGAGATGATGGACGAGGTGAACGCGCTCACGGGCAGAAGCTACCACCTGTTTGACTATGTGGGCGCTCCCGACGCCGAAGAGGTCATCGTCATCATGGGCTCGGGCGCCGAGACGGTGGAAGAATCCATCAACAAGCTCAACGCACAGGGCAAGAAGTACGGCCTTATCAAAGTCCGCCTGTACCGTCCCTTCGTGACGGACGCGTTCGTCGCCGCCATTCCCAAGAGCTGCAAGAAGATCGCCGTTCTCGACAGAACGAAGGAACCCGGATCGCTGGGCGAGCCTCTCTACCTCGACGTATGCACCGCGCTCCTGGAAAAGGGCATGAAGGACATCAAGGTCGTCGGCGGCAGATACGGACTCGGTTCCAAGGAATTCAACCCCTCCATGGTGCTTTCCGTCTACAAGAACCTTGAAAAAGACGAGCCCAAGAACCACTTCACCGTGGGTATTTACGAGGACGTGACGAACACCTCGCTCGATTTCTCCGAGAAGTTCGACGCCGCCCCCGCCGGCTCCACGAGCTGCAAGTTCTACGGCCTCGGTTCGGACGGCACGGTCGGTGCAAACAAGAACTCCATCAAGATCATCGGCGACCACACCGATATGTATGCGCAGGCGTACTTCTTCTATGACTCCAAGAAGTCGGGCGGCATCACCGTTTCCCACCTCAGATTCGGCAAGACGCCCATTCAGAGCGAATACCTCATCGACGCGGCGGACTTCATCGCCTGCCACAATCCTTCCTACGTCATCCGTTACGACATGGTGAGCGACCTCAAGGAAGGCGGCTCCTTCCTGCTGAACGCTCCCTGGACGACGGTGGAAGAGCTGGACGCGAACCTTCCCGCGAAAGTCAAGAACATGCTCGCAAAGAAGCATGCGAACCTTTACGTCATCGACGCGATCAGCGTTGCGGGCAAACTCGGGCTGGGCAACCGCACGAACACCATCCTGCAGTCCGCGTTCTTCCTGATCAACGAACAGATCCTGCCCTATTCCGAGGCGGTCGACCTCATGAAGAAAATGGCGTACAAGTCCTTTGCGAGAAAGGGCGACGCGATCGTTCAGATGAACTACGCCGCGATCGATTCCGCAAAGGAACACCTTGTCAAGATCGACATCCCCGCTTCGTGGGCGACCACGACGGAGGGCGCCGAGATGGTCAAACTTGCGGACAACGACTACTTCAAGAGCGTCGTCGCCCCCATCCTTGCGCTGGAAGGCGACAAGCTGCCCTCTTCGGCATTCAATGCGGACGGCTCCGTTCCTACGGGTACCACGAAGTATGAAAAGCGCGGCGTCGCCGTCATGGTTCCCAAGTGGGTGAAGGAAAACTGCGTGCAGTGCAATCAGTGCTCCTTCGTCTGCCCGCACGCCTGCATCCGTCCCGCCCTTGTGGCAGACGGCGCGGACAAGCCTGCGGCATTCGACACGAAGCCCGCGACCGGCATCAAGGGCTATCAGTTCCGCATGCAGGTCTCCCCGCTCGACTGTATGGGCTGCGGCGTCTGCGCGGACGTCTGCCCCGGCATGAAGGGCAACAAGGCGCTCGTCATGACGCCCTTCGAAGAGCTGGAAGCGGTCGAAGCGAAGAATTGGGAGTATGCGGTCGATCTTCCCGAAGTCGATCTGTCCGAAGTCAAGATGGCGGACGTCAAGAAGAGCCAGTTCACGCCTTCGCTGTTCGAGTTCTCGGGCGCGTGCGCGGGCTGCGGCGAAACGCCTTACGTCAAGGTGGTCACCCAGCTGTTCGGCGACAGAATGATCATCGCCAACGCGACGGGCTGCTCCTCCATCTACGGCGGTTCCTCCCCCACCTGCCCCTACACGGTGAACAAGCAGGGACACGGCCCCGCCTGGGCGAACTCCCTGTTCGAAGACAACGCAGAGTTCGGCTACGGCATGAACCTTGCATACAAGGCAAGAAGAAACGCGCTGAAAGACAAGGTCGCCAAGCTCGCAGAAGCATGGGCGGGCTATGAAGAAGGCAAGGCGGCATGCGAAGCGTGGATGAACGGCATGGACGACGCCGAAGCGAGCAAGAAGGCGGCTGCCGCCCTTGTGAAGTGCTGCGAAGAATGCAAGGACTGCGGGTGCGAAGCGGATGCGCTCGTCAAAGAAGTACTTGCAGACAAGGATTGCCTTGTCAAGAAGTCCTTCTGGATCTTCGGCGGCGACGGCTGGGCGTATGACATCGGCTACGGCGGACTTGATCACGTGCTCGCCAGCGGCGAAGACGTCAACGTGCTGGTGCTCGATACCGAGGTCTATTCCAACACGGGCGGACAGGCTTCGAAATCCACCCCCATCGGCGCGGTCGCGAAGTTTGCTTCCTCCGGCAAGCGCGTCAAGAAGAAGGATCTGGGCATGATCGCCGCGACGTACGGCTATGTCTATGTGGCGCAGTGCGCAATGGGCGCCGACAAGAACCAGCTCGTCAAGGCGCTCAAGGAAGCAGAAGCATATCACGGACCTTCCCTGATCATCTGCTACGCGCCCTGCATCAACCACGGCATCAAGATGGCGAAATCGCAGTCCGAGGAAAAGGCGGCGGTCGATTGCGGATACTGGCAGCTCTACCGCTACAATCCCGAACTCAAGGAAAAGGGCGAAAATCCCTTCACGCTCGACTCCAAGGATCCGACGGGAGATTATCAGGCGTTCATTCTCGGCGAAACGCGCTACGCGTCGCTCAAGAAGACGCAGCCCGCCGTTGCCGAAGAGCTGTTCAAGGAGACGGAAGAATCCTCGAAGGAGCGGCTTGCAGGCTACAAGAAGATGGCAGGCAAAGAATAAACTGCTCATGCAAAAAAAGCTCACGCGATCGCGTGAGCTTTTTCTTTTGGAATTGTTCGCACGCATAAAGAACAAGCACGAACAAAAAAGAACATGCATTTTTCTTGATTCCGTGATATAATCGGTATGAGGAGGGCGCCATGGAATTCAAAGATACCCTGAAAAAGCTGCGGGCAGAAAAGCAGATCACGCAGCAGATGCTCGCGAACGCGGTGCTTACAAGCCGCAGCACGGTGGCAAAGTGGGAAAACGGGCTGAGCCTTCCCAACGAGCAGTCTTTGCAGCTGCTCGCCGACTATTTCGGCGTGGAGCGAACAAAGCTCATCGGCGACGCGGAAATCGAGACGACGTACGTCAAAAAGAATGCCGTCATCTCCCGCTCCAAAAAAATTATCCTCTGGCTTGCGCTCGCCTGCGTCCTGCTCATTGCCGCCGTCATCGCCGTCGCCGCCGCCTTCTCCGCGGAAGAGCAACCCGTCGGCGGAAGCATACCGCGTGTCGTCGGCGTTCAGGGGAACCTGACGGAAGAAATGCAGGACTTTGGGGACCGCGCCGACGCCGCGCCCCGGGACGAAAATGACGTCTACACCCTTACGGTCGACGAGACGTACACGCTTTTCGTCGCGCCCATTCTGACGGGCGGAAGCAGAGATGCGATGTTCGACGGCGCGGGCATCAGCCTCTCATACGATGAGACGGCATTTGAAATTTCATACGCCTTTCCGCCCGCCGAGGGCGATCCGTGGATCGCGCCCTATTTCTCCGTCACGGTGTTAAAGCCCCTTGCCTATGCCGCCATTCTGATCGAAGTGGATGGATTTTCAGAAACGCTCCTTGTCTGCGCGGAACAGGCAATCGCATAACAGCGCCGCCCGACGCAACAATGCGTCGGGCGGCGTTTCGTCCGTGATAACGTTATTCGATGCCTTCGTTGAGCTTCGCGAGGAGCTTGTCGAGATCTTCCCCGTGAACGGCAACCGCTTCCGCGATCGTCTCGCCGTGCGCCATCGCACAGCCGAAGCAGTGCATTCCCGCGCTCTGAAGGATCTCCACCGCGTTGGGATTGATCTGCAGGCAATCGACGATCAGCGTATCCTTCGTGATCTTTGCCATAGTTGTATTCCTCCGTTCTTTTTGCGGGTATTATAGCATATCCCGCTCAAAAAAGCAAACTTTTTACACCTGTCTGCGGCTTCCGCCGCATCAGAGCGCGATCAGCCAATAGACGAGTCCGACCAGCGCGCCCGCAGTCACGCCGAACACGATGATGGGACCTGCGACGACGAACATTTTTGCCGCCGTGCCGTACACAAAGCCCTCCGTCTTGAATTCAACGGCGGGAGACGCCACGGAATTGGCAAATCCCGTGATGGGAACGATGCTGCCCGCGCCCGCATTTTTGCCGATCCGGTCATAGACGCCCAGCCCCGTCAGCAGAACGCCAAAGAAAATGAGCGCCACAGACACCGTTCCGGAGAGCACGTCCCCCGTCAGCCCCGCAAGTTCGAGCATCATGCGGATGAACTGCCCGATGCAGCAAATGAGCCCGCCGACAAAAAAGGCGCGTATACACGTCTTGAAATGCTGCGTCGGCGGTGCAAAAGAATGCACATAATTGATATAGTTTTTGTTGAGATTTTCGCGCGAACGCCCCGTCATGGACGATATTCCTCCCTTCCCGCCGCGGGAAAGCAGGTCTCGCGCTCGTCCCGCGTCTTGCCGAGCGGATTCTGCCGGATCTTCTTCATACCCCTATTTTGGCGCGCCGGACGGCGAAATATACCTTGAGAAAATGCCCGTTACGCGCCGATTTTTGAGCTGCTGTTCGGGCGGCGGACAGATGCTGCGCAACATGTGACATAGTTTTCCCGCTTTTGCACAACCTGCCGCCATGAGCATCTTACACATTGCGGCGGCAATGCTGCTTTCCGTACTCCCCGCAGCGGCGCACGGGACACAGGTACAGATCATGGAGCGGTGCGGCTGCGTCACGGGAACAGGCGAACAGCGTGTTCGGCTGTACGGGACCTACGAAAACAAGGGACTGTATGCGACCGACATCCACATCACGGTGACGCAGGCCGATTCCTCCGAAGAGATCGCGACGATCGTTCCCGAACAGAACGCGGGGTATCTTCCCGCGATCCTGCTCGCGGATTTTACGGGCGACGGGCTGCAGGACATCTTCCTCGGCATGGACAGCGGGGGCAGCGGCGGATTCGGATATTACTATATTTACGACCTTTCTGCGGGAGAAGTCAGCAAAATTTTTGATTTCGGACAGCTTCCCATGCCGTATGCGGCGGAGTATGCCGACGGCTACCGTCTCCGCGTGACGGACAGCACGGAACCGACGGAATATTCGCTCGATATTCATCTGCGCGGGATGGAATATCTGGATCGGCTTTACAATGCAGACGGCACGCTGAAAGCCCCCGTCGGCGCAGACGTCTCCGCCGTCAATACCGTACTCCCCTTCTTTGTGAACACGGACGACCGCTTCCACCTGCTCGTTATGCGCCGCATTACGGGACTGTATAACGCGGACGCATTCGGTTACACCATGGAATTTATGCGCTATGACGGCGAACGGTTTGCCTCTTATTTCCGATGCGTCTCCGTCTACGGGACCGATACGCAAAACTGACACAAAAAAATGCCGTTCCGCGGAAATTCCGCGGAACGGCATTCATTTTATGCTTTTTTCCACTCTACCGTGACGGTCACGCCCTGCCGGTAGGAGTACGCCCAATCGCTGTCCCACCCCTCGGGTTTTTCGGAAACAGCGCAGCGGATCGTCAGATCCACCGTATTATGATTGAACACCAGCTCGCCCATTTTCGTTACGCTTTCCGGAATGGCGATCTCTCCGATCATGCATTCCTGAAATGCCATATCGCCGATACTCTCCAGAGAAGCACAATCGCCAAGATTGACGTTCTGTAAAAAAGAACAGCTATAAAAAGCGCCCTTCCCGATCTGCAGCAATCCCTTCGGAAGCGTCACTTCGGTAATTTGAGTACGGGCAAAGCTCCGCACACCGATATATTTCAGCGAAGAAGGCAGCGTCAACGAAGTAATTTTCCTCGCCAAAGAAGGGAACAGCGAACCGGCGCTCTCATCATTCGCGTCCGCCACGCCAACCGTTCCTTCGCGGACGGTGAAAGACGTCATGGAAACCTTTTTGACAGCGATCAACCAATTTCCGAGATAGAGCCCGTTGTCTGTCCAGTTTTTTTCATTCTTTTCATATACCGTGCCGGCGAACGCATTGTAGCCGATAGAACGAATGCCGTCCTTCATATCGATTTCCGCCAACGACACACACTTGGAAAACGCCGCCTTGCCGATATGACGCAAAGGCTGCGGCAATGACAACGTTTTGAGTTTGCTGCCATATCCCGGCGTATAGAATGCGTTGTCAGCGATGACGATCGTTCCCTCCCGCACTGCGTACTCCGTAACGTTCAGGAACGTATCGTTCGTATCCACAAGATATCCGTCAACGTAAAGAACGCCGTTTTCCCAATTCGCGGGATCGTTATAATAGCCCGATCCGTTCAATAAGGTATAGCTGATCGGAACAGGATTATCCGGCATATCGATCGTCTTCAGAGACGTGCAACCGCCGAAAATATACGTTTCGTTCGTCAGCGATACGACTGTTTCGGGAATTTTGACAGCTTTCAGCGCCGTGCAATCCTGGAACGCGCCGGAACGGATGCTCTGCACCTGTCCAAGGTCGATTTTTTCAAGATCCCGGCAACCCATAAATGCATTTAGCCAAATGGAAGCCAGCGCCCGCGGCGCAATAAATTCAGTCAATCCCGAGCCGCTGAACGCATCCGAACGGATCTGAACAAGCGTATCGGGGAAAACGACCGCCTTCAGCGATACACAATCTGCAAATGCCTCGTCCGGAATGACCGTAAGACCGGAAGGAAGACGCAGTTCTTTCAGCGCGGAGCATCCGCTGCACATCCGATATCCGAGCGTTCCGACCGTATCGGGCAAGATCAGCGCTTCTATCTCCCGATTGTCTTTGAACACATCTTTCGCAATCTCTGTCACCGTGATCCCGTTCACTTCGGACGGAACTTCTACGCGCGCAGTCTGCGCCGAGATCCCGCTGACGCCCGTCAATACACCGTTCTTGTCCACCGTGAATACGATCGATTCCGGCGCGTTCTTTTCCCATTTGGCGTACAGCGTCTGCACCTTCGTCACTTCGTAGGGAAATTCCGCCTTGTTGACAAAGCTACTCTCCGTATACCACCCCAAAAACGTATAGCCGCTTTGGCTCGTCTTCGGTTCGCTTTCGATCAGCGACGTCGTCACGGGCGCCACTGCCGTCCCGCCGTTCGTTTCAAACGTCACCGTGTACTTGTTCTTTTCCCATTTGGCGTACAGCGTCTGCGCCTTTGTCACTTCGTAGGGAAATTCCGCCTTGTTGACAAAGCCGCTCTCCGTATACCACCCCGAAAACGTATAGCCGCTTTGGCTCGTCTTCGGTTCGCTTTCGATCAGCGACGTCGTCACAGGCGCCACCGCCGTCCCGCCGTTTGTTTCAAACGTCACCGTGTACGTTGCAGGCGATTCAGGCTGCGACGGTTCCTCCTGTCGGTAATATGCATAGACATCGACCGCAGCCGTCAGCGCCCGATCCGCATAAGTATCCTCGGTCAGCTGTTCCTGCCAGCTGTCCCGATCGAAAAACCAACCGCAAAAAATATATCCTTCTTTTTCCGACGCCTCCGGAAGGCGGATCCGCTCGTTCCCGCTCGTTTCAACGACATCGACAAGCTGCGTGTCGTCATAAAATGATATCGGAAACCGATCGGGTTCCTGTTGCAACCTGCAAGCCGTCAAAATCCCCAACGATAAGAGCAGCCCTATCGTAACAGCAAAAAGTGATGCCAGGCGCTTTCTCATAAACACATCTTCTCCTGTAAAATTCTGTAAGATTTATAAAACAAGAGGCTTCGAAAACATCTCTTTGTTCGAAGCCTCTTGTCCATTGGTTGAGGTGACGGGACTTGAACCCACGACCTCTTGGTCCCTAACCAAGCGCGCTACCAAACTGCGCTACACCTCAATGTTGTTTCGAAAAACAGCATATCCTATTATAACAACTATTCGGAAAGTGTCAAGCGATTTTCCGTCCGCTTGCGAAAATTTTATTACAATTCTTCGGTTCGGCGCACACAGCCGCGCCGAAGGCTCCTAAAAATCAGGCGCATCATAAAACAGATCCCCCGCCCGCCCGTTATCGTCCGTCAGCAGATGCAAACCTTCATTGACAAAGCCACGCGTTCTGTGATATAATATGTAATATAAGGGCGGAAAAACTACGGGAAACACCGGAAACACCACCGTATTCAACAACTTTTACGACACTTCCGACATCGCGGTGATCAATGCCGGGTATCAGAAAAAAGTCGATCATTTGTGTATCTGATTCATTTGTATATCGCACGACGGGTATAATTTTTGAAAATTTCTCCTTAATATTGTATAAATAAAGAAAAAGAACACAATATCTTGTGGTCAAAGTGGTACTCCCGGCGGGAATACTTCGGGCTGCGCCCTTGTGCCGACTGCGTCGGGGCGAACCGCCGCACTTCGTGCGGCAGGTCCTCCCCTATTGAAATACCAAAATTCCGCCCCCCTGCAAGAGCAAGGGGCGGAATTTAATCATTCAGCAAAAAAAGACCTAATGTTATGATTGTGACTGCTATTAAAATCAAATAATAGAACGAATTGACCGGCGAGGAAATGGTCACCGTCAAAAAAATCTTCCGCAGTTATCTGGTCGAATACGTATTACAGTTCATTATCGCAATCCTGCGTATTATTCAGCTGATTCTGAAAATTTTGATCAGCATTCGGAAAAAATAAATGATTTGAAAAGGAGCAATATCTATGAAGAAAAAATTATTGGCAATATTTCTCCTCGCAACAATTTCAATCTTATGTGCAGTGCTTTTTATTGCGTGTAACAACGGAAACGCCACTCAAAAAGATACCTATAGTATATATACAAAGCTGCACTCTGGCAAATGCTTTTGCCGGTAAATCTGTCAGTAAAAATTGGAGCAGCGACTTTGCTGAAAGGACAGGTATTCCGTTCCAAGAACTCTTTGACGAGAAAATAACGGAAGAACCTTACGCCTACGAAACGATACATAAATTCAAGCGTATCATTCGAGCCGTCCTATCCCTCGCAAAGAAAAACCGTTTGATTACGGATAACTATGCGTCGGCGGATTATATCAATTTTCCGAAGCGCCCGCCTCATAAAATCGAATGTATGTCCGACGAGGATGCCAAACGCTTTTACAAATTCATTTTGGACTATCCCGATATTCGCTATAAATCTGCAATGCTTCTGTTTCTGCTTGCGGGCTTTCGCCGCGGCGAAGTTGCGGGACTTGAATGGAAAGATATTGATTTTGACAAGGGAGAGATTACAGTAAGCCGTTCGGTAACGACCGTAACGGGATTTGGAATGATAGAAAAAGAACCTAAAACGGAAATGTCCAAACGAACTCTTGCAATTCCAGAAGTCTTACTTGAAACGCTGAAAGAGTACAAAGAATGGCAAACAAAACGCCGCGCAGAACTCGGTGATTATATGGAAGAAAATGATTATCTTTTTACGCAGGAGAACGGAAAGCGGCTTTATCCAAGCACATTCACGGGGTGGCTGAACAAGATGCTGCGGGAAGCGAATATCGACCATTATTCCCTGCATAGTTTGCGCCATACGAACATCACTTTGCAGATCGCCGCAGGAGTTCCCATTGTAACCGTTGCAGCGAGAGCGGGACACGCCCGTGCAAGCACGACCAGCGACATTTATGCCTATGCTTTGCGAAGCACAGATAAGATGGCAGCAGACAAAATAGCCGGTATCTTTTCAGCCGAAGAAAAGACCCAAGAATCCGTAAAACCATTTGAATTGAATTCTGTATCAGAAACAGAAGAAACCGACACTGTGGCTGAATTCAGACGCTTAAAAGCGGAAATGCAACGGCTTGGTTTTGAAACTTTGGAAGAGTACGAAGAGTATCTCGATTTCTTGGAGCTGAAACGAGCAAAGAAAAGAGATTTTGAAATGTAAAAAAGGCATAGAAAAACCGCTTGATTTTTATTTTCAATCAAGCGGTTTTTTGGTACTCCCGGCGGGAATCGAACCCACAACGGCCCCTTAGGAGGGGGCTGTTATATCCATTTAACTACGGAAGCATTTCAACTTTTAATATGATACAATATTTTTCTGAAAAAAGCAAACATTTTTCAGAGCGTTTGCTAAAATTATCAGACGGGCGCCTGTACGATCCGGCGCCCGTTCTGTTCTTCATTTTATTTTTACTTTTTCGGAAGAATGATACTTTTTCCGCCCATATATTTTTGGAGGACTTCCGGAATATTCACGCTCCCGTCCTCGTTGAGATGATTTTCCAAAAGGGCGATCAACATTCTCGGAGGAGCGACGACAGTATTGTTCAGCGTATGGGCGAATACGTTCCCCTTTTCCGTCTTATAACGGATCCCGAGTCTGCGCGCCTGCGCATCCGTCAGATTGGAACAACTGCCCACTTCGAAATATTTTTTCTGTCGGGGGCTCCACGCCTCCACGTCAATGCTCTTATATTTAAGATCTGCAAGGTCGCCCGAGCAACACTCCAAAGTACGTACGGGGATGTTCATGGACACAAACAACTCGACGGTATACGAGTACAATTTTTCAAACCAGTCGCTGCTCTCTTCCGGTTTGCAAATGACGATCATCTCCTGTTTTTCAAACTGATGGATGCGGTAGATCCCCCTTTCCTCTATGCCGTGCGCACCCTTTTCCTTGCGGAAACAGGGAGAATAACTCGTCAGCGTGAGCGGCAACGCATCCGCATCGAGGACCGTATTCATGAACCTGCCGATCATTGAATGCTCGCTCGTACCGATCAGATAGAGGTCTTCCCCCTCGATCTTATACATCATCCCGTCCATTTCTTCAAAGGACATGACGCCGGAAACTACATCGCTGCGAATCATAAAGGGAGGGATCACATACGTAAATCCTTTATCGATCATGAAATCGCGAGCATACGTCAAGACTGCGGAATGAAGCCGCGCCACGTCGCCGATCAGGTAATAGAATCCCTGCCCGCTGGTACGGCGGGCACTGTCGATATCGATCCCGCCCAACTTATCGAGGATATCCATATGATAAGGAACCTCGAAAGGCTTTTCTGCAGGCTCGAGAAAACGACGGCGCTCCACATTCTGGGAATCATCTTTTCCGATCGGCACATCGTCGGCAATGATATTCGGGATGGACATCATATCCTGTTTCAGTCTGGAAGAAACTTCTTCCGCTTCCCTTTCGATCTCCGCGATGCGTTCGTTGACGGCGACGACTTCCGCCTTTGCCTTTTCCGCGTCTTCTTTACGCTTTTCCTTCATGAATTTTCCGATCTCCGCGCTGACCGCGTTGCGCTTTGCGCGAAGGGCATCTCCCTCTTTTTGCAATTCGCGCTTTTTCGCGTCCAACCCGAGGATTTCGTCGACGAGAGGAAGTTTTTTATCCTGAAACTTCTTTCTGATATTTTCCCGTACAAGGTCGGGATTGTTTCTGAGCAGATTGATATCGATCATCCTATTTTGCCTCCGTTTTTGTTCCCTATTATTTTACCCCAAAAACCTGCTTTTTGCAATAAAATCAGCGCTGTTTTGGCAAATCTGCAACGGAATTTAATAAATTCCCCTTTCATATAAATATAAATTGAAAATATTTGTAATCCAAAGCCTTTTATGGTATAATAATATTGATCAAATAGTCAGAGAAGGAAAGCGTAGAAAATGTCTGAAAAGAGAGAATCATCCGAAAACAAGCCGGATAACCGGCAAAGCGATACTGTACGCCAAAAGGCCGTCAGGGCACCCCGCAAAACTGTTTCTACAGAAAGCGGGGAAACCGGCATTTCATCCGAAAAGGCCTCTTCTTCTCGCGCATCCGCTTCGTCTAAGCAATCGGCAAGAACCAAAACGGGCAACGACGCTGCGCAAACGCCCCAAAACCGGAAACCGGCCGAAAAACCCGTCGCCGTAGAAACATACGTGAAGCAAAAACTGGCTGAAAACATTGCGGCGGAAGAAGAGTCGGCTCAACCGGATATGGACGCCATAAAAAAACAATTCAAGAAAAAGAAAACCGCTGTTCCTTCATACGGTTCGGTAACAAGATATACCCCCGACGTGAACAGCGGCCTTTCCGCTGCGCAGGTCAACGAACGCTTTTCGCAATTCCTCTTTAATGACGTAAATCAGAAATATTCCAAATCGTATGCGAGTATTTTCGTAGGCAACCTGTGTACGTTCTTCAACCTGCTCTGCGTCCTCGCGGCGATCGCCCTCATTTACGCGAAGGCCCCTATCTCGCAATTCCTGTTCGTCGTTATCTTTGCAGCGAACTTGTTTTTCGGTATTGCCATGGAAATCAAGGCAAAGCGGAAAATGGATAAACTGTCATTGCTGACCGTTCCGACCGTCAAAGTCATCCGAAACGGAGAAACCATAGACATACCGTCAAAGGAGATCGTGCTCGACGATATCGTCGTTTTGTCTCTCGGCAATCAGATCCCCGCTGACTGTATCCTCTGCGACGGCTTTGTGGAGGTCAACGAATCGCTGCTTACGGGAGAGTCCGTTCCCGTCAAAAAGGAACCCGGCGATCTTCTCTATGCGGGCAGTTTTATTTCGAGCGGCTCATGCAAGGCCCGTGCAGACAAGGTGGGCAAAGCGACTTACCTCAACTCGCTCTCCGCAAAGGCAAAAAAATATAAAAAGCCGAACTCGGAATTGATGCGTTCGACCAAACTCATCATCTCCATTGTCGGCATTCTGATCATCCCCATATCCATCTTCATGTTTATCGTCAACTGGCGCACATACGATCCTTCCGTGATCAACATCCCGCAACTTGACAACGCCATTCAAAAGACGGTGAGCGTCGTGATCGGCATGATCCCTTCGGGAATGCTGCTGCTGACAAGCCTTGCCCTTACCATGGGGATTTTACGGCTTATGACGCATAATACGCTCGTGCAGGACCTCTATTCACTGGAAATGCTCGCGCGCGTCAATGTGCTTTGCCTTGACAAGACGGGCACGATCACGGACGGACGCATGAAGGTCAACGACTGTATGCTGCTGAACAACCCCACGGAATTTTCCGTCAATGAGATCGTCGGCTCCTACCTGCACTCGTTGGATGACAATAACCAGACCTCTATCGCGCTGTATAACTATTTCGGGCACAGCAATGCGCTGAAAGCGATCAAAACGCTGCCCTTTTCTTCAAAGCGGAAACTTTCGGCCGTAACTTTTGAAAAAATCGGCACGGTCGTAGTCGGCGCGCCGGAATTCGTCTTGGGCAACATCCCCGAAAAACTCAATAAAATCATAAATCAGTACGCTTCCATGGGCCTCAGAGTGCTTGTCGTGGCGCTCTCGGGCGGCCAACTAAACGGCGATAAACTGCCGTCAGGACTAAAACCTCTTGCGATCATTTCCATTGCTGACAATATACGCGAAGATGCGATCCAGACGATCCGCTGGTTCAAAGACAATGACGTCGAAATCAAAATCATCTCGGGCGATAATCCGGTTACGGTATCCGAAGTCGCCAGGCGGGTCGGCGTGGTCAATGCCGATAAATATATTTCTCTGGAAGGACTGAATGAAAAAGAAGTTGCGGCCATCGCGAACAAATATACTGTTTTCGGCCGCGTGACGCCCGAGCAGAAGGCCATCCTTGTGAAGGCGATCAAATCGGAGGGCAATACCGTCGCCATGACGGGCGACGGCGTCAACGACATACTCGCTCTGAAAGAGGCAGATTGTGCGGTGACCGTAATGTCCGGCAGCGAAGCGGCCAAAAACGTCAGCCACATCGTTCTGACGGACAACAATTTCGCCTCGATGCCCAAAGTCGTATTCGAAGGAAGGAGGGTGATCAATAATATCCAGAACTCTTCCTCCCTTTATCTGATGAAAACTTTGTTTACGACGGTGTTTGCACTCATTTCCATCATTACGGGAACCATGTATCCGTTTGTGACGAGCAATATGCTGATTTTGGAATTCTTCGTAATCGGCATTCCCACTTTTTTCCTCTCTCTGCAGCCGAATACAAACAGAGTCAGCGGGAAATTTCTGTCATTCGTGTTGAGCCGGGCCGTGCCGGGCGCGATCATTCTCGTTCTTGCGGTACAGAGCACAAGTATCATTGCGCACTTTCAGCCCGACTATTTCGACGAATATTATACGACGATATCCGTCTATCTCATCTCGTTTGCGGGGCTGATCATGTTGTACAGAGTCTGCCAGCCTTTCAACTTTTTCCGCGCGATCCTGTTTATCGCCATGTTCGCGATCAGCCTGATCGGGCTGACATTGCTGCCGGATATATTCATTGAGAAAAATCATACCCCTCTCGGATTCGTACAAATCATGTATGTCCTGCTGATCATCATGCTGTGCATACCGCTATCGGGCGTGCTGCTTCGGATCACGGACAAACTGAATAAATCTTCCGAGAAAAAACGGATATGATCAAATGACATCGCTTAATAAACTTATATAAACTTATATAAACTTATATAAACTTATATAAATTTAGACAAACGATCCGAAAGTTGACCAAAAATATAAAAAACCTCGCGCAAACGCGGGGTTTTTTATTGTGTCAATCGTTTATGCAAAAGGCTGTCGGATGAGTCCGACAGCCTTTTGAAAATTGATCGCTCTGTTTTAAGATCTCTGTTCCGGATCCTCTGCGGCATCAACCGCCTGATCTTCCGATATTTCGGGGCCTTCTTCCGCGGGCGTTTCCGGATCCGAAGCGACCGAATCGTCCGCCCCCTCTTCCTGCTCTTCTTCCTCTCTCGGCGCAACGGCCACAGTCGCTACCGTCGAATCTTTCAGCCTCATAACGCGAACGCCCTGCGTGTTTCTGCCGATCTTGGATATGTCGGAAACGTGCATGCGGATGATCGTGCCGTTGTTGGAAATGATCATCAGATCTTCATCTTCACTGACGATCTTCAGGTTGACGAGCCAGCCCGTCTTTTCGTTGAATACACCCGCTTTGATGCCTTTACCCGCTCTGCCCTGCAGACGGTAATCCTCGATATCCGATCTCTTGCCGTAACCGTTGGAGGTAAGCGTCAGAATTTCGCACCCCTCCTTGATGACGAGCATATCGACGAGATAGTCGTCTTTGCCGAGATTCATCGCGCGGACACCCTGCGTGTCGCGCCCCATCGGACGTACATCCTTTTCGCTGAATCGGATGCACTTGCCCTCTTTGGACGCAATGATCAGTTCGTCGTCTCCCGTCGTAAACTGGACGGAGATCAATTCGTCGCCTTCGGTGATCTTGATCGCTATCTTACCGACCTTACGGATATTTGAAAATTCTTCAAGCGCCGTCTTTTTAATGAGTCCTTTTCGCGTGGCCATGGCGATGTATCCTTCCGTATTCTCGGCAAGAGGGATGACCGCCGTAATCTTTTCCTCCTGATCGATCTGCAAAAGATTCACGATCGCGCGGCCTCGCGCCTGGCGCTGGGCTTCCGGAATTTCATAGCCCTTGATGGAATACACTTTGCCGAAACTGGAAAAGAACAGAATATTGTCGTGCGTGGAGGATATAAATAACTTTTCGACAAAATCCTCGTCTTTCGGCTTGTGCGCCGTGATGCCCATGCCGCCGCGGCGCTGTGCCTTATATTCGGATACGGGCTGGCGCTTGATATATCCCGAATGCGTCATCGTGATGACGATATCTTCCTTTTCGATGAGATCTTCAATATCGATCTCGCCGTAATCGTAGGAAAGTTCCGTCTTTCTTTCGCTGGGATATTTTTCTTTGATGGTAAGCAGATCTGCCTTAATGATCTCAAGTACGCGATGCTCGTGCTCGAGAATATCTTTCAGATCGGCAATCGTCTTTTCAAGTTCCGCCAATTCTTCCTGCAGTTTTTCTACTTCCAGCGAAGTGAGGCGCTGCAGGCGCATTTCCAAAATCGCATTCGCCTGTTTTTCGGACAATTCAAAACTTTTTGTCAGTTTTTCGATCGCCACAAATTTATCGGCGGATTGCTTGATGATTGCAATCACTTCATCGATGTTCGCGAGCGCAAGAACGAGGCCGGATACGATATGCGCCCTCTCTTCCGCCTTATTCAGATCAAACCTCGTGCGGCGGACGATGACGTCTTCCTGATGCAGGATGTAATAATGGATGCATTCTTTCAGGTTCAGGACCTTCGGTTCTCCGTCCACAAGCGCCAGAAGCGTGATCCCGTTGGAAGTCTGCAACTGCGTATGTTTATACAGCGTATTGAGCACGACCTGCGCATTGGCATCTTTTTTAAGTTCTATCACGATGCGCATGCCGTCTCTGTCCGATTCTTCGCGAATGTCGGAAATACCTTCCACTCGCTTATCTTTGACCAGATCCGCGATGTTTTCGATCAGGCGCGCTTTATTGACCTGATAAGGGATCTCCGTAACGATGATGCGCGTACGGGTCGTATTATTGGAAGTATAATCTTCGATTTCACATTTCGCGCGCAGGATGTAGTTGCCGCGCCCCGTACGGTATGCCCTCTTGATCCCCGCCCGGCCCATCAGGATCGCCCCCGTCGGGAAATCGGGCGCCGGAACGTATTCCATCAATTCTTCGATCGTGATCTCAGGATTTTCCATCTGCGCAATCACCGCGCCGATCACTTCCGAAAGATTATGCGGAGGTATATTTGTTGCCATACCGACCGCGATGCCGTCGCTCCCGTTGACCAAAAGGTTCGGAAAGCGCGAGGGCAAAACGCAAGGCTGCATCCCCGTGTCGTCAAACGTAGGATAATAGTCTACCGTCTCTTTGTCGAGATCGCGCAGCATTTCTGCCGCAAGTTTCGACATCCTCGCTTCCGTATAACGCATCGCTGCGGGAGGATCGCCGTCAACGGAACCGAAGTTCCCGTGCCCGTCTACCAAAGGGAAATTGATGGTGAAGTCCTGCGCAAGGCGAACCAGCGCATCGTAAACGGCAAAATCGCCGTGCGGATGATATTTACCGAGCACGTCGCCGACGATCCTCGCGCATTTTCTGTACGCCTTATCGTTGTACAGCCCCATTTCGTGCATGGAATACAAGATACGCCTGTGCACGGGCTTCAATCCGTCGCGCACGTCCGGGATCGCACGGCTGACGTTGACCGCCATCGCATACGCGATAAAAGATTTTTTCAACTCGTCGTCCACTTCGACGTCGAGCATATTTGTCATTGCGAGCGTCTTTTTGAACTCTTCAGTAAGTTCGGGACTCGTCTCTTTTTTGGCCATACCTGTACCCCTTAAATATCAAGTTCCGCGACAAGTTTCGCGTTTTCTTCAATGAATTGCCTTCTGAGTTCAGGCTTTTCGCCCATGAGAAGGGAAAACATCTCGTCCGCCTCGACCGCATCTTTCATATTGACGCGGAGAAGCGTCCGCGTTGCGGGGTTCATCGTCGTGTCCCAAAGTTGCTCTTTGTTCATTTCGCCGAGGCCCTTATAGCGCTGCAATTCGAATTTACCGGGATTTGAATTTCTGTATTCTTCAAGTTCGGCATCCGAATACATATATTTTTCTTCCTTGCCCCTCGTCGCTTTGTATAGCGGAGGCTGGGCGATATATACATGCCCGTTTGCGATCAGCGGGCGCATAAAGCGGAAAAAGAAAGTCAGCAACAGAATGCGGATATGGCTTCCGTCTACATCGGCATCCGTCATACAGATGATGCGGTCGTAACGGAGTTTGCTCTCGTCAAAGTCATCGGAAATCCCGCATCCGAAAGCGGTGATCATGCTCTTGATCTCTTCATTTTCGAGCACGCGGTTCAAACGCGCTTTTTCCACGTTCAAGATCTTGCCGCGCAGGGGCAGAATCGCCTGAAAGCGCCTGTCGCGGCCCTGTTTCGCCGTGCCGCCCGCACTGTCTCCCTCGACGATATAAATTTCGCAAAGTTCCGCTCGCTTTTCGCTGCAGTCCGCAAGTTTTCCGGGAAGAGTCGTACTTTCCAGAACGCCCTTGCGGCGAGTCAGTTCCCGCGCGTTTCTGGCAGCGTCTCGCGCCTTTTGCGCCGTCACACAGCGGAGAACAAGTTCCCTCGCTTTTGCGGGATTTTCTTCAAGATACGTGCCCAAATGTTCGACCGTGGCCTTCTGCACAAACGAGCGCATGAAACTGTTTCCCAGTTTCGTCTTTGTCTGCCCTTCAAACTGCGGCTCGGTCAATTTGACGGAAACGATCGCCGTGATCCCCTCGCGGACGTCTTCGCCGGACAATTTATCGTTTTCTTTCAAAATATTCAGTTTATGGCCGGCATCGTTGATCACCTTCGTCAGCGCGGCTTTGAATCCGTCCAGATGCGTACCGCCCTCTTCGGTATGGATATTGTTCGCATAACTCATGATGAGTTCGTTATATCCGTCGTTATATTGAATCGCGACCTCGATCCCGCTGTCCGCCTGCATCTCTTCAAAATAAAGCGGCGCGTCGAACAGGACCTCTTTATTTTTGTTCAGATCTTCTACGAAATGCAGAATGCCGCCCTCGTAATGGAATTCATCGAATTTAGGCTTTTCCTCGCGGTCGTCTTCAATAGAAATCGTGAGCCCCTTGTTCAGATAGGCAAGTTCGCGAAGCCGCACTTTCAGATTGTCATAATTAAAGACAGTCGTTTCGAAGATCTCGCTATCCGGATAAAAGGTCACCTGCGTACCCGTCTTGTCCGTGTCTCCCACGATCGCCAGCGCGCGTTGAGGAACGCCCCTGTTGTAGACCTGTTTATAGACGTGCCCGTTCTGGCAAACCTCCACTTCCAGCCATTCGGAAAGCGCGTTTACGACCGAGAGCCCCACACCGTGCAGGCCGCCCGAAATTTTATATCCTCCGCCCCCGAACTTGCCGCCGGCATGCAGTTTCGTCAGCACGAGTTCGACCGAAGAAACCCCTTCTTTATGGTGGATCCCCGTGGGGATCCCCCGCCCGTTGTCGGTGACGGTACACGAGCCGTCTTTATTGATCTTGACGCGGATCGTATCGCAATAGCCGGCAAGCGCTTCATCGATAGAGTTATCGACGATTTCCTGCACGAGATGATGAAGCCCGCGTTCGTCCGTAGATCCGATATACATGCCCGGGCGTTTTCTGACCGGCTCCAGACCTTCCAGAACCTGTATTTGCTCTTCGCCATATTCGCCCTGAACTTTTTCTGCCATAGAAATTCTCCTGATATAATCGACGCGCACGGCGCCTGTAAAGATTAAGATAATTATACCATAAAAGGGCAAAAAAAGAAAGCGATTTGCCGCCGATTTCACAATTTATATAGGAAGCAATCGCGTATAAGCCCCTTAAAAACGCCTCTACGGCCCGAAAAATCGACCATAGGGTAAAAGCACCGCTTTTCAGAAATTCATTTCATGAAAAATGCGCGCGAATAAAAAATCCTTTTTTGCGCAATCTTTTAAAAAACAAACCGGAGGTCTTTTGACATGAAAAAATTGAACTGCGGCAAATGCGGAAAGGAATGCGACATCGCATCCGTCTACGTTTGCAGCGAATGCGGCACTTTTCTCTGCGAAGAATGTAAAAATCACGCGGGCGATGTCTGCCCCGATTGCTACGGCTTTTTGAATAGATTATCCTGAACAAAAAACGGAGGGCGAAACGCTCCTCCGTTTTTGCTTTATTGTCAGAATATTTACGCCATGTCCGCGCGGATGTGTGCGAGCAATTTTTTCTCGTATTTTTTCATACCGCTCAAAGGACATTCTTCCGCCTCCTCTTCGGCCGCCTCCAACTCGCTGAGCGCCGAAACGACGTCTTCGTTGATATACAACTCATATGCGGATAAAATGCGATGTGAATGAGGCAGTTTTTCCCTTTTCAGCAACTTGTTGAGTGAGGGAAACATCTCCTTCGCAACGATCTCGCCTCCCGCGATCAGACATTCGGTAAACAGCACTTCGGAAGCGACCTGAGGGAAATAACAGTCGGGCACATAATCGAGAAGGTCCCGAAGGCGATTGCATGCCGCGATCATACCCTGCACATCTCCTCCGTCCTGATAATAGGCGAGCCGATAGACGGTGAGCAGAATAAAATTCAAATCGTCTTCGGGCAGTTGCGGAAGGCTGAAAAAATATTCTGCGGGGATCTCCGAGGGGGTATAGCCACGATATAAAAAACTTTCGATCGCGAGAAGATCGAGCGCGACGGCGGAGGAATCTTCCCTTTTCAGAAGTCCGAATAAAAATGCGCCGTCCGTCCCCTCGAACGGGATCAGATTGCGGAAGAACAGATAAAACGCATACGGGAGCGAGGTACAAACCAGCAGATACACCCATACGGGGATACTTCTGAACAGTCCCAAAGCCACCGCCGTACCCGCAAAAAACAAGAGAGAAAACAGCAGTCCCCCGCAAATGAATAAAGCAGTTTTCCGGCACAGTCCATCCGTCCGCTCGGGGACCATCTCCGCAACGCCGGCAACGTCCGAAGACATCTTATAAAAGGCGCAGGAAATTTTATTTCCCTTCCGATATATTTTCAACGGCCCGATATGCACGGATATAAAGCGAAACCCGCAAAGCGCACCGAAGATCAAATGCCCGAGTTCATGAAATGCCGAACAAACAATGCTCGAAAAGGCACCGCACAAAAACAATAAAACGATCAGCAGAGCCGAATCGACCGACCGCCAACAGCGCACGAACCCCAGCCAAACGACGGCAATCCCGAGCAAAAAGGAAAGGATAAGAAGCACTGTATCCGTAATTTTTTCCGCCCTGCGCGTCATAGATCCCTCAACTTTGAAAGCACGTATCCTTCCAGATTATCTTTTTCGCTGACGACAATTTCCGTCAGCCCGATATATTGCATGATTTTTGCCAACAGCAATGCGCCGCCCCCTAAAATATCCGCGCGGGCGGGGTCCATTCCGGGCAGCGCGATCCTCTCTTCCTGCGTCATAGACAAAAGCCTGTCCGCCCAGCCGATGATCCGGTCGATATCCAGAACGGAGCCGTGCACAGCATCCGGTTCATAAACGACCATTTTTTTATCGAGCGCAACGACCGAAGTCGCCGTGCCGCCCACCGCAACGAAATCCGTTTGCGGGACACTGCCGTAAACGTGGATTTCATTTTCGATCTTTTCGAGGATAGACCGCCTGTCGTCGCCGCACAAATCTTTCAGTCTGACAGCACCCAGATCCATACTCGAAGCATAAACGATCTTTCCGCCCTTTCCTACCGTCACTTCGCTGCTTGCGCCGCCCACGTCGATCATGCCGCCGTCTTTTCCTTCCAACGCTCCCAAAAGACCGAGTTCCGCTTCGCACTCGCCGGAAATCACATCGACGTCGATCCCGCACCTTTGGCGGACAAAGCGGACAAACTCGCTTCCGTTTTCCGCACGGCGTGCCGCAGCCGTTGCAAAGACATACAGGTGCTCCGCACCCCATCCGACGGCTTCTCTTTGGAAATCCGCGATCGCATCCGCCGTTCTCTCAATGGCGGTCTTGGTGATCTTCCCCGTAAGGGACAGTCCTTCGCCGAGCCGGGTCGTCTTTAATTTCTTGCAGACAGTACGACCGTCCGCCCACAAAAGCAGGCGGACGGAATTGGATCCGACATCAATGGCGGATATTTTCATATTTACTTATCTCCCTCTTTGATCATACCGAGTTGGCGCGCCGCCCATTCAAGCCACAGTTCCGCCTCGTACAACTCTTTTTCGTCCTGCGAAGTCGCGATGATCTGCTCGTAATAGGCTATCTGCGATTCCAACTCTTTGATGCGATTCTCCTTGACGGAAATGGATATGAGTTGATAGATCCAGAAAACGACCAGGATAACGACAAGCAGTACCGCAGTAACCGTGGCACCTATGACGATTTTCTTAAATTTTTCCTCTTTCATTCGTTTTCAAAAGTTTCCGTCGGTTACGGTTAAAACTTCTCCTGTATATATTATATATTTTTTCCGCAAAAAAGGCAAGTATTCTATGCAAACTTTTGCGTTCCAATAAAAAGCCCGCCATGGTTGCGACAAACATATACAATCGGTAAGATGGCAATTCGAAAACCGTACAAAGAAGGCAGGAAAGCCCCGCCCAAACGATAAAGAAAAGGACATCCGCCGCCGCTTTGACCGCGGCGGGTACGGCAAACGACCGGAGCGCACTGATCCCCTCGTATAAAAGTCCGCCCGCCGCGCCGATCGTTATGCAGACGAAAACCGCGCTGACCTGGACCGAAATCAACCGAAAAGCCTCTTGGAAAGTTTTTCTTTTTTACCGGAAAACCGTATCCCCGTTACTTTCCCTACGGCGGAAAAATTCCCGGCCGATTTGGAAAAATTCACGATCTTCAGCCCTTCTCCGGTGATCACCGCGCGCCCGCTGTCCAGCGTGATATTGATCTGCTGGGGCGTAAAGGAATCGACGGCGGCCACGCCCGTCATCGTTACTTTTTTCTGCTGTTCGATCAGAGCGGTTTCCGTCCTTGCTTCTTCCATAAAAAATATTCCCTCCGCAAATCTTCGTCGGGAATATTCTATGAACGCCGCAGCGTTTTTATGCCTTTTTCTCGCGCGCACGCGCTTTGGCGCGTTGCTCGCTGTCCAAAATCCGTTTGCGGATGCGGAGCGAGACGGGGGTGACTTCCAAAAGTTCGTCGTCGTTCAAAAACTCGAGACACTCTTCAAGGCTCATCTTTTTGGGCGAATTCAGCCGCATAGCATCATCGCTGCCCGCCGCCCGGGTATTGGTCATATGCTTCTTTTTACAGACGTTGACGTTGATATCGTCCGTTTTGGGCGAGACGCCCACGACCATGCCTTCGTACACCTGAGTGCCCGGATCTATGAACAAGACGCCGCGGTCCTGCGCGTTGAACAGCCCGTAAGTTACCGCTTCTCCCGTTTCAAACGCGACGAGCGAACCCGTATCCCGCCGCTTCAGATCTCCCTTATAAGGCTGATACTCGAAGAAAATAGAGTTCATGACGCCTTCGCCCTTCGTCGCCGTCAGAAATTCGCTTTTATAGCCGAACAATCCGCGCGCAGGGATCAGAAATTCAAGGCGCATGCGAGACCCGACCGCACTCATATGAACGAGTTCGCCCTTGCGCTCTCCCATGCTCTGAAAAACGGTGCCCGTGCCGTCTTCGGGAACGTCTACGATCAGCCGTTCCACAGGTTCGTATAACTGCCCGTCGATCGTCTTGTAGAGCACCTTAGGGGTGCTTACCTGAAATTCATACCCTTCTCTGCGCATGGTCTCGATGAGGATGGAAAGGTGCATTTCACCGCGGCCGCTCACTTTGAAGGCCTCCGCAGAATCCGTATCTTCCACCTTCAAAGAAACGTCTTTGAGAAGTTCGCGGTACAGCCTGTCGCGCAAATGCCGGCTGGTAACGAATTTTCCCTCTTTGCCGGCAAAAGGGCTGTCATTGACGGAAAACGTCATCTCTACGGTAGGCTCGCTGATCTTTACAAAGGGAACGGCTTCCACGCAGTCGGGCGCACAGACGGTATCGCCGATATTGATCCCTTCCATTCCTGAAAAACAAACGATATCCCCCGCCATTGCACTGTCGACAGGGACGCGGCTCAACCCCTCGATCTGATAGAGGTTGACCAACTTACTGCGCTTTTTAAGGTCGATGATATTGTGGTTGCAAATGACGACTTCCTGGTTTGCGATCGCCGTACCACGCTCGATCCTGCCGATGCCGATCCGCCCGACGTAATCGTTGTAATCGATGGAAGAGACGAGGATCTGCAAAGGCGCCTTTTCGTCCACCTCCATGGGTGGGATATGATTGAGGATGGTATCGAACAGGGGTGTAAGATCTTTTCCCTCTTTATCCGCATAACGCGAAGCGGTGCCCGCCCTGCCCGAACAGAACAGGATCGGACTTTCCAACTGGTCGTCGCTCGCGTTCAGATCGAGAAGCAATTCGAGTATCTCGTCCTCCACTTCCGCGATGCGCGCATCCGGCCTGTCCACCTTGTTGACGACGATGATCAGCCGGTGATTGAGTTCAAGCGCCTTCTGCATGACGAAGCGCGTCTGGGGCATAGGCCCCTCCGCCGCGTCTACAAGGAGCAAAACGCCGTTCACCATTTTGAGCACGCGCTCCACTTCTCCGCCGAAGTCGGCATGCCCAGGCGTGTCGATGATATTGATCTTAACCCCGTGATAATGCACGGAAGTGTTTTTCGCAAGGATCGTGATCCCGCGCTCTCTTTCCAGCGCATTCGAATCCATTACGCGGTCCTCTACGACCTGATTTTCTCTGAAAGTACCGCTCTGTCTGAGCATCTGATCCACGAGCGTCGTTTTGCCGTGGTCGACGTGCGCGATGATCGCCACGTTCCGTAAATCGTTCCTGACCAAAGTTTTTCTCCGTAATTTAGTATAACGACATTATTTTAATACTTTTTTGCCGAATTATCAAGAAATTTAACCATGAAAAAGCGGGCGAAGGATATTTTTTGCTCCGCCCGCATCTTTTAAGATCAAACCGAACAATTCCTACTCCCAAAAAGAAGGCATGGTCCTGTTTTCCTTAAACCAATCCGTATCTTTTAAAAGCACTCCGTCGTTTGCCGAACATTTTACGGCGACCCCGTCTCTGTTCGACGTCACGACGATGTTTCCGTGCAGAGGTTCATACCCCACCGTACTTTCCCCCTCCAAGATCCCGGCCGTCGTAACGTAGACCTGCTCCGTATATTCCGCGACGCGGTCGATCATCGCCTGATAAGGAAAGGTGTTTTCCTTGCTGTCCGCATATTCGTACGTTCCCGCACAACAGCAGACGCAGACGATATCCGGCTTTATCTTTTCGAGAAGGGCGGAAGTCGACGACGTGCCGGAACCGTGATGGCCCGCTTTGAACAGGTCGACTTCGGGAAGATCGTTGTATTCGACGAGATGTTCTTCCCCCTCCTTTTCCAGATCGCCCGTAAAGAGAAAATGTTTATCTCCCTGGTCGAACATCAGGCAGACGGAATAGTTGTTTTCGTCCGATGACTTATGCTCGTAAAAATAGTTGTAGAGCACCCGCATGGTCACGCCGTCGGAAATCTCATATTCCCGTTTCGCCCCATCCGCCTCGTTCCAGCACTGCAGCGCGGTGTAATGCACCGCACCCTCCGTATCCTCCAGTTCCTGCTGCAGGTTGTCGAGATATTTGCCGTAATCCGTCTTATTCCCCTTTTCCGTCGTCGCTTTTTTATTCGTCATGGGAAAATCGATAATCGTTTTGCATTCGTATCGCGCAAAGATGCTCGGTGATTCTTCGCTGCCCACAAATCCCGCGATATGATCCCGGTCGGAATGGGTGACGATCACGTATTCGAGGACACCGTCCGTACAATACTGATCAATGTATTTTGACGTCGTTTCGGTGCTCCCCGAACGGGAACCCGCATCGATCAGAATATCCGTATCACCCGATTTGATATAAATGCTGTCTCCCGTAAATTCGTTGCCCAACTGCATGAAATGGAAGGAAAGATCTCCGCTGACGTAAACGTCGCCGCCCTTCGGCCGTTTGAGATATGTATAGATCCCGAAACCGGCGATAAAGCCGATCACAAGGGCAAGCACGCACGCGATAAAAGTGAGAAAGGGAGAAAATTTTCTGCTCTTTGCCATTATGCCTCCTCCCCGTCTCCGACATAGACGATCCTGACCAACTGATAATCCGACCACCGCCAATCGTCGACTTTATAGACGACCTGATATTCTCCCTCGCGGGAGGTATCCACTTTGTCCCCAGAAATTGTAACTTTATCGGAAATATCCTTTCCGAACGAAATGACCGTCGCGCCATATTCGACGTAGTCGCCGCCGACGGGGAGCCGGATCTCTTTTTGGTCGTTCAGAACAAATTTGTCATTTTTCGTAAGCGATCCGGAAACGAGGACGCCCGCAACGACGCCCGCGGCCAGAAACAAAAGCGCCAAAAACAAAGTCAGTTTATGCGTCTTTTTTATCGCCTTTTCGGCAGATTTTTCCGCAGATCTGCGAAGTTCCGTATTTTTTCGTGCCATACAGCCTCCTTTGAACGTCGTTTTTATTCTATCATATATGCACGAAAAAGTAAACCGTGTGAAAAATAAAAAAATAAGAGGAAACGCATAATCTCTTACACCTTTCCTCTCACTATTGTGCCCCGCCTCATCCTGCGGGTGCATTTTTCATATCAATCAAACTTTACGGATTTTGACCATAAAAGAAACATCGATATAAGAATTTTTACCGCATTCGAAGCGAAACTCTATATGAAAGCAACGATAATATTCCGACAAACTTTTCTCATAATGAAATCTTTATTCAACAAACCTGTCTTATCGCTGCTGACAATAGTATTATCTGCAGAGTTTCGGATCTTATGCGTAAAAATATAAAATTTTATTTTCTGATTTGTCCGTCGCCTACGACGATATATTTATAGGAAGTGAGTTCCCGAAGCCCCATCGGTCCGCGCGCATGCAATTTCTGCGTGGAGATCCCCATTTCCGCGCCGAGCCCGAATTCAAATCCGTCCGTAAAGCGGGTGCTCGCGTTCCAATAAACGGCCGCACTGTCTACGCCGTTCAGGAATTTTTCCGCCGCGGCAGGATCTTCCGTTACAATGCTGTCGCTGTGGTGCGTGCCGTACCGGTTGATGTGCGCGACCGCTTCATCGACTCCGTTCACGATTTTGACGGAAATTTTCAGCGCGAGAAATTCAGCATAAAAATCCTCTTCCGTTGCGGGAGCCAGTCCGGGCATGATCTCTCTGCATTTTTCGCAGGCCACGATCTCCACGCCGTGTGAACCGAGCGCCGCACAGATCTCCGTCAGATGTTCTTTGGCAAAGGACTCGTCGATCAGCAGGCTTTCGCATGCATTGCAGACAGATGTGCGTTGCGTCTTTGCATTGATCAGAATGGGGAGCGCTTTGGAAATATCGGCGCTCTTTTCAAAATATACGTGGCAATTCCCCGTGCCGGTCTCTATGATGGGCACGGTAGCGTTTTCCACCGCATTTTTGATCAAACCTGCGCTGCCGCGGGGGATGATGACGTCCACAACGCCGTTCATGCGCATAAACTGCGTCGCACCCTCTCTCGTCGTGTCCTCGATCAACTGTATGAATCCGGGATCGTATCCCGCCTTTTCGATCGCCTTTTTAATTACTTCGGTAACGGCGATGTTAGAGCGGATGGCATCCTTGCTGCCGCGCAACACGACTGCATTGCCGCTTTTAATGCTCAGGCCGATGGCATCCGCCGTCACGTTGGGTCGCGCTTCATAAATAATGCCCAAAACGCCGATCGGCACACGCACGCGCTTGAGTAAAAGCCCGTTATAAAGCGTACGCTCTTCCAGGATCTCCCCGACGGGGCATTGCAATTCCTGCAGTTTTGCAAGCCCTGCCGCAATCCCGCCGATCCGTTTTTCATCCAGCCTGAGTCTGTCTACAAACTGGTCGCCGCGCGTACACGCTTCGCAATCCTTTTTATTCTCTTCAATAATATACGCCGCATTTTTCACCAAAGCGTCTGCCGCCGCCGCAAGCATGCGGTTCATATCTTCTTCACTCGCATGCGCGATAACGTCCGCATTGGCCTTAGCACGCAAACATGCATCGCTGACTGATAACATAACGGGCCTCCTTTTATGATTTACGCCTCACATAGTACCATGCAAACACGTAAAATCATTATTCTTCTTCCTCATCATCGGGCAAATCGACGTTATGATAGACATCCTGCACATCGTCCAATTCGTCCAATTTATCGAGAAGTTTCAAAAACTTTTCCACATTTTCGTCGCTCAGAGTAATTTTATTCTGAGGGATCATGCGGACATCCGCCTCCAAAAACTCGATCCCTTTCCCCTCAAGATATTTGCGCACCGAGGAAAAAGACGCGGGATCGGTATAAATCTCGAAAACGTCGTCCTGCGTAACGATATCGTCCGCCCCCGCTTCGATCGCGTATTCGGTAAGCGTATCTTCGTCCAAATCCAGCGTGCGCTCCACCACGAGCAAGCCTTTATTGCTGAACATATAGGATACACAGCCGGTGTTTCCAAGTTCGCCGCCGCATTTTGCAAGCGTACTGCGCACGTCGCCAGCGGTGCGGTTCTTATTATCCGTAAGCGTGTTTATGATCAGCGCAGAGCCGCCCACGCCGTACCCTTCATAAACGAGCGTTTCATAATTGACATTTCCCAACTCGCCGGCCGCTTTTTTTACGCAACGCATGATATTGTCGTTCGGCATATTGTTCGCCTTTGCCTTTGCGATCGCATCCGCAAGTTTGCTGTTTGTATCGGGATTAGGATTTCCCTTTGCGGCGACCGCAATTTCCCTTCCCAACTTCGTAAAAATTCTTCCGCGGGCGGCATCCGCCTTGCCCTTTTTTGCCTGTATATTATGCCATTTGCTATGTCCGGACATAAAATTCTCCTTTTCGTATCATTGTTTTTGAATCATCTGGTACATCAAAATCCCCGCCGATACCGCAGCATTCAGACTTTCGCACGTAGAGCGCATCGGGATCCGTACGGTATAACTGCACATTTTCCGCACCTTTTCACTCACGCCGTTTGCCTCGTTGCCGATCACAAGGCAGAATCTTGGCGGAGGCTGGAAAGAAAAAACATCCTCTCCCGACATATCCGCACAAATAAGCGAGACCCCGTCGAACACAGCCAGATCCTCCTCTTGAATCGGAAACAGATTGACGAAAAACGTACCGCTCATTGCCGAACGCACACATTTCGGGGCATACGGGTCGGCACAGTTCCTGAGATACAGATCGGTTATTCCGGCCGCATTCGCCGTCCGAATGATCGTGCCCAAATTGCCCGGATCGGAAATCCCGTCCAAAAGCAGGGCACTGTTTTCCGGTGCGGAAATCTGCCTGTACGGAATTTTCAGAACGGCGAGCACGCCCTGCGGCGCGACCTCTTCCGACAGTTTGGCAAAAACGCTTTCCGACACCTCGATCTCCCTGCCGCAGGCAAAACGCTCCCCTCTGTATTCCGCAGAATAAAAAATTTCGACAATTTCCTGCCCCGATCCGATTGCTTCACGGATCTGCTTGCGCCCCTCGACGATATACTCGCCGTAAAGCGCCCGGTATTTTTTCTCTTTCAGGGAATTGGCCCTCTTGACGAGTTCGTTGTTTCTGGAAGTGATCATAAACGGATGTTAAAAAAACCTTCTTGAAAAAGAAGGTTTTTTCGATTACGCTATGGCTGCTTTCGCCTTTTCTGCAAGCGCGGCGAATGCGGCAGCGTCGTTCACGGCGATATCCGCGAGAACTTTCCTGTTCAGATTGATCCCCGCAACCTTCAGACCGTGCATAAATTTGCTGTAAGAAAGTCCGTTTACGCGGGCAGCCGCATTGATCCTGGCAATCCAAAGCTGACGGAAATCTCTCTTCCTGTTCTTTCTGCCGATGTAGGCATACATGAGAGATTTCATCACCGCTTCGCGCGCGATACGGTACGATTTGCTCTTGGAACCGAAGTATCCTTTGGATAATCTGAATATTTTTCTGCGCTTTTTAACAGCGTTCACACCTCTTTTGATACGCATGATTTCTTCTCCTTATAAAATTATTTCTTGTAAGGAATCAGATTCTTTACGTTCGATTCCTGTGCCTCGCTGACAAAAGCCGTCTGGCGTAAATTTCTCTTTCTCTTTCTGGGTTTGTCGCCCGTCTTGTGGTTTTTACCCGACTGCGCTCTTTTGACTTTGCCGCTGCCGGTAATGTCAAAACGCTTTTTCGAGCCGCTATGCGATTTCTGTTTAGGCATATCTGTATCCTCCGATTTTTATATGATTTTTTGATTCAGTTTACCCGTTCGCTGTACGGGTTTGTCCGCGCCGCTTATTGCTTTGCGGGCGAAAGCATCATGGAAATGTTTCTTCCTTCCGTGGTCGGTTTCTTGTCCATTGCGGCCTTTCCGCCCAATGTTTCGAAAAATTTATTCATGACCTCGATACCCAACCCGGGATGGGCGTTCTGCCTGCCCCGCAGGCGGATGGACACCATCACTTTATTGCCCGCCTCAAGGAATTTCTGTGCCTGTCTCGATTTGACGTTCAAATCGTTCGTATCGATGGTCATGGACAGACGCACTTCTTTCACTTCGACCATTTTCTGGTTCTTGCGGGATTCCTTTTCCTTTTTGCCGAGTTCGAATTTGAATTTGCCGTAATCCATGATTTTGCATACGGGCGGATTTGCCGTAGGCGAAATTTTAACCAAATCCAAATCGCTCTCTTCCGCAAGCCGCAAAGCGGCGAAAGCGCTCATAATTCCGAGTTGCGCGCCGTCCGAACCGATCACTCTCACTTCGCGATCCCGAATTTCTCCGTTGATCTGATACTGGTCTTTGATAACTTTTTACCTTCCTTTTGATATATTTCCCGAAAACTTCGTCGTTCAGGTCATAAAAAAGCGGGACGCAATAAGATACGTCCCGCAATCCTTTCCAATATTATTATGCGCACAGAATATGCGCTCATCGTTCAGGATAAATTGTGGCACTTGCAACGCGATTGCCGCAAGGCGAGAAGTATCTTCTGCTTTACTTTATTATATTAACAATTCTCCTTAAAAAAGTCAAACGATTTTCATCGATTCTCAGAAAATTATTTTTTCATCGTTTTCCTTTTTGACTTTGGCTGCAAAATCGGAAAGGGACATGGCCCCGATATCTCCCTTTTCGCGCATCCTTACGGACACCGTGCCTTCCTCCTTTTCTTTGTCGCCGATGATCAGCATATACGGCAATTTTTCAAGTTGCGCTTCACGGATCTTATAGCCTATCTTTTCGTTGCGGGCATCCGTTTCGACTCGCAGCCCCTTGTCGCGCAGGACCTTTTCCACTTCCTTCGCATAGTCCATGGATTTATCCGAAACGGGAAGGATCTTTACCTGCACGGGCGAGAGCCAAACGGGGAATTTGCCCGCGTAATGCTCGATCAAAATCCCTATAAACCTTTCTATCGAGCCGAACACGACGCGATGGATCATGATGGGACGATGCTTCTGCCCGTCCTCTCCCGTATATTCCGCTTCGAAACGCTGCGGCAACTGGAAATCCAACTGGATGGTCCCGCACTGCCACGTACGGCCGATGGAATCGGTCAGATGGAAATCGATCTTCGGCCCGTAGAACGCCCCGTCTCCTTCATTGACGACATAAGGAAGTTGCATATCCTCGAGCGCCGAGCGGAGCGCATCCGTCGCGTTTTCCCAGTCTTCATCGCTGCCCATGCTGTTCTCCGGACGGGTGGAAAGTTCTACATGATACTTGAAACCGAACTGCGTATAAACCTCGTTGATAATGCGAACGACTCCTTTGATCTCGTCCCTGATCTGTTCGGGCAACATAAAGATGTGCGCATCGTCCTGCGTAAAGCAACGGACGCGCATCAGCCCGTGCAGTTGTCCGCTCTTTTCATGCCGATGCACGATGCCGAGTTCCCCCATGCGGATGGGCAGATCTTTATAACTGTGCGGCGTGAGTTTGTATACGAGAAGCCCGCCGGGGCAGTTCATCGGCTTGATGGCGCAATCTTCCCCGTCGATCTTGGTCGTGTACATGTTTTCTTTATAATGCCCCCAGTGGCCGGAAGTTTCCCATAGGCTTCTGTTGAGAATGATGGGCGTCTGCACTTCCACGTATCCCTCGCGGGTGTGGATCTGCCGCCAGTAATCCACCAGAATATTTTTCAGGACCATGCCCTTGGGCAGGAAGAACGGAAAGCCTTTGCCTTCGTTCAGCAAAGCAAAGAGCCCCAATTCTTTCCCGAGTTTGGTATGATCGCGCTTTTTGGCCTCTTCGAGCATTGCAAAATAGGCGTCCATTTCGTCTTTTTTCGCAAACGCCGTTCCGTAAATACGGGTGAGCATTTTATTTTTCTCGTTGCCGCGCCAATATGCACCCGCAATGCTGGTCAGTTTGAACGCCTTGATCTTGCCCGTCGAAGGAAGATGCGGTCCGCGGCAAAGATCGGTAAAATCCCCTTGCTTATAAAAGGAGATCTCTTCCCCTTCCGGAAGATCTTTGATCAGCGCAACCTTATATTTTTCCGAATATTTGGTCATAAGTTTTATTGCGTCGGAACGGGAAAGGGTAAAGCGCTCCACGGGAAGATTGCTCTTGATGATCTTTTTCATCTCCGCCTCTATCTTTCCGAGATCTTCCTGCGTGATCGGCGTCTGAAAATCGATATCGTAATAAAAACCGTTGTCGATCGTAGGGCCGATGGCGAGTTTGCTTGTCGGAAAGATCGCCTTGACAGCCTGCGCGAGCACGTGCGCCGTCGTATGACGGTAGACGTCAAGCCCTTCCTTGTCTTTCAGCGTGACGATCTCAAGTTCGCAGTCTCCGTCCACCACATGCGCCAGATCGACGAGTTTTCCATCCACCTTCGCGCAAACAGCCGCGCGGGCAAGCCCCTCGCTGATGTCCTGCGCGATCTGCTTGCAGGAAACGGGCGCGGAATATTCCCGCTTGTCTCCGCCTTTTAATGTGATAATCATTGTAAAACCTCCTCCCTTGCGTTTGTGAAAAATAAAAAATGCGTCCCTAAACACTCGTTTAAGGACGCATGAATGCGCGGTTCCACCTTAATTGCCGGCACTGCGCCGACCTCTTGCTTGCGCCGACAGCGGCGCGGCTTTTGCTGGAAAAGCGGTTTCGCCCGAATCCGGATCGCGGAACTTGCAGCCTCGGTTCCGCTCTCTGAACATCCTTTCCATTCGGATTACTTGTCTCTTCTTTAACGCAAATTCGATTTTCCTTTATTTTAACTTTTCGCCTTAAATTTGTCAACCGAAATCATGCGCATTTTACGGAGATTCACAAAAAACTTATCCTGCCCGAGTAATAACGGCGAAGAAAATTTTCCTGCCGCGCGGGCAGCGCGGTGACGCATTCGATCTCGCCGGCGCAACTCAAAATAATTTCGCGGACCGTGTTCATGTCCGAGATGCCCCCTTCTATCAGAGAAGCGCGGCGGAGTTTGTTGTAATGGTTGTCATAGATCTCCGCGTCGCGGATAAATATTTTTTCCCCGCAGTCGTCTTTGAGAAGATATCCCATGAAGGCGGCGAGACGATCTTCCGTAAAATAACCCGGAACGCAGTTGATCACGCTTTGCCATTTTTCCCGAAGCATTTTCAGGCGGAAAGCATAAAAGCCGTCCACGGAATAAACTTTCATTTCCTTGATGCGGGTAAAAATATAATTTTTATCCTCCCGAAAATCTGCGGCGATCAGGGCCGCAAGCAAAATTTCGAGATCCTCCGCCCCCAGCCCTGCCGGCCGCACCTGTTTTTTGAACATCGTATATTTATACCCGACTGCGATCACCTCGGCGAGTTTTTCTTCCACGAACCGCCGTATATATGGATCGAATCTTTTATCCGCTTTGATATTGAGATTCGTCCTGTCGGCGTCGAAAGACAATTCCGCTTTCGCGCCGCACGCCTCCAGATGTGAATAGAGAGAGCCGTATACATAAGCGACGTAACGATTGTTTTCGTTTTTTTCGGAAACGGTTATATTTACCATAATGTTAGTTTATGCGGCGGCACTTTTTTTATTTACTCTTGACGGAAAACGAAAGGGATTTTTTATAAATTTTTCGCGCTTCTTCGTCGCATAACTTGACTTAAATTGTAAAAAATTATATAATCAAGTGAATTATTATAGGTAGGAAAAAGCATGCCGACCATTGCAATCGTCCTGATCGCCGTTTTGGCAGTACATTATTTTATGGCAATTCTGACCATTTATTTGTTGCTCAGGGATAAGGGCGTAGTAAAAGCGATCATTCCGTGGAATCTCGTGATTCTGCTCGTTCCGATCGTCGGCCCCTCGACCTATCTGATTTACAGATGTTTCGCTAAGAAAAAATAAACGGCGCGTTCGCCGCGCGGAGGATGTCTTTTATGGATATGAAATCTGTCGAAAGCAAATGGCAGCAACGCTGGGAGAAAACGAAGGAGAATTATTTCAACAAAAAGAACATCGATAAAAAATATTATGTTCTCGAAATGTTTTCCTATCCTTCCGGAGCGAAACTGCATGTCGGGCACTGGTACAATTACGGCCCTTCCGACAGTTTTGCACGCTTCAAAAAAATGCAGGGATACGAAGTATTTCAGCCGATGGGCTTCGATGCGTTCGGACTGCCCGCCGAAAATTATGCGATCAAAACGCAGATCCACCCCAAAGAATCGACGGAAAAAAACATCGCGACAATGGAAAAGCAACTCAAAGCGATGGGCGCCATGTTTGACTGGTCGGCGGAAGTGAAAACGTGCGAGGAAGATTACTATAAATGGACGCAGTGGATGTTCCTCAAACTCTATGAGCACGGCCTTGCATACCGCAAAGAGGCGCCCGTAAACTGGTGCCCCAACTGCAATACCGTGCTTGCAAACGAGCAGGTCGTGGACAACTGCTGCGAACGCTGCGGATCCCCCGTTTACAAAAAAAATCTGACGCAGTGGTTCTTTAAGATCACCGACTATGCGGAAGAATTGCTGGACGGACTCAACACGATCGATTGGCCGGAAAAGACGAAACTCATGCAGAAAAACTGGATCGGAAAATCCGTCGGCTGCGAAATCGAGTTCGAATGCGAAAGCGGAGACAAATTCAAAGTCTTTACGACCAGATGCGACACGATATTCGGCGTTTCTTACGTGGTGCTCGCCCCCGAACATCCTCTGGTGAGAAAACTTGCTTCCGCGGAACAGTTGCCCGAAGTGGAAGCATATATCGAAAACACGGCAAAAACGAATGAGATCGAGAGACTGTCCTCCGCGCGTGAAAAGACGGGCGTGTTCATCGGACACTATGCCATCAACCCCGTAAACGGAAAAAAAGTCCCGATCTACGCCGCCGATTATGTACTGTATTCTTACGGCACGGGCGCGGTAATGGGTGTTCCCGCGCACGACGAGCGCGATTTCGCCTTTGCAACGAAATACGGCCTGCCCATCAACAAAGTTATCGAAAACAAAAACGGAGAGACCGTGCTCCCCTTCTGCGAGGACGGCATCTGCGTGAACAGTTTGCAATTTGACGGAAAATTCGGCGAAGAGGCGAGAACGGAGATCACCAATTATCTGACCAAACTCGGCAAGGGCGAGCGCAAAGTCAATTACCGCCTGCGCGACTGGCTGGTCTCCCGCCAGCGCTACTGGGGCGCGCCGATCCCCGTCATCCACTGCCCGCACTGCGGGATCGTACCTGTCCCTTATAAAGATCTGCCCGTTAAACTTCCTCACAACGTCGAATTCAAACCGGACGGAAAATCCCCTCTTGCAAAATGCGATGAGTTCATGCACACAAAATGCCCGCATTGCGGAGGAGACGCGCTCAGGGATCCCGATACGCTGGATACCTTCGTCTGTTCGAGTTGGTATTATCTCAGATATGCCGACGCGCACAACCAAAAACAGCCATTCGATCCGGAAATCGTGAATAAAATGCTCCCCGTTGATAAATATATCGGCGGCGCGGAACACGCCTGCATGCATCTGCTGTACGCACGATTCTTTACCAAGGCCCTCCGCGATATGGGATACCTCAACTTCGACGAACCTTTCAAATCGCTCATCCATCAGGGCGTTATCCTCGGGCCGGACGGAAACAGGATGTCCAAATCAAAGGGTAATATCGTTTCCCCCGACGATTATATCGAGACATACGGCTCGGATGCGTTCAGGCTCTATCTTATGTTCGGCTTTTCTTACACCGAAGGCGGACCGTGGAGCGACGACGGGATCAAATCGGTCGCAAAATTCCTCGACCGCACCGAACGGTTGGTACTCAAAGTCAACGAAATGAAGGGAAAAGAGACGGAAACGGGCGAAGCCGAAGCGGAACTTTCTTACGTCAAAAACAATTCCATCAAACAGATCACAAAAGATCTGGAAACTTTTTCTTTCAACACCGCCGTCGCCAGGCTGATGGAATACGTGAACGCACTCTATAAATATGACGGATTGCAGGAAAAGAACGTCCCCTTCTTCAAAGCCTGTATTAAAGATCTTATCCTTTTGATGGCACCGTTTGCCCCCCATTTTGCGGAAGAATTGTGGGAACAGTGCGGTTACAAATATTCCGTTTTCGATCAGCGTTATCCCGTCTGCGACGAAAGCGCGCTTGAAAAGCGCGAAACGGAATATGCCGTGCAGGTCAACAGCAAGATCAAGGCAAAATTGATGATCGCAAAAGGTATGACGGAGGAAGAAATCCGCTCCGCCGTGCTTGCAGACGAGACGATCAAGCCCTTTGTCGAGGGAAAAGTCATCAAAAAATTCATCATTGTTCCAGACAGGCTCGTCAATATCATCGTATGATCCGACAATAAAAAAGAGGGATCTTTTCCGATCCCTCTTTTTTATTGCCTGTATTTTTTCTTATTCAGATAGAGCGACATATTTCCGGGCAACAGCCTCTGCGCAACAGCGTAAAATTTATTTTTGCCGCCGCATTGCACCTGTGCTGGCGGCTTTTTCATGTCGAGAACGTCGGCTATCGTTCTGGCGACCTCGCCCGCGCTCATGCCGCCCTGCTCTATGTTGGCCAGAGCGGCCGTCGCTTTGTTCAAGCGGGAAGCATATTCCCCGTTGTCTTCATCCCCGTACACCTTGCGTTTGAAGGTAAAACTTGTGGACGTACCGCCCGGCTGTACGGAAGTGAGGCGTATGTTATAGGGCTCCAATTCGATCGCCGCACTCTTTGCCAGCATATCCAGAGCCGCCTTCGAACTGCTGTAAAAACTGTCGAACGCCACGGGAAGAAGCCCGCCCATGGAACTGACCAGAACGATCCTGCCGCCCTTCTTTTTCATAAAGGGCACGGCGGACTGGATCGCTCGGAGCGCTCCGAAAAAATTGACCTCGAAGAGATAGCGGTAGTCCTTCTGATTGACGTATTCGATGGGCGCAGCCATCGAAAAGCCCGCACAATAGACGAGCGCGTAAAAATACTGCGTCTTTTCCGCTACGGCATGAAGCGCTTTTTCCAGCGTGCTCCCTACCGTGATGTCTGCCGCATAGTTCTTTACCCTCTCTAACGGACAGGGGGTGCGGGAAATATTGACGACGTGATAATTACGCCCGATCAGTTTCAGCGCGCTCTCGTATCCGATCCCCGATGAGGCGCCGATGATGATGACCGTCTTTTTGTTCTTTTCCGGCGCAGCCTTTTCCGGCGTTTCCGGTTGCTTTTTCAGTTCCGTTTGTTTCGCTTCGTTGACTTTCGGCGTTTCCATAATAAGGATTTTTGCCCGTTTGAAAAAAAATATACCTTTATCCGAGCAAAATATCCAAAAACATCATCAGGGAAAACCCGAATATAACGCCGCAGGATGCAGCCGTCTTGTTTTCCGCAAACCCCGAAGGGATCAGTTCAGAACAGACGACCGCGATCATTGCGCCCGCGGAAAATGCCAGAGCCCACGGAAGAAGCGAGGATACGACGCCGACCGCAAGCGCCCCGAGGATGCCGGACGGTACTTCGACGAATCCGGACGCCTGACCGACAAAGAATGCCTTTCCCGGCGACATCCCCTGTCTTCTCAAAGGAACAGAGACGCAAAGCCCTTCCGGAAAGTTCTGAATGCCGATCCCCAGCGCCAGCATGACGGCCGACACCGCCGGAGCGCCGCCGGCAATGGAACCGAAGGCGACCCCTACAGCAAGCCCTTCCGGTATATTATGCAAAGTCATTGCCGTACTCATGAGAAATCCGCTCTTTTTTTCTCTTTCGGAAAATGCCGACAGCCTTCCCAGCAGGATATCCGACAGAACGATAAACGCACCGCCCGCCAAAAAACCCACCGTCAGAATAAAAGCGGGATTTTGCCCGGACGCTTCGCATCTTTCCTTTGCCGGGAGCAGAAGCGAAAAAAAACTCGCCGCGATCATGATCCCCGCAGCGAGCCCCATCATGACGGTCAGAATTTTTTTGTTGAAATTTTTTGACAGAAAAACAAAAACTGCCCCGGCCGCTGTCATCGCATACGTAAACAAAGTTGCAAAAAGAGCCTGCACCCATAACGGCAGATCGGAAAGAAAGCCCAATTTTTTATCCTCCGTAAAAACCCTTCCTTATATACATACGCAAAACAAGGTGTATGCGTGATAAAAAATGCGCTCCGCTTTCCAACGCCATGCACTTTATGATAAAAAGGGCGGGGATCCCCCGCCCTTTTTTAATCATTCAGGATTTTATTGCTCAGCCGGACGATCTCGTCTGAATATTTTTCTCTGCGTTTTTTAAGAATCGCCTTATAGATAAAATAATTCGCAACTACGATCGCGATGCCGACGACCCCGATCACGATCCCGAGCGGCATCAGTTCGCCGATGACTTTCATTGCAAGGCACATTCCCACGCCGAGAACAAGCGCCCCGATGATCCCGAGCGTATATGCCACGATCTGCGCGGGCTGTTTGACCTTACGGTCAAGGGCGCGCAGCGTATCCAGATCCGTCTTTTTTTCGGGGCTGTACTCCCGCATGAGATCTTCCGCATAAGATTTTTCTTTTTCCTGCAACATAAAGGTTGCCTCCTTGATTTTTATGGGCTTATTATACAGCCGGTATGTTTCCGTTTTATCAATCGGATATTAATTTATTGTATTTGTTTTGTTAATGTTTTGTAAATGCGACAAAAAACAGGCAGTCCGAAAAAACTGCCTGTTTTGCTAATTTTGGTTTTTTCCAAAAAAGAAAAGACCGCCGCCGTACTTTAATTCAAAAATCCTTTGATGACCGCATCCTCCGCTTCCTGTTCGGTAAGGCCGAGGCTCATCAATTTGAGCAACTGTTCTCCCGCGATTTTACCGACGGCCGCCTCATGTACCAGGCTCGCCTCCGGACTCACCGCATCGATTTTCGGCGTGGAAACGATCCGCGCTCCGTCAAGGAGGATCCCGTCGCATTCCACATGGCCGAAACATTCGTTTTTCCCGATCAGGTCGGATGCAAATTTCTGAACGGATCTTCCCTTTGCCACGCTGCGGCTGACAATATCCGCACGGCTCCCCTTTCCTTTCAGGGTAACTTTGAAATCGGTGAGCGCCTGCTCTTCGTGATCGGTCAGGATCTTTTCTTTCACGATCAACTGCGATTTTTTGCCGAGCGTCGCGTACGTCTTTCTGTTCGTATATGTGACCCCGCCCAGTTGTGTCGCCTCCATGACAAAGCAGGCATTTTCCTTTAAGTAAATCTTTGTAATGGGATCAAACACCTTTTTTCCCGTTCCGTCTCCGGATGCAAAATGCTTTTCGACATATTTGACCTTTGCATTTTTTGCCAGATAAAAGGTATGCAATCCGTTATGTTCGGCATTTCCGCACGTTTCGTTATGGATCCCGCATCCCGCAATGATCGTAACGTCCGCATTTTCTCCGATAAAGAAATCGTTGTATACCGTATCCTGAAAATCGCCCACCGTCAGCAATACGGGAATATGCACGGATTTGTTTTTCACGCCCGCCTTAACGATGATATCGATACCGTCTTTATCCTTTTTCGGGACGATCTCGATGTCCGCCGTGGAATTGCGGGCCAGCAATTTGCCGTTTTTTCTGATATTAAAACTTCCTTCGGGAATCCCGTGGAGATCGGCAATCGTTTCCAGAAGTTCGGAATCTGTCTTATCCATAGTCAACTCTCCTTGACCTCTCTCCAACAAAGGGAGGGCCGCCTCGTCAAAAGTGCAAAAAGATCGTCCTTTTTATCCGCGGAAGTGACCGTATCATGATCGAGCAGGATGATCTTATCCGCCGTTTCGAGGATCCGCTGCTGGTGACTGACGATAATGACCGTCTTGTCCCGCAATTTATCGAATATTTTTACGAGATCTTCAAAACTCCACAGATCGATACCCGCTTCAGGCTCGTCGAGAAGAAATACATCTCCGCCCTTTGCCATCGCGACGGCAAGTTCGATACGCTTGAGTTCTCCGCCCGAAAGGGTCCCGTCCACCGCGCGGTCGATATAATTGCGCGCACAGAGCCCCACTGAGGACAGGCAATCGCACATTTCGTCGATCCCCAGTTTTTTTCCGCAGGCCAATTCCAATAATTTTTTTACGGTAATGCCTTTGAAACGGACCGGCTGCTGAAAGGCGATGGTAAAGCCGCGGCGCGCCCGGTCGGTAATGCCGAGTTCTGTGATATCTTCTCCGTCAAACAGGACTTTTCCCGCGGTCGGACGGTCAAAGCCCATGATGATTTTGATCAGCGTCGATTTGCCGCTCCCGTTCGGGCCCGTGATCACGCTGATGCTTTTATCCTCGAACGTCAGATTGACGTCTTTCAGAATATCCTGTTTTCTTCCCGTCGTTTCGTCTTTGACGGAATAGGATATATTTTTCAGTTCGAGCATCCTTTCTCCTTGATTGCGTGTTTCTTTTGTCTTCACGCCATAACAGTATTCGCTTTTTGCCCTCAAATTATATCCGCATACGGGCGCCCTGTCAAACGAATGAGCGCATGATTCCCAGTCTGAATTACCGCCGAATTTGTTTCTTATCCGATCACACGCGGACTTCTCCGCTTTCGCCCAGCCTGTCCTTATACTGTTCAAGGACGGGGTCGATCTCTTCCGAAATAAATTTTACGACCTGTTCGGGGCTTCTGCCGATAAAATTTTTAGCGTCGAGAATGTTATCCAGTTTGTCCCGGACCGGCGCGAACATTTCGTCCGCTTTGATCAGGTCGATCAGATTGTTTTCTTTGCCCTCCGCTTTGACGTTTTTCGAGGCCTCCATAGACAGCACGCGGATACGTTCATGCAGTTCCTGACGGTTCCCTCCCGCCTTCACGCATTCCATCATGATGTTTTCCGTAGCCATAAAAGGAAGTTCCGCATCGATATGCTTTTTGATCACTTTGTCGTATACGACAAGATTTTCGGATATATTCAAATACAGATTGAGAATTGCATCTACGGAGAGGAATGCCTGCGCGATCACGATGCGCTTGTTCGCGCTGTCGTCGAGCGTTCTCTCGAACCACTGCGTGGATGCGGTAACCGCCGCATTGATCGGGAGGCTGAGCACATAGCGCGCGAGCGATCCGACGCGTTCGCTGCGCATCGGGTTGCGTTTATACGCCATCGCGGAAGAACCGATCTGATGTTTTTCGAAGGGCTCCTCCACCTCTTTCATATGCTGCAGCAGGCGGATGTCGTTGGAAAAACGATAGGCGCTCTGCGCAATCTGAGAGAGAACGCACAGAACATTGTAATCGAACTTTCTCGGATACGTCTGCCCCGTAACCCCGTAAACTTTTTCATAGCCGAGTTTGCGAACGACCCGCCTTTCGAGTTCTTGTACCTTTTCCCCGTCTCCGTTGAAAAGATCCAGAAAACTTGCCTGCGTGCCGGTCGTACCCTTTACGCCGCGCAGTTTTACCGTATCTTTCAGATTTTTCAAAGAAACGTAATCCATCAAAAGATCGGAAAGCCACAGCGTCGCGCGCTTGCCGACCGTCGTAAGTTGCGCCGGCTGCAGATGGGTAAACCCGAGGGTGGGGAGATCCTTATATCTGAGCGCAAATTTTTTCAACTTGTCCATCACGTTGACAAGTTTCGTCAATACCATATCCAAAGCATCGTCGATGATCATCACCTCGGCGTTATCCGTCACGAAACAGGACGTAGCGCCCAGATGAATGATCGGCATGGCCGATTTTGCCTGTTTGCCGAACGCCTTGACGTGCGCCATAACGTCGTGGCGGACCTCGCTTTCAAATTTTTTGGCATCTTCGTAATTGATGTCGTCGGCATATTGTTTCATTTCAGCGATCTGGGCATCCGTAATGTTCAGGCCCAATTCTTTCTCCGCTTCGGCAAGGGCAATCCAGCACCTTCTCCACAGGCGGAACTTTTTGTCGTCCGAAAAATTTTCCGCCATTTCGCGGCTCGCGTATCTTGTCAGCAGAGGGTTTTCGTAAACAGAGGTATCAAACATAACCAAATCTCCGTAATTTTTCTTTCCGAATCAATATTATATAACAAAAACAAAAATTTTTCCACTAAAACGGGGCAATATCCGAAAAGATTCGCCGCGAACGTAAAAAGACGGCCTTACGGCCGTCTTTCCGTTTTCAGATATCGAGTTTATCCAAAAGTTCTTTCAACATCTTCATTTCATCGGGCGCAAACGTGATCCCCTTTCCCATCCTGTCGTGATCGGGGCTCCACGTCCGTACATCGTATACAGGCTCGCGATCGTTCCAACTGACCATGTTCAGTTCTTTGGTCCAGCCGTTAGCGGATTCTCCGAGCGTGCCGAGCTTTTCCGTAATTTCATATTTCAGTTCTGCCATTGCAATTTCCTCCGCGCTGAATTCTGTTCCTTTATTATATCATCCCACGCATCAAAAGTAAAGAGAATCGGGTCATTTTCCGCAATCAGGTCGACGAAACGGATTCAAGCAGAAGTTTGTCCGCCAGCAGCGCAATAAATTCGCTGTTCGTAGGTTTTTCCGTACCGATATAAACGCGGACGCCGAAAATCTGATTGATCGCGTCGATCCTGCCTTTATTGAACGCGACTTCGATGCTGTGTCGGATCGCCCGTTCCACCTTGCTTGCCGTAGTGGAAAACTTTTCCGCTATCTTCGGATACAGTTGTTTCGTGATATTGTTGATAATGGCAGGATCCTGCACGGCCATTTTAATTCCTTCCCTCAGGTATGAATACCCCTTGATGCTGGCAGGAATCCCCATACTGATAAAGATCGTGCTGATCTTTTCGTCCAGACTTACGGAACTGCGCCGCTCTTTAACGCCCGTCAGCACAGACCGCGTCTGCTCCTCCTCCGCAAGTTCCGCGACCCGCGCGGCGATGACTTCCGGCTGGACGGGCTTCATCAGATAATATTTCGCCCCCTTTGCGAGCACCTTTGAAACGACGGCGTCATCGGAAAAATTCCCCGTGACGATCACATTCTTTCTTCCCGGGATCTCGCGCAGTTTATCCAAAAATTCAAGCCCGTCGATCCCTTTGAGGACCATGCCTAAAATGATAACGTCGGGACTGCTTCGGCGGATAATTTCCAGCCCCTGATCGCCTTCGTCCGTTACCCCGGCGATCGAATACCCTTTCCCCTTCAAATACTCCGCCGTCTCTTTTGCGAATTCGCCGTTACCTTCCACAACTGCTATCGATTTTAACATATTCCACCTCGAATTGATTTATATGGCAATTATACAACAGCAGTTTTCAAAAGTAAAGTTATTTTTGTAAAATATTATATTTTATTTTTACAAATTTTGTCGATTTTACAAATTTATTGTCGAATCAGACAGAATATCATATTTTTTCATGATTATAAAGAAAATTATGTAAATTCACATAAAATATCCTCTCTATGTCGCGATCTTTATATCCCGCCGCCGCAAAATCATTGTACAAATTTTCCGCTTGCGCATAGTCCGTCAGCCCGGCGGGAAGATTCTGCGTACCGTAAAAATCGCTTCCGAAACAGACGGACGCAATTCCGAACTTCTGCACGCAGTGATCTGCATGCAGAAATACGTCATGCATATCCGCCCCGCCATCCTTCAGAAAATCGGAGACGAAGGCAATGCCGATCAGCCCTCCTCTTGCCGTAATTTCGCTCATCTGCCAGTCTTCGAGATTGCGGGGATGTCCGCACAGCGCCGCCGAACAGGTATGAGAATCGAGAATGCGGACCCCGCAGTCCAAAAGATCGCAAAAACTTTCGGCATTCAGATGCGCGCAATCGATAAAGATTCCGTCTTCGGCCAGTTTTTTCACGAGCCGCTTTCCCTCTTTTTTAAGGCCGCCGGCAGACAGGCAGCCGCTTGCAAAGGCCGTTTCATAATTCCAGGTAAGCGAGGCATATACGGGTCTATATTGCATGATCGCATCATAATTTTCATCCGTAAGATACCCGACGTCTTCCAATCCTAAAAATTGATTTGCGGCTTTCTCTTCCGCAAATCTCCGCAAAATTTGAAAAATCTCTTCCTCTCTCCGGCGCCCGCGGAACAAGGCGCACACCATGCATTCCGCTTCGGTACCGAACAAAGAAAGAGATCCTTTCCCTTCCGTTAAAAAGTCGTTATGAAAATCCGCTATCATATTATATATAAATATGAATCCGCAGACGATTTTGTACGGGTATTTTACTTTTTTTCGTTCAGGATCTCGCCCGACAGGCGCAGAATTTCTTCCCCGTATTTTTTCTTTCCCCGTTTCAGAAGCGCGTTGTACACGGGATACGCAATGGCAATCGGCACGATTCCGATCAGCGAGAGGATGATCCCCCAAACATAGTTCACCTGCCTAAGCGTAAGGCTCATTCCGCCGCCGAATAAGAGGACGCCTGCGATGCCGACAGACAGGGAGACGCACATCGCAGTATTTTTTACGCGCGCATTGAGTTTGCGCAAACGGGTCAGTTTATCGTTCTCTTTTTCCGGATCGAGATACATTTTTCGTATGCTCTCTACCTCCCGGCGTTCATCCTCCGTAGGGGCGGAATAAGAGTAAATCAATTTTTTATCCTTCTCGTTTTTCACCGTTATCGCCTCTTTGCTGTAAACTTTTCAATTTTCCGCTCGCACGCACGATCATGAACACGCCCAAAAAGATGGTCAGCGCGCACACGATAAAACCGGTAGTCGCATTGAGCGCACGCATGGATTTCGGAGCAACGCCGGACTCATCCGAAAATACGGCAACGAGCGTAACCTGCAGAGAAAGCAGAGAGACCGTTGCGTCCGTAAGATTGATGTTCCGAAAGCATTGCAAAAGCGGATCGTTCAGCCGCCGCACCTTGAAAAGATTGATGATCGCAAAAATAATTTTGTAAAAAGTATAGGCGGCAGAAGTGATCGCCATGATCTCGGTATATGCGGTCGGCCTGTCCGAAAGCACCATCATCGTAACGGCTGCGGCCAGCGCGACCTCAAGCACAAACAGAGCGACACCGCACAGCCGGTAAAGACGCAACTTATATTCCGAAAAGAGCGCGGAGTTGTCTGCCGAACGCTTTTTCGCCTTGTATCCGCCGACCAACAGGCCAAAACGCAGCGCACTCAGACAAATATAATAACCTGCAAGAATGCCATACCATACGGACGAGGCAACAATGCCGAGCACCGCGTTGAATACGGCAAATCCGACATTGATCACGAAGGAAAAGACGGAAAACGCGATCGTCCGAAAACCATAATCGGTGATCAGATTGTTTGTAAAGGCGTGGCGTTTAGCCCGTTCGACGACCTTCGCTTTGAGAGCGGGCACGCCGCGCACGATCGTATAGATGGCGTAGGCAAAAAAAACCGCGGTACAGGCAAAAACGACATACGCCAGCCATGACCCTACACCAAAAACCATCATGACGATAGAATAAGCGACCAGGCAAAGCGTTATAAGCCAAACAGCGCAAAGAAAAATAAAATTCGGATCTTTCAGAAAAGCGATCAACTTTTTCAGTTTATTCATTGATTCTCTCCACGCAATTTTACGGTAAAGATACTGCCTTTACCCACTTCGCTTTCCACCGAAATCTCTCCGCCGAGCACATCTATCACCTTTTTTACGAGTGCAAGCCCGAGTCCGTTTCCTTCCTGTGCGTGCGAGGTATCCCCCTGATAAAATTTATCGAAGATGCGTTCCCCTATCTCTTTCGGGATACCGCAGCCGCTGTCTTCCACTTTTACAACCGCATTGCCGTTTTCCGTTCCGAGCGTAATAAAGATTCTGCCTTCCGGTTCCGTGAATTTGACTGCGTTGGAAATGAGATTGTTCCATACGATTTCCAGATAAGCGGGATCTGAATGCACCGTGACGGGCTGCAGGTCGCAAGCCAACTCGAGCGACTTTTCCTCTATCCTCTCTTCGTACCGAAGCAATGCCTGTTCCAGCATTTCGTTCAGGCGGATTTCTTCGCGGACCGGCGCGATCTCCTGATTTTCGAGCCGATTCAGTTTCAGTATATTGGTGACGAGATCGGTCAGTCTTTTCGCGGTCATGGCGAGCACGTTTGCGTATTTGTCATGCGTTTCTTTGTCAAGATCTCCGCTTTGGATCGCCATAGAATAATTTTGGATGATCGCCAAAGGCGTTTTCAGTTCATGCGATACGTTGGAAACAAAATCCGTATGCAAAACCTCTGTCTTTGCAAGTTCCGCGGACATTTTATTGATGTTTTCCATGATATGGTCATACTCGTTGTATCGCCCGAACGCGTGGATCGGTTCCATCCGTACAGAAAAATCACCCGAAGCGATTTTCTGGGTCGCCTCGAGTATTTTTTCAACGGGGCCTTTCACCAATATTTTGCGGCGGATCCCATCCGCCAAAGTACAGATGAGCGCCAAAAATATGATGACCGTCAGCATGACAACCGCGATCAGCGCATCGTTTCCATTCAGGGCGCGATCGGCAAGATCATAGACGAGAAGCGCCACCATGATGATAACGGCAATCGTCACGAACAATGCAGCATATCCGAGAACGGAAAAAATTCGGTTCGGATTTTTCCTCTTCATTTCAGCACCGCCTTATAACCGAGGCCGTGCACGGTCACGATCTCGAAGCCGTTGCAGGCGGAGGTCTTTTCGCGCAATTTCGACATATATACGTCCACCGTCCTCGAGGTGGCGGAAGCATCGTATCCCCAAAACTCATCCATAAGTTGCGTCCTCGTATAAGTGCGTTTGGGATAGGACAGCAGTTTGAATAGCAGATCAAACTCCCGTACCGTAAGAGGCAATTCCTCGCCGTCTACGTATGCGGTATGCTCGTCTTCGTTCATGCGCAGATTGCCAGCGACAAGTTCGCGGCTTTGTTCTATATTTGCCCGGCGCAAAAGAGCGCACACGCGCAACAACAGTATGTCCACATCGAAGGGCTTTACGACATAATCGTCTATCCCCGTCTGAAACCCGCGCTGTTTTGAGGGCTTATCGTCCAACGCCGTCATAAATAAAATAGGAATGCGTTTGTCCGCACGGCGTATATTCTCCGCCAGCGCAAAGCCGTCCGTGTGAGGCATCATGATGTCGCTGATAACCATATCGAAAGACTCGCTTTCAAACAGATCGAGCGCCTGCTTCCCGTCAAAGGCGGCAACCGCCTCCATTCCGTTGCCGCGGAGCATAGAACACACGAGATCGTTCAGCGCCCTGTCGTCTTCCGCCACAAGAATTTTAATCATGTTATGCCTCCTTCGCCTTCTGACTGTCTCAGATTATCATTTCGGCTTTTCCGAAACAATAAAAATTTGTTAAAAATTTGTAAAATTTTCCGTCTGCCGCAAATATCGCCTTTTAAATCATCCGCAACCATATAATAAAAAGGATCCGGCGGAAGACTCCGCGGGATCCCCGCACCGCCGCCCTTTTGCGGCCGTTCAAGTTTATTTTACCTTTTTGGGCTCGGGATAGGACACCCCGAAAGTCTCCGCCGTCACTTTGCGCATCGTCTGCGGCCGGAGCGGTCTGTCGCGCATGTCCGTTTCAGTACACGCGATCTCATCGACAACGTCCATCCCCTCGATGATCTTACCGAACGCCGCATACTGCCCGTCGAGATGCGCCGCATCCTCGTGCATGATAAAAAACTGAGAACCCGCGCTGTCCGGCATCATCGAACGGGCCATCGAGAGCACGCCGCGCAGATGCTTGATATCGTTTTGCAAAAATCCGTTCATGCGGAATTCCCCTTTGATCGTATAACCGGGACCGCCCGTTCCTACGCCCGCGGGGTCTCCGCCCTGGATCATAAATCCCTCAATGATCCTGTGGAATCCCAGCCCGTCGTAAAAACCGCCGTTGACAAGCGAAAGAAAATTGTTGACGGTATTGGGAGCCTTTTCGGGATACAGTTCCGCTTTGAAAGTTTTTCCGCTTTCCATCGTAAACGTAACTACGGGATTTTTCATTTTTCAGTTCTCCTTTTCCAATTCCTCGTATTTTTGAACGGTAACGCCCGCCTCTTTGAAAAGTTGCATGGAAAAATCGTCCGGATAGCCAAACTTATAGACGACGCGCGCGATCCCTGCATTGATGATCATCTTTGCACAAATGACGCACGGCTGGTGCGTGCAATAGAGCGTGGCGCCGCCGATCTTGATCCCGAGACGCGCCGCCTGAATGATCGCATTCTGTTCCGCGTGGACGGCGTAACAAAGTTCCTGACGAGTTCCGCTTTCGACGCCGAGTTTCCTGCGGAGGCACTCCCCTTTGTCAACGCAACTGCGGATCCCCGCAGGCGCTCCGTTATAACCGGTCGTCAAAACACGTTTATCCAACACGATCACCGCCCCGACATGCCTGTTTTCCTGAAAACAACTCGACCAGCCGGCAACGGTTTCCGTCAGTTCCATAAACCTTTTATCCCACTTGTCCATACGCGCTTCCTCTTTTGACTTATTATGCATATTTTACCACACAATCCTTCAAAATGCAAGCGCAATCTTTATTTCGGCATCCATTTCGGAATGAATTAGCACTTTTATAAAAAGAGTGCTAATTTTTTCTATTTTCGGCGTTAAAACATTTGACATTTCATTTCTATTGTATATAATATATAGTAAATTAGCACTCAGGAGCAATAAGTGCTAAAACTGAAAGAGTAAAAAACATTGGAGGCAAATCTGTATGAACATCAAACCTTTATTCGATAAAGTTGTCGTTGAAAGCGTTCAGACGGAAGAAAAGACCAAAAGCGGATTTATTCTTCCCTCCTCGGCGCAGGAAAAACCGCAGACCGCAAAAGTCGTTGCGGTCGGCCCCGGCGGAATGGTCGACGGAAAAGACGTTAAAATGGTCGTCAAAGTCGGCGATACGATCCTCTTCTCCAAATATTCGGGAAGCGAATTCAAAGTCGACGGCAAAGAATTTACCATCATCCGCCAGAGCGATATCCTGGCAATCGTTGAATAAAGAAACAGGCTGAAAGGAGGATTACCATCATGGCTAAACAGATCAAATACGGAGACGAGGCCAGAAAGGCTCTCGAAAAAGGCGTAAATACCCTTGCGGACACCGTTAAAATCACGCTCGGCCCCAAAGGCAGAAACGTGGTTCTTGACAAAAAATTCGGCGCTCCGCTGATCACGAACGACGGCGTAACGATCGCGAAAGAAATCGAACTGGAAGATCCGTTCGAAAACATGGGAGCGCAACTCGTTAAAGAAGTTTCCACCAAGACGAACGACGTTGCGGGCGACGGAACGACCACCGCTGTCGTTCTTGCACAGGCGATCATCCGCGAAGGTTTGAAAAACCTTGCCGCCGGCGCGAACCCCATCATTCTCAGAAAAGGCATCGATAAGGCTGTCGCGACCGCAGTAGAAGAGATCAAAAAGATCTCCAAAACGATCGACAGCAAACTTGCGATCGCGCAGGTCGCCTCCATTTCCGCCGGCGACGAAACGGTCGGACAACTCATTTCCGACGCAATGGAAAAAGTCGGCAAAGACGGCGTGATCACCGTCGAAGAAGGCAAGTCGATGAACACCGAACTGACGACCGTCGAAGGCATGCAGTTCGACAGGGGCTATGCTTCCGCTTATATGGTTACCAATACGGAAAAAATGGAAGCGGTGCTCGACACGCCTTATGTTTTGATCACGGATAAAAAGATCTCCAATCTTCAGGAAATCCTGCCGATCATAGAACCCCTCGCACAGCAGGGCGCAAGGCTTTTGATCATTGCCGAAGACGTGGAAGGCGACGCGCTTGCTGCGTTGATCGTGAACAAACTGAAAGGCGTATTCAACTGCGTTGCGGTCAAGGCGCCCGGTTTCGGTGACAGAAGAAAAGCCATGCTGGAAGACATTGCTATTTTGACCGGCGGCACCGTTATCTCCTCTGACCTCGGGTATGAGTTCAAAGACGTCAAGCCCGACATGCTCGGCAGAGCAAATCAGGTCAAGGTCGATAAAGACAATACCACGATCATCAACGGCGCAGGCGATCCCGCGGCCATCAAAGCGAGGGTCAACGCAATCAAAGCGCAGATCGCGGAGACGACCTCTGATTACGACAGAGAAAAATTGCAGGAACGCCTTGCAAAACTTGCCGGCGGCGTAGCCGTTATCAATGTAGGCGCTGCGACGGAAGTTGAAATGAAAGAAAAGAAACTCCGCATCGAGGACGCACTTGCAGCAACCCGCGCGGCGGTCGAAGAAGGCATCGTTCCCGGCGGCGGCGTCGCACTCCTCTCCACTACGACCGCACTCAAAAAACTGGTCGCTTCTTTGGAGGGAGACGAAAAGACGGGCGCTCAGATTATCCTGAAGGCGGTTGAAGAACCTGTAAGACAGATCGCGAAGAACGCGGGCGTTGACGGTTCCGTAATTATTGACAAGATCGTTGCCAGCAAAAAGGCAAACTATGGCTTCGATGCTCTGAAAAACCGCTATACCGATATGGTGGAAAGCGGCATCATCGACCCGACGAAGGTTTCCAGAAGCGCGCTGCAAAACGCGGCGTCCGTCGCATCGACGCTCCTCACGACGGAAAGCGTCGTGACGGATATCCCCGCACCCGAACCTGCGGCACCTGCAGGCGGCGGCATGGGCGGCGGAATGTATTAATTCTTTCGTTGATCAGACTGCAGTTTCCACACAATAAGACAAATACTGAAGGACGCGGAGTTATCCGCGTCCTTCCTTTATGTGATTTAATATCTATTTTTCCGCCAGTAAAGTTATAGTCGGCGAGGCAACGGAATAAACCGTTCCCGCAACATCGCTCCATGTGCCGCACACGGAAAAGCCCGCCCGACTCACCTCGTCTATCAATTCCTCCCTCGAAAAACAAGAATTCCAAATATTATACTCGCAGAATTCTTGCTTTGTTAAAACAATCGTTCTTTCCAACGTCACTCGCTGAGGATACCGATAGCGGCCGCACCATGAGATATGCTCTTGATTATTCCAAAAACCACCGCACGGATAAATCTCCCAGGTTTGATTTTCTGTAAATTTTTCCCAAAAAACCGTAGAAAAGACGTCTAACAAAAATCTCCCGCCTTTTTTCAAGCAGGAAAAAATATTTTTTAAGATTATTTGCCTCTCTTGCGGCGTCAAAGCGCCGTAATCGCAGTAAATCATGACGACCATGTCGAAAGCCTGTTCTTCCAATGCCGCCGTAAGATAATTTTGTCGGAAATAGCGGACAGACAGCCCGCGCTCATTTGCTGAACGCACAGCATAGTCTATGGAACGTCCGGAAATATCAATGCCCGTGACATGATACCCGCAATCGGAAAAATGTTCGGCATACAATCCCGGCCCGCACCCCAAATCTAAAAGATTTACTTTCTTTTGAGGAGGAATAAGCCCTTTGATCCATTGTACTGAACGATCAATAAAAGCCGCGTTGCGACTGGCGTTATCGGATAAAGGATCGAGATGTGCCTTCAACATCTGTGCCGATATGTGATCGTCATCCCAAAATGGTGCGGACGACCTTTTGTACAGCGGAGGCCGTTGCAACATCTGCATCAGTTCATTATAAAATTTCATCGTTCCCCCATTTTGCCATCAGCAAATTACAATAACGAGCAGGCACTTCTTACCCAAGGTAAAAATCTTTTGCAAAACCAAAGAGATGCAGATTTTTACTTAAAAAACAGCCCGTCTCGGAAACATGCAAAGCATGGCCCCCAAAAAAATCAGATCAATTTCTGCAAAACTTTTGCCAAGGCATATTTGCAATGTTCGTAAGTCAGTCCGCCCTGAAAATAGGCAGTGTAAGGTTCTTTGATCGGTGCATCCGCAGAAAGTTCGATCGAGGCACCCTGCACAAACGTACCGGCCGCCATGATGACCTGATCGCCGTAACCCGGCATATCCCAAGGTTCGAGCGTCAGAAAACTGTCTACCGGAGAGGCTTCCTGAACAGCCTGTATAAACCCGATCAATTCGTTTTTCGTCTTGAAACGGATCGCCCTCGTGATATCAAAAGGAAGACAATCGAGCGAAGGCGACGTCTCGTATCCGAGAGACTGAAGGCACTGCCCGATCAACAGGCTCCCTTTCACTGCCTGGCTTACGACATGCGGTGCCATAAATATGCCCTGATAAAAATATTGATACCCGAAAGCATACGATCCGATCTCCGCCCCGACGGACGGCGCGGTTACCCTGCGCGCAACCGCATCCACATACTCTTTTTTGCCCGCGATGTAACCGCCGGTCGGCGCCAGTCCGCCCCCCGCGTTTTTGATCAGAGAACCCACCGCAAGATCCGCGCCGCATTGCGTTGGCTCGGTCTTTTCGACAAATTCGCCGTAACAATTGTCTACAAAAATACAACCGCTAAATCCCTGCCCGCGGACAAAAGAGCATACATTTTTGATTTTTTCTTCGCTCAGCGCATCGCGCCACTCGTACCCGCGGGATCTTTGAATATAGACCACTTTCACGTGCGGATCTTTTAACCCTTCCTGAATTGCAGCAAGATCAAAATTTCCCTCTTTCAAATCCGTCTTTTTGTATCCGATCCCGTAATCCGCCAAAGACCCTACGTTTTTGCCGCCGATCACTTCCAAAAGCGTATCGTAAGGATTTCCTGAAATGCTGTATAAGACGTCTCCCGTTTTCAAAACACCGAAAAGCGCCGCCGTCAAAGCATGCGTTCCGGAAAGCAAATGCGGAGAAACGAGCGAAGCCTCCGCCCCGAAAACATCCGCAAAGAGCGCGTTCAGCGTATCTCTCCCTTCATCCCCATAGCCGTAACCGGTAGAGGCCGCAAAATGCCGCAAAGCAATTTTTGCATTGCGGAACGCATCCAGAACTTTTCCTTGGTTGAACTGCGCAATTTCCTCCGCCTGCGCAAACAAAAGTTTTAATTTCTTTTCACTTTCAGAAATCAGTTTTTCTGCCGACAACATATTCCGAAACCCTCTCTACGTTCTCTTTCGCCTCCGGATCCAGCCAGATCAGATTCGGAAACTTTTTAAAAAAAGTGATCTGACGTTTTGCATAATTTCGCGTATTTTGCTTGATCATGTCTGACATAGTACTGTACGAAATTCTGTTTTTCAAAAATTCGAGCACTTCTTTATATCCGATTCCCTGCATGCATTGACAGCGTTCATCTATTCCGTCCCTGTACAGAGACTCCACTTCGTCGACCAACCCCGCGGAAAGCATTTGATCCACCCGCCTGTCGATCCGCTCGTACAATATATTTCTGGGATAATCAAAGGCAAAAGCGGCGTAACGGATCCTAGGCTCAAATCCGTCCCTCTGTTCAGATTTTTTTCTGCCCGTGCATTCAAAAATTTCCAGTGCTCTGATGACCCGCTTCAAATCGTTCGGATGCAATTTCTCCGCGCTTTCGGGATCAACTTCGGCCAGCATCGAATGCACGTATCCTTTCCCCTTTTCGAGGGCAAGATTTTCGTATTTTTCACGGATGCGGGCATCGGCGGGAACATTTCCGTTTTGCCTTTCAAACAAAAGAGATTGAATATAAAACCCTGTTCCCCCGCAGATAACGGGCACCTTTTCTCTTTGAACGATATCATAAACCAACGGGAGAGCGGCGTTTTCGTAATCGCTTACAGAATAACCCTGTTCCGGTTCCGCTACGTCGATCATGTAATGCGGAATCCCTTTGCGCTCTTCCACCGTCGGTTTTGCCGTGCCGATATTCAGTCTTTTATATACCAGCATGCAGTCGGCCGAAACAACTTCTCCGCCGACCGCTTCGGCGATATCGACGGAAAAACCCGTTTTGCCCGAGGCCGTGGCACCGCAGATCACGACGGCCGTCTTTTCAGACAATCCTTTTGAACATTTTTTCGATTTCATATTTACTGAGTTTTACGGCGATCGGCCTGCCGTGCGGACACTTCAGCCCCATATCGCCGCGGAGCATTTCAAATAATTTTTCTTTTTCCGAATCGGTGAGAGACATCCCGCCTTTAACCGCATGCTTGCACGCAGTCATGGCGATCTTATCCCGCAAAAGTTCTGACAGTTTTATCCCCTTCAGATTTCCTATTTCGCCCAAAAGGTCGCGGAAAAAACTGTCAAGATCGATATCCTGCAGGTCCAAAGGCACGGAAGAAATTTTGAAACTGCCAGCTCCGAATTCTTCGATCTCAAACCCGATCTCTTCGATATTCGTCAGATTGTCCGACAGAAATTGTGCCTCTGCATGGTTTGCATTGACGATATAAGGCACCAGCATCGGCTGACGGACAATTCTTCTCTCCTCCATCTCCGCGCGTAGGCGGTCAAAAATCAGGCGCTCGTGCGCCGCGTGCTGATCGATGATATAGGCATCGTCGCCCGCTTCGTAAATGAGATAAGTGTTAAAAAGACATCCTTTGTATTCCGCGCTGTCAAATATAAGTTTTTGCTGTTTCGCCTTTTTTTCCAAAGCGTCGAGATAGCGCTTATTTTCTTCAAAAATATCGGTCGTTTTTTGCAGATCTTCCGAAAAATTTTCTTCCGCCTTTTGAAGGTCGGCTTTTTCAGGTTTGAAAGGCTCCGAAACCGCTGCGCTGTCATGAAATTCTATCATGACGGGCGTTTGCCGTTTGGGCATCGTATACGTCGGAGAAGCAAAGGCTCTCTCTTCCTTTTCCCCTTTCCGCAAATCTTCCGCCGACAAACCGGGATCAAACTTTCTATCGGCGGTAATTTTGCCCGAATCAAAAGAGGGCAGCGCACCGTTTGAAGGATGCTCGGCAGACTTTTCTTTCTCTGCCTCGTCCGTTCCGCCGACGACATATTCTATCGCCGACGCATTTCCGTCCAAAACGGCGGAAACGACCGAATAAATACTGCCGTAAATGATCTGATTGTTTTCAAAGCGGACGTCGGATTTATTCGGATGAACATTGACGTCCACGATTTCCGGCGGAACGTCTACGAACAGTACGTAAAAAGGATACTGGCGCTTCATCAGATAACTGGCATACGCATTGGAAATTGCGGAAGAAATGGTATTGTTTACGACATAACGGCCGTTCACAAATACGCTTTGATAGGTACGGTTTGCCTTGGTAAAGGTCGGTTTGCCGAGATACCCTCTCAGCCGGATCCCGTGTTTGACCGCATCGATCTGATAGCATTCCGCAATCACCGACGCCCCATAAACCGCCGCGACCGCCTCGTCCAGTCCGCCGCCGAAAGACTGCAAAGACAATTTTCCGTCAATGTAATATTTGAACGCAACTTCAGGATTGCCGAGCACGAAGCGGGAAACGACCGCGGAAACCTCGCTCTCCTCCCCTTTGTCCGTCTTCATAAATTTTGCGCGGACGGGCGTATTGTAAAACAGATTTTCCGCAACGATCTCCGTCCCTCCGCTCAATGCGCACGGCAATATCTCCCCCATCTTTCCGCCCGCACAGACAAGTTCGCCGGCAGACTCTTCCCCGGCAGTCTTGGAGCGCAGAGTGACCCGAGAAACGGAAGCGATGGAAGCGAGTGCCTCGCCCCGAAAACCCAGCGTCGTGATCGCATCGAGATCTTCCGCCTTTTCGATCTTACTCGTCGCGTGCGGAAGAAATGCGGAATACATTTCCGATTTTTCGATCCCCGCCCCGTCGTCTGAAACGGAAATCAGATCCTTTCCGCCCCTCTCTATGCGGATCACGATATTTTTTGCTCCGGCGTCGAGGCTGTTTTCGACAAATTCTTTGACCGCCGAAGCGGGACGTTCAACGACCTCTCCCGCGGCGATCCTGTTATATACGTTGCTGTCAAGTATATTGATTTTCGCCATTTATTCCCCTTTCACTCTCTCCGTAAGGTCCGCAAGGATCTGAAGCGCCTGCATCGGCGAGAGATTGTTCACGTCGATCTCGCGAAGGATACGCTCCGCTTCGCTCTCCGAAGGAGCCTGCTCCGCATTTCCCGCGGCCGCCCTATCCGCATCGGAAAGATTTCCGTTTTTCGCTATATCGCTTTTTTCCAACTGTTTCAAGATCTCTTTTGCGCGGGAAGTCACTGCCGGCGGAATGCCAGCAAGTCGTGCAACTTCTATACCGAAACTCTTGTTCGTTCCGCCCCGGACGATCTTGCGCAGGAAAATGATGGAACCGGCAGTCTCTTTGACCGTAACTTTATAATTTTTGATCCCGTCTATCTTCCCTTCCAATTCCGTAAGTTCATGATAATGCGTGGAAAACATCGTCTTCGCGCGGATATTCTGCGTCAGATACTCGAGCACCGCCCACGCGATGCTCAGACCGTCGTACGTGCTGGTCCCCCTGCCCACCTCGTCGAGAATCAACAGTGAATCGGGCGTAGCGTTCCGGATAATCGAAGCGACTTCCGTCATTTCCACCATAAACGTACTCTGGTCGAGGATCAGATTGTCGCTCGCCCCGACGCGCGTAAAGATGCGGTCGAGCACGGGGATGCTTGCCGAACGCGCGGGAACAAAACATCCGATATGCGCCATCAGGGCGATCAGGGCCGTTTGGCGCATATATGTGCTTTTGCCGGCCATGTTCGGCCCCGTAATGACCATCGTGCGCGTATCATCTCCCAGCGTCGTATCGTTGGGCACGAAGCGTTCTTTCGAAAGCGCCTCCACAACGGGATGTCTTCCGTCTTTGATGACCATTTCCGCTCCCGCGGAAACGATCTGAGGACGGCAATAAGAGCGCTCTTTGGATACGCAGGCAAAGGACAAGAGGCAATCGAGAAGCGCGATTGCCGAAGAAAGCGATTTTAATTTCCCGATATTTTCGGCAAGAATGCTCTTGATCTGTTCAAAGAGGGAAATTTCCAAAGCGAGGCTCTTTTCCGCGCTCGAAAGGATTTTTGTTTCCAGTTCTTTGAGTTCGTCCGTCACAAAACGCTCTGCATTGGTGAGCGTCTGACGGCGCTGATAACGGTACGGGACCTTGTCTTTGAAGGAATTCGTCACCTCTATCCCGTACCCGAAAACCCGATTGTATTTGATCTTCAGGTTGCGGATCCCCGTTTCTTCCCGTTCCCTCGCCTCCATTTCGGCGATCATGCGAGCACCGCCCTCGTGCAGGGCGCGCTGTTCGTCCAGTTCCTGACTGTATCCCTTTTTGATATATCCGCCCTCTTTAACATTGACGGGAGGATTTTCGATAAAGGCATTCGCCAAAAGACCGGACAGTTCCGAAAAATCTCCCAACCCTTCGACAATGTCTTTGAGCACTTTGGAGGTAAACCCTGAAAGGTGAAAACGAAGCGCCGGAACGAGCGCGAGCGACGCGCCGAGATTCACGCAGTCGCGCGGCGTCAGATTGTTGTTGGAAATTTTTCCCGCGATCCTCTCGATGTCATGCACGCCCCCAAGCGTTTCCGAAAGGCCCGCACGCACGACCGTGGCGTTGAATAATTCTTCCACTCCGTCCAGCCGATAGAGTATATCCTCTCTGTTGCCGAGCGGATTCAGAACCACCGAATTCATCAGCCGTGCGCCCATGGCGGTCTGCGTATTGTCAAGCAGCCACAGGAGAGACCCCTTTCGCTTTCCTCCGCCGAGCGTCTTGGTCAATTCGAGATTTTTGATCGCCGCTCCGTCGATCATCATATATTTATCTTTATTGACAAGCCTGATCCCGTCTATATTTTTCAGGGCATGTTTTTGTGTTTCGCGAAGATATTCGATCAGCGCGCCGGCCGCGCAGACCGCTTCTGGATTTTCGTCTATTCCATAGGGAACGAGGGTTTTTGTGCCGAACTGTTCAAGAAGATTTTTTTCCGCATGCCTTAAACCGAACGCCCACGGCACGTAACAGGATACTGCGGGAAGCCCGCCCGAACGAAGATTCGGGTTTTCCTTGGAGGCGAGCAAAAACTCTTCGTTGGCAATGATCTCCGCAGGAGCGAGTTTGAAAAGATACTCGCAAAGATCTTCCAATCCCCCTTCCCCGTCAAAGATAGCCGCATTGAACTCGCCCGTGGTGATATCCGTCCAGGCGACAGAATTTTTTTCCTTTTCTTTATAACAGCAGGCAATATAATTGTTTTTCTTTTCGTCGAGAAGGGATTCTTCGATGAGCGTACCCGCCGATATGACCCGGATCACCCCTCTTTCGACGATCCCCTTACTGGTTGCGGGATCGGATAATTGTTCGCAGATCGCGACCTTTTTGCCGAGCGCGACCAATTTTGCAACGTAAGTATCCGCCGCATGAAACGGGATCCCGCACATAGGCGCGCGCTCTGAAAGCCCGCAGTCTCTTCCCGTCAAGGTAAGGTCCAAAAGGCGCGACACTTCGATCGCGTCGTCGAAAAACATCTCGTAAAAATCGCCGAGACGGTAAAATACCACGCAATCCTTATACTTTTCTTTTACTTCCAGATAGTGCCGCATCATCGGCGACAATCCGCTGCTCATATCTTCATCCTCTGTTTATTCTTCGACCAGATCGCCGTAGAGCGAAACGCCCGATGCATCATTGATTTTCAGTTTCACAAATCGTCCGCGAACGTCGGCATCGCTCTTAAAATAGCCCATCCTGCCGTATTCGTCGCGCCCCAGATACAGGCTCTTTTTCTCGTCGAAATCCTCGCACAGAATCTCCGCCGTTTTGCCGAGATATGCCGAAGATTTTTCCCTCGTCCGCGCATTGACCGCTTCCACCAGGCGCATGATGCGCTCTTTTTTTACCTCTTCGGGGATCTGCCCCTCCATGGCCGCCGCTTTCGTGCCGCTCCGAGGCGAATATACGAACGTGAACGCAGTAGAAAAATCCGCCTCTCTGACAAGGTCGAGCGTCGCACGGAAATCTTCCTCCGTCTCCGTGGGGAACCCGACCATGATGTCCGACGTCAGTTGGCAATCGGGCACGATTTTTCTTAAAAGTTCCACTTTCTTCAGGTATTCCGAAGCCGTATACTTTCGGTTCATCAGTTTCAGGATCCTGTCCGACCCCGCCTGCACGGGAAGATGGACAAGATGGCAGATCTGTTCGTTTTTTTCGATCGAACGGATGAGCGGCTCGCCGAAATCTTTGGGGTTGCTGGTCATAAAACGGAGCCTGTATTTTCCCTTTCTTTCGCAGATCCGATCCAAAAGCCCGGGAAAGGAAAAGGCGCCGCCCATATCGTTGCCATAAGAATTGACGTTCTGCCCCAAAAGGGTAATTTCTTTATAGCCGCCATCGAGCAAGGCACTGACTTCGGAAAGTATATTGTCCGGACGGCGGCTGCGTTCGCGCCCCCGCACGTAAGGCACGATGCAATAGGAACAGAAATTATTGCACCCGTACATGATGTTGACCCATGCGTTGGGATAACTCGTGCGGAAAGAAATATCCTCGTCTTCATCCGAAACGGGCTCTTCCCGACCGATCTCCACGACTGCTTTCTTTTGCGCGGTTTTGCGATCGATCAGATCGCCCAATGCGGTCAGATTATGCGTCCCGAAAACGATATCCACAAAGGGAAACTTTTTCCGCAGCCTGTCTGCGGCGCCCTCCTGCTGCGTCATGCAGCCGCCCACCGCGATCAGCATTTCGGGACGGGATCTTTTCAGTTTTTTTAACGCCCCTATATTTCCGTAAGCGTGATTTTCCGCGTTCTCGCGGATGCAACAGGTATTGAATACGACGATATCCGCCTCTTCCGCACCGTCGCAGGCAACATATCCCTTTGCACGCAGGATCCCCGCGATCTTTTCCGACTCGTGTACGTTCATCTGACAGCCGTACGTAACGATGTGATAATATTTTTCCATAAAGTACCGTATCGCTTAAATTCATGCTCTATTATAACTTTTTTGAGGAAATTTTTCAAGTCTTTCGCTTTCGTTCACGCTTAAATAATTTTTATGAAATTTCAAATACTGTAAACGGAGTATATACAATGAAAATATTGAGAAGGATTTTGATCGTTTTCCTCGCCCTTGTCGCGATCGCGGCGATCGCGGGAACGGCTTTCTATTTCATCACGACAAAAAACAGCCGGCTGGATGAAGGCAAACTATATCTTTCCGAAAGTTACGCCACCGTTTACAACGCAGCGGACGAAAAGATCGCGGACGTTTCCTCTGAAAACGCGAACAAGAAAGTAAAACTTTCCGGCCTGCCCGATCACGTAAAAAACGCCTTCATCTCTACGGAGGACAAGCGCTTTTATAAACATAACGGCCTCGACTATGCGCGCATCGCAAAAGCGACCCTGAAAAATCTGACCTCGCGCTCTTTCAAACAGGGGGCCTCGACAATCAGCCAGCAACTCGTAAAAAATACCCACCTCACCAACGAAAAAACTTTGTCGAGAAAACTGAAAGAGATCAAACTGACGCGAGCGCTCGAAAAAAAGTATTCAAAAGACGAAATCCTTGAAATGTACCTGAATACCATCTATTTCGGGCACAACTGTTACGGGATCGCAAGCGCTTCGAACTATTATTTCGGGAAAGACGCCGAAAGCCTATCGCAGGCAGAGAGCGCAATGCTTGCCGCAGTCATACGTTCGCCGGGAAATTATTCCCCCTTCATAAATCCGCAAAAATGCCTCTCCGCGCGAAACGCCGTGCTCAAAAGAATGCGCGAACAAGGCTATATTTCCGAATCGGATTACGAAAAAGAAATCCTTTCGCCTTTACCCGAAAAAAAGGACAACGGAATCGCATCGAAATCGTACCTGCAGTGCGCCTATGAGGAATTTGAAAACCTGCCCATTTATTCGCCCTACGCCTTCACCCGAGGATATAAAATTTACACCTATATGGACAGCGGGCTTCAAAATTATGTGGAAAATCTGAAAACGGACGCCGACCGGTCGGGAAAAAGCATAGTCGTGGAAAACAATGCGACCTGCGGGATCGCCGCTTATTACTCTACCGAAGGGAATATCCCCCGCCAGCCCGGTTCCCTGTTCAAGCCGCTCGCCGTCTACGCGCCCGCCATTGAAGAAAATCTGCTTTCCGCCTGCACTCCGATCGCAGATGAAAAGACGAACTTCGACGGATATGCGCCGTCCAATTACAAAGATGTTTACCATGGCTACGTGACATGCAGACAGGCGCTTGCGCAAAGCCTGAACGTGCCGGCCGTAAAGACCCTTTCGCGGCTCGGGATCGACAAGAGCGAAAAGTATCTGTCCCGAATGGGGCTGCGGCTATCCGGCAAAGATAAAAATCTATCACTTGCTTTGGGCGGCGTCAGCGAAGGATACACACTGACTCAACTGACGGGAGCCTTTTCCGTGTTTGCAAACGAAGGATATTTCAGCCCGCCCGCCTTCATCAGAAAAATCGAGGACTCGGAGGGAAATATCGTATACGAAAGAAAACTTCTGCCGGTAAAAGTTTTTTCGGAAGATACCGTCTATATCGTCAACGACATTTTAAAAAGCGCCGCAAAAGAGGGCACCGCAAAAAAACTGGCCGCACTTCCCTTCGATGTCTGCGCAAAAACGGGCACCTGCGGCAGCGAAAAGGGAAATACGGACGCATACGCCGTTTCCTATACGAAAGACTATACCGTCAATATCTGGATGGGAAACGCCGACAACAAACTTACGGATATAACGGGCGGAGGGCTTCCCTGCCATTACGCAATGCTGATCGATAAAAAAATTTATAAGGACAAGAGGCCGACTTCCTTTCACGATTCTGAGAATATTGAGGAGGTCGTTTTAGATAAAATCTCATTCGACAAATACCATTCCGTGGTGCGGGCGGACGAAAATCAGCCGAAAAAATATACCTTTACGGATATTTTCAGAAAGAGCAATCTGCCAAAAGAGACCTCTAAATTTTTCAAGGCCCCTGAAGCAAAAGCATCCGTTGCATATAAAAATAATCGCGTTTTTATCAAATTATCTCAGACAGAGTACTATGATATTATGGTAAAACGGACATTGAACGGTAAAAGCAAGGTGATTTATGAAGGAAAACACGAGCAGGTTTTGACAGATGACAATATCCTTCCGAATGAAAAATACGAGTATACCGTAATCCCTTACTATACGACGGACGGCGGCGAAAAAATATTCGGAAAAGAACTCCGGCTCCCCGTCGTCTACACAAAATCCGCCAAAAAGAACGCTACGATATCCGATCATTTCGACTGGTGGGAAAATTGATGCAAAAAGGTCTCCGAAAAATCGGAGACCTTTCATTCAAACGCTTATTTGCCGAAGACAACCTCTTCCTCGGACGAAAGGGCCTCTTCCAATAAAGCCCCTATATCCAATTTCTTTTCCGCTTCTTCAACCTTTGCAAGGTCGGGCTTGATCAGGGGATGTTTCGGCAGAAAGACGGTACAGCAATCTTCATACGGCAATACGGAAGTATCGTATGTGCCGATTTTTCTTGCTATTTCTATAATTTCTGTCTTATCAAACCCCACTAGCGGCCGCAAAACCGGCAAGTTTTCGACAACGGCGTTTGAGGAAGTCATCCCCTCGATCGTCTGACTTGCCACCTGCCCCAGACTTTCTCCCGTGATGATACATTGCGACCCCACCCTTTCAGAGATCCGTTCCGCGATCCGCATCATGAAGCGACGCAGCAACGTAACCATCATCTCTGCGGGGCAATATTTATGGATCGCCTCCTGAATATGCGTTACACTAACGATATGCAGATGCAATTCTCCCGTATAAGAGGAAAGGATTTCCGCAAGTTCCTCCACCTTTTCCCGCGCCTGCAGATTGGTATAGGGATAACTGTGAAAATGCACCCCTTCGATCGTCATCCCGCGCTTGGCGACCATGTACCCCGCAACGGGGCTGTCGATCCCGCCCGACAACAGGAGCGTTCCCCTTCCGGCGGTCCCTGTCGGCATACCGCCCGCGCCCTTGACAAAATCGCCGAAAACGAGTGCATCGCCGTTTTCGCGGATATCGATGCTGAGGACCTTTTGCGGGTGCTTTACGTCCACTTTCAAAGCGGGAATATCAGCGAGCAGCCTGCCGCCGATCTCTGCATTCATCTGCATGGAGTTGAGCGGGAAATTTTTATCCGCGCGATTGGTCTCTACCTTGAATGTTCCGTCGCGGGGGGCGATCATCTTGACGACCTCGTAGATCGCATCCAAATCCGCACGGACTTTATATCCCAAACTGAGAGTATGAACGCCGAATACTTTTTTTAGGCGGCCGATGATCTCTTCCGCCTGAGAGGCATCAAAATTTTCCACCACATACCGCCCGCTCGGACGGCGGATCTCGTGCCGGATCCCCGCAAGCGACTTTTCCAGGTTGACCATGAATACCTTTTCAAAATATCCGCGGTTTTTTCCTTTCAGATGAATTTCACAATATCGGATTATAATAACTTTTTCCATAATTATTTCATTTTGTCTGCAAGCGTACGGGCACACAAATTGATGATCCGTATCGCCTCTGCGATTTCAGAACCGGTATTTTCCGCGGAAAAGGAAATCCTGAGGACTCCGTCCGCGGTCTTTTCATCCGCACCGCACGCCAGAATCACCCTGCTGAACCGATTCCGCGAAGAGCAAGCAGAACCTGTTCCCACGACCACGCCATGATCGTCGATCATGTGCTGCAGAGTCTCTCCGCGGAGCCCTGGCGCGGCGATGCTTAAAATATACGGAGATGCCGTATCTGCGGATAAAATGCGAAACACGGCCCCGTCCAACCCTGTTCTGAAAGACTCGTTAAACTTTTTGACCTTTTCAAAATCCTTTTCAAGCGCTGAAAATTTGCGCTCCGCAGCATATTCAAATTGCTTAGCCGCAAATACGTTTTCCGTACCGCCGCGCAAGCCCCCCTCCTGTCCGCCTCCGTAAATAAGCGGATACAGATTTCTGCGTTTCCCTCGGGCCAAACCCGCTATCCCGCGGATTCCTCCGATCTTGTGTGCGCTGACGGTATAAAAATCAATCTCTTTTGTCAAACGGAAAGGTATTTTTCCGAACGCCTGCACCCCGTCGCTATGAAAAACGAGATCCGGATTTTTCATTTTTGCCAAAGACGCCAATTTTGCGATATCATTGATCGCGCCCGTCTCGTTATTGACATGAATGACGGACACGAGCGATGTATTGCCGTCGATCTGACTTAAAAGATCCTCTTCGTTTACGCTTCCGTCGGCGTTCAGCCGGGCAAAGCGCACGTCGATCCCTCGTTTTTTCAGTTCAGCCGCCGCATTGTAAATTGCCGCATGCTCCCCTTCCGTGGTGACAAAGTTTCCGCGGCGGGCGCAGGAAAACAGCACCTGATTGTCCGATTCGCTGCCGCAGGAAGTAAACAGAAATTCAAACGAAGCGGAATCGGCAATGTGAGAAAGCAGGCTCTTTCTTGCCGATTCAAATTCCCTATGAATATCAAATCCTTCCTTGTAGAGCGCGGAAGGATTGAAAAAATCGTTCTCCAAAAAACGGAGAGCCCTTTGAACAGAATTTCTGTCCGGCCGCGTTGTCGCGGCATTGTCAAGATAAATCATTGTTTTCTGTTAAATTCCGTTTCCAATACGTTTCTGTTCATAAAGCGGATGATATTGGCAATCAACTGCAGCCTGCATTCGAGAATCAGCAGCCGTTTTCCCACGTTCGTGCTGGCAAAAATGTAATAAAATTCTTTATCTTCGCCCGCTTCGATATTCGGCGTCAGTATATCTTCTTTGACGTCGGGCGACTTTTTCAGTTTTTCATAAGAATCGCTTCCCAACCGGCCGATCTGAATAATCCTGTCCGTACTCACGGAATACAGATGTTTCCGTTTGCGGTCGTGCAAAACTTTTGAAATACGGAGTTCGTCCGTTACAAACGTATAATCATATGAAAGATAAAAGCCGTGCCGCTTGGTCATGAGAAAGATGGCAGACGCCGCCATTAAAACCGTAATGACGAGGCTGATGAGAATCCCCGCAAGCCCCTGTGCGAAAAAGATCGTATTGAAAAAGGAAAATACGGCAAAGACGGCAGACGCAACCCCGCAAACCGTAAAAATCATAAATTTGGGTTTCGCCGATTTCTGATTGCGCATTTCCACGCTCTCTTCGTAAAATACCTCTTTCATGATTAAAATTCCACCTCACCCTCAAATACAAGTTTTGTTCCGCCCGTCAGCGTCACGTTTCCGTCGGAACCATAGCGGACTATCAGATCTCCCCCGCGAAGTTTGACGGTGATATCCTCGTCTTTTCGGCAATGACCGCCCAATACAGCGGCGACCGCAGAAGCCGCCGCGCCCGTACCGCAGGCGAGCGTCTCGCCGTTTCCGCGCTCCCAAACGCGCATTTTCAAAGTTTTATCGTTGACGACCCTGACAAATTCCACGTTGACCCGTTTGGGGAAGTAATCCGAATATTCGAACTGCGGACCGACGTTTGCCACGTCAACCGCATCGACCTTGTCGCAGAACACGACGCAGTGCGGGTTGCCCACGTTGACGAGCGTGACAGAATATTTCTGTCCCCCGATTTCGATCTCTCTGCCGACGACCGTTTCTCCTTCCAGCGTGGAAGGTATCGATTCGCCGTCGAGAACCGCTTTCCCCATATCCACGCTGACAGAACTCACTTTTCCGTTAAACGTATACAGCGTAAGATTTTTGATGCCGCTCAGCGTTTCGATGGTGATATTTTTGTCTTTCACAAAACCGTTATCGAAAAGATATTTCGCCACGCAGCGGATGGAATTGCCGGCCATGGCGCCCTCGCTGCCGTCTTTATTGAAGATGCGCATTTTTGCATCCGCAACGTCAGATTTTTCAATGAGCGTGATGCCGTCGCCGCCGATACCGTAATGCCTGTCCACAAAGTTGATCGCAAGCGATTCCGGACAGGTGATCTTTCCGTCCATATTATCGAAGAAAATATAATCGTTGCCGCAACTCTGCATTTTGAAAAACTTTAATTTCGTCCTTTCCGTGCGGAGATGGTTTATATCGACAAGTTCCGTATTGTCCTCGTTAAAACGGCTGGCGATGATATCCGCCAACGCATTGGCCGTATCCAACGAAGTGAGTGTCGTAATGCCGAGCAGGATCGCATGATGATACATGCGGATATAATCTTCGATCGAATCCATATCCGTTTTGCCCGTGTATACGATGTAGTCCACTTTCCCATCGTCCATCAGGCGCAGGATCTCGTCGCTGTTCGAAAGCCTGTCGACGGTCGTGACCTCGATGCCGAGCGTTCTGATCGTATCCGCCGTACCGGCCGTAGCATAAATATCCAACCCGAGATCGCTGAATTTTTTAGCGAGCCCCAAAATTTCAAATTTATCCTGATCGTTGACGGTAAAATACACGCCAACATGTCTGCTCTTTGTAGGATGGCAAAGTTTGAACCCTGCGGAAACGAGGCCCTTGAAGAGCGCTTCTTCCACCGTTTTGCCGATGCCGAGCACCTCGCCCGTCGATTTCATTTCCGGACCGAGTTGCGAATTGACGTCGTTGAGTTTTTCAAAGGAAAATACGGGAACCTTCACCGCGACATAGGGAGAACTTTTATAAAGCCCCGTTCCGTAGCCGAGTTTTTTCAGTTTTGCGCCGACGATGATCTTTGTGGCAAGTTCGACCATGGGCACGCCCGTAACCTTGCTGATATACGGGATCGTACGCGACGCGCGCGGATTCACTTCGATCACGTACAATTCGCCTTGATAAACGAGGAACTGAATATTGACGAGCCCCTTCGTTTTGAGGGACAGAGCAAGTTGCGTGGAGCACTCGATGATCTTTGCGAGCATGATGTCGCTCAGATTGTACGGAGGATAGACCGCGATCGAATCTCCGCTGTGCACGCCGGCACGCTCGATATGCTGCATGACGCCGGGGATCAGCACGTCCGTGCCGTCGCTGATGACGTCAACCTCCAATTCCTGCCCCATCAGATATTTATCGCAAAGCACGGGGTTTTCGATATGCTGTGCGAGGATGACGTCCATATATCGGGAAATATCGCTTTCCGTAAACGCGATCGTCATGTTCTGACCGCCGATCACGTAAGAAGGACGCAGCAAGACGGGATAGCCGAGTTTGTCCGCCGCGGCAAGAGCCTCTTCCTTCGTCATGACGGTGAGCCCCTTCGGACGGCTGATCCCGAATTGTTCGAGCAATTCGTCGAACCGTTCGCGGTCCTCCGCCATATCTACGCTGTCTGCAGAAGTGCCGAGGATGCGCACGCCGCGCTTGTCGAGATAATTGCAGAGTTTGATCGCCGTCTGCCCGCCGAACGTGATGACGACGCCGTAAGGTTTTTCTTTATCGATAACATTCTGCACATCTTCGGGCGTGAGCGGTTCAAAATAAAGCCTGTCCGCCGTGTCGAAGTCGGTGGATACCGTTTCGGGGTTGTTGTTGATGATAATGACTTCGTAACCGAGTTCTTTCAGCGTCCAGACGCAATGCACGGAGGAATAGTCAAATTCGATCCCCTGCCCGATGCGGATCGGACCGGAACCGATAACGATAATGCGCTTTTTCGTGCTTTTCCGAATGAACGGCAACGCCTCGTCATGCGACTGATCGTCATACGTAGAATAAAAATACGGAGTCGCAGCGGAAAATTCTGCCGCACAGGTATCGACCATCTTATAGACGGCCTTGCGGTGATACGGGATCTTCTGTCCGGAAAGTTTTTCCAATTCTTTATCCGGATAGCCGAGCCGCTTCCCCTCGTCATAGAGAGCGCGGGTCAGTTTTTCAGAGCTAAGCCTCTTTTCAAACCGGACAAGATTGCTCAGTTTATGCAGGAACCAGCGATCGATCTTTGTGATCTCGAAAATCTCGTCCACGCTGATGCCCGCTTTGAGAGCGGCAAATACCGTGAAGAGCCGCTCGTCGGACAACTTTTTCAACTCTTTACGCAGATTTTTGCCCTCGTATTTATCCAAGTTGAGGGATGAAAGAGAGATTTCGGCGCCGCGGACGGCCTTCATGATCGCCATCTCGAAACTCGTGCCGATGGACATCACTTCGCCCGTGGCCTTCATGCGGGTACCCAATTCGCGCTTGGCATAGAGGAATTTATCGAAAGGCCATTTCGGCAGTTTGACGACGACGTAGTCCAAAGTAGGCTCAAAGCAAGCATAGGTCTTTCCCGTCACGTCGTTTTTGATCTCGTCGAGCGTATAGCCGAGCGCTATCTTCGTGGCAACTTTCGCGATCGGGAAACCGGTCGCTTTACTTGCCAGTGCGGACGAACGGGACACCCTCGGGTTCACCTCGATAACGGAATACTCGAACGAGTCGGGATTGAGCGCAAACTGGCAGTTGCACCCGCCCTCGATCTGCAATTCCGTAATGATCTTGAGAGATGCGGAGCGGAGCATCTGATATTCTTTATCCGAAAGCGTCACCGCAGGAGCAATGACGATGGAATCTCCCGTATGGATACCGACGGGGTCAAAGTTTTCCATGGAGCAGACGGTGATCACGTTGCCGTGGCTGTCGCGCAGCACTTCGAATTCGATCTCTTTCCATCCGTAAATGTACTTCTCTACAAGGACCTGCGTGATCGGCGAAAGCATGAGCCCGTTGTGCGAGATCGAACGCAACTCCTCTTCGTTATAGGCAACGCCGCCGCCCGCTCCGCCGAGCGTAAATGCGGGACGGATGATGACGGGATACCCGATCTTTTCCGCAACAGCGACGCATTCCTCCACCGTATAGGCGATGTCCGAAGGCACGACGGGCTGACCGATCTTCTGCATCGTTTCCTTGAAAAGTTCCCGATCTTCTGCCCTGTCTATCGCCTCGACCTTCGTTCCGATCAGTTTGACTCCCCATTTATCGAGGAAACCTTCCTTTGCCAACTGACAGCCGATCGTAAGCCCCGTCTGTCCGCCCAGCGACGCGAGCAGACTGTCCGGACGTTCCTTGATAATAATGCGCTTGATGGATTCGAGCGTAAGCGGTTCGAGATAAATTTCGTCCGCAAGCGCCTTGTCCGTCATGATCGTTGCGGGGTTTGAATTGCAGAGCACGACGTTTACGCCCGCATCTTTGAGAACGCGGCACGCCTGCGCGCCCGCATAGTCAAATTCTGCGGCCTGCCCTATGACGATGGGGCCTGAGCCGATCACGAGCACTTTTTTGATATCGCTTCTTTTAGGCATTGTCTTTCCCTCCGTCGATCATGGTCATGAATTTATCGAACAAATCGCGCGCATCCAAAGGGCCGGCACAGGCCTCGGGATGAAACTGCACCGTAAAAGCATTCAGTTCAGGATATTCGACCCCCTCGCAGGTGCCGTCGTTCGCATTGATAAAACTCAGCCTTCCCGCCCCTACGATAGAATCGGCGATCACTTCGTAGCCGTGGTTCTGGCTGGAAATGTAGACCGTGCCCGTTTCCAGTTCCTTGACCGGTTGATTGGCGCCGCGGTGCCCGTATTTCATTTTTTTCGTCTTCCCGCCCATCGCGAGCGCGAACAACTGATGCCCGAGGCAAATACCGAATATGGGAAGTTTGCCCGCAAGTTTTCTGATGTTTGCGATGATCTCCGTGTTTTCGGCAGGGTCGCCCGGCCCGTTTGTAAGCATGAGCCCGTCGGGACGCAGCGCAAGGATCTCCTCAGCCGAATAATACGACGGCACGCGGATGACGTAATTGTCACGGTTGACCAATTCGCGCACGATATTTTCCTTTGCGCCGAAATCCCAAAGAACGATTTTCCGCTTTGCGGATTCGCTTCCGTAATATCTGACGGCATCGCAGGTACAGTTTCTGACCGCGTCGCGGATCAGATACTGTCTGACTTCCGTCAGATCGGATACGGGCTTGGAGGAAATGACCGCATTCATTACCCCCGCTTCGCGGACCGTCTTCGTCAGTTCCCGCGTGTCTACGCCGTACACGCCGATCACGTTGTTTTCTTTCAGGAAATCGTCTATCTTTTTTTCGCAACGGAAATTGGACGGTTCCTCACAATATTCGCGCACGATATAAGCGGAAAGATACGGCTTTTTGCTCTCCCGGTCGGAGAGGATGATCCCGTAATTTCCGATCAGCGGGAAGGTCTGAATCACGATCTGCCCGTAATAACTCGGATCCGTAAGCGTCTCGATATAGCCGGTCATGCCCGTCGTAAAGACGAGTTCGCCCACAATGTCGCCGCGGGCGCCGAAACGCTTCCCTTCAAACACCCGTCCGTTCTGTAAAGTAAGATAAACTTTTTCTTCCTTCATATGCAAACCTTACCGTTAAAAATTATTGTTTGAGCAGTTTTACGAGAACCGCTTTTTGTGCATGCAATCTATTTTCCGCTTCGTCAAAAATTTCCTGCGCGTGCGCTTCGAAAACTTCGTCCGTGATCTCCTCCCCTCTGTGCGCGGGCAGGCAGTGCAGGACCATTGCGTCAGCCTTTGCATGAGCCATCAGTTCTTTATTCACGCAGAAATTTTTGAACACTTTTTCGCGGATCGCTTTCTCCCCTTCCTGCCCCATGGAAGCCCAGACGTCCGTATATACGACGTCGGCGTCCCTGACTGCCTCAAAAAGATCGGACGTCACGTTCAGCGTTCCGTTCTTGCGCGCCCATTCGCAAATATCCGGATCGGGGCGGTAATCGTCCGGGCAGGCGATCGAAACTTCCATCCCCGTCTTGATGCCGCCGACGATCAGAGAATTTGCCATATTGTTGCCGTCGCCCACAAAACAGAGTTTCAGCCCCTTGAATCCTCCCTTATATTCCCGGATCGTCATCAGGTCCGCGAGCACCTGGCAAGGATGGCAGTAATCGGTCAGCCCGTTGATAATGGGAATGGAACCGTATTTCGCGAGATCCTCCACATCCTGTTGCGCAAAAGTCCGGATCATGATCCCGTCGAGATAGCGCGAAAGGACGCGGATCGTGTCTTTGATCGGTTCGCCGCGGCCGATCTGCAGATCTCTGTCGGACAAAAACAGAGCGTTGCCGCCCAATTCGTACATGCCGACCTCAAAACTCACCCGCGTGCGGGTGGAGGATTTCTGAAAGATCATGCCGAGTTTTTTCCCTTTAAGATAGGGATGCCCGATATTGTTTTTCCGTTCATATTTCAGTTGATCGGCAAGATTGAGTATGCCGTAGATCTCTTCCGACGTAAGGTCGGCAAGTTTCAGTAAATGTTTCATTCGGATAACACCTCGTTCAAAATTTTCAGCCCCGCATCGATTTCCCCTTTTCCGATCGTGAGCGGAGGAAGAAGACGCAGTTTGTCCTTTGCGGTCAATACGATCAGACCGCGCTCCAGACATTTTTCCGCAATATCGCGCGCATTTTTCGTGATCTCGAGCCCGAGCATCAACCCCATTCCCGTCACGCGGACGACATTTTTGATCCGCGAAAGATGGGTGGTCATATAGGCGCCCTTGCCCTGCACCTCAAGCAGAAGTTTTTCGTCCAACCGCTTCAGGATGCTCAGCGCGCCCGCACAGACGACGGGGTTACCGCCGAACGTAGAGCCGTGATCGCCCGCGGAAAAGGCATTTTCCGTCTTATCGAAGAACATCGTCGCCCCGAGCGGAAGTCCGCCGGCAAGTCCTTTCGCCGTCGTGACGATATCCGGAGAAATTTTATAGTGCTCGTAGGCGTACAATTTCCCCGTCCTGCCGTTGCCCGTCTGCACCTCGTCTATGATCAGCAGGATATCGCGCTTTTTGCAGAACGATTCGATCTTTTTGACTTCTTCCGCATCGAGAGGATTGACCCCGCTCTCTCCCTGGATCAACTCGAGCATGACGGCGCATGTCCCTTCGCCGCACTGTCTGCGGACCCCGTCAAAGGTGGGATCTGCGTAAGAAAACCCTTCAAGCATAGGTTTGAAACATCTGTGCATGGCGGGCTGTCCCGTCGCGGCAAGCGTAGCCAACGTCCTTCCGTGAAAAGAGTTTTTCAGTGTGACGATGCGGAATCTTCCCTCTCCGTAGCGATCGAAGGAATATTTGCGCGCGGCCTTTATGGCGCATTCGTTTGCTTCCGCGCCGGAATTGGAGAAAAAGACCTTTTTCGCCCCCGTCTTTTTACACAGCATTTCCGCCAGTTCCGCCTGCGGACGGGTATAATACAGGTTGCAGGCATGCTGCACTCTGTTCAACTGTTCTATGACAGCGTTTTTCCATTCTTCGTCGTTTACCCCGAAAGAGTTGACCGCAATCCCGCTGCCGAAATCGATATATTCCCTGCCGTCTGAAGAACGGAGCGTAGCGCCCTGCCCTTCAAAAATTTCAGCAGAAAAACGATTATACGTGCCTGCGATAAACTTTTTATCCTTTTCTTTCAATTCATCAAATTTCATGGTCGCACCTATTTTATCTATTTTATCATAAATGCCGGACGATTGCAATTTTTTCCGAACACTTTTTCGCCAAATCCGACAAGGAAGATTCTTCCCCAAAAAAAGAGACCGATCTTAGATCAGTCTCCCTTAACGAACATTGTCCCGATCCCTTGATCGGAAAGAATTTCCACGAGAATGGAATGAGCGATCCGGCCGTCGATAATAAATACTTTTTCGACCCCGCGGCGGATCGCCTCTTTACAGCAATCGATTTTGGGGATCATGCCGCCCGAAATAATGCCCTGCTTCACGAGCGAAGGAATATCGCTGACGCAAATTTTGTCGATCAGACTGGACTCGTCCTCTTTATTGCGAAGAACGCCCTTCGTATCCGTCATCAGTATGAGACTCTGCGCGTCCAGTGCGCCCGCGATCACTGCGGCCGCCGTGTCCGCGTTCACGTTATAAATATTTCCCTCATCGTCATAGCCGACCGTGGAAACGACGGGAATATACCCAAGGTCCAAAGCGTCGGTAACGATCTTTGTATCGATATTCGTTATTTTACCGACAAACCCGAGTTTTTTGTCCGCCATTTCGCATTTCATCATGTGGCCGTCGATGCCGCAAAGCCCGACCGCCCTGCCGCCGATATGCTCGATCAGATCCACGAGCGATTTATTGATCTTGCCGGCAAGCACCATGCGGACGATTTCGGCCGTCTCTTTGTCGGTATAACGCAGACCGTCGATAAAGACGGATTCTTTGCCCGTCTTTTTGAGCATTTCGGAAATTTCGGGCCCTCCGCCGTGCACGAGAACGACCTTGACCCCGATCAGATTCAAAAGCACGATATCGTGCATTACGGACCTTTTCAGATCCTCGTTGATCATGGCATTTCCGCCGTATTTGATCACAACGATTTTTCCGTTGTAATCTTGGATATAAGGGAGCGCTTCGGCGAGGACCTGCGCCCTGATTTGTTTGTCGTTCAGATTGTTATCCATAAAAGACCACTCTTTTTTATTTCTTTCGTCATTCTCAGAAAAAACTTCTCCGCCCTTTGCCGGCGCAGCGGCTCAGGTACGGTAATCCCCGTTGATCTTGACATAATCGTACGTGAGGTCGCATCCCCACGCAACAGCGCTGCCGTTGCCGTCGTTCAGCCCGATCAAAACTTCGATCTCATCCGCGGAGAGCACGCGCTTCGCCTCTTCCTCGGAAAAAGGAAGCCCGCTCCCGTTTTCACACACGCAGACGTAACCGGCGCGGCTTCGGAAAGCGACCATCACTTTCGAAACGTCGACATCCGCGCCGGAATATCCAATCGCGCAGAGCACGCGCCCCCAGTTTGCGTCCGCACCGAACATCGCCGCCTTGAACAGCGAAGATTTGATGACGGATTTTGCAACGATTTTGGCTGTACGCTTATTTTTTGCGCCGCTGACTTTGCACTCGAGAAGTTTTGTCGCGCCTTCCCCGTCTTTGGCTATTTTTCTGCAAAGATAGGTCGTCGTCTTTTTCAAAACTTTTCTGAAAACCGTAAAATTTTTGCCGGGCTCCCTGATCTCCGCGTTTCCGGCAAGGCCGTTCGCCAAAATCGCCACCATATCGTTTGTGGAAGTATCCCCGTCGACGCTGACCATATTAAAGGAATCCTTCACGTCTGCGGAAAGAGCCTTTTGCAGCATTTCGGGCGATATCGCCGCATCCGTCGTAATAAAGATCAGCATCGTCGCCATGTTCGGATTGATCATTCCCACCCCTTTGCCGATCGCGCCGATATGGCACTCTTTTCCGTCCAATTCAAAGGTATAGGCGATCTGTTTTTCCACGGTGTCCGTCGTCATAATCCCCTGTGCGGCATACAGCCCGTTTACCGCACTCAACCCGTCCACCAATGCGGGCATGCCGTCCGCGATGGGCTCGAGAGAAAGCGGCTGGCCGATCACGCCCGTCGACGCCACAATGACGTCCTGCGCAGGGATCTTCGCATATTTTTCCACGAGAGAGCACATCCCCTCCGCAATTTCCACGCCGTCCGCATTGCACGTATTCGCATTTCCGCTGTTGCACACGATCGCCTGCGCATATCCGTCCGCCACATGCTTTTTCGTGACGACGATGGGCGCGCCCTTGACAAGATTCTGCGTATAGACGCACGCCGCCGAACAGCGCACGTCGCTGACGATCAATGAGAGATCTCTTTTCGTTTTATTCTTTCTGATTCCGCAATGCACGCCGTTGGCTTTGAACCCTGCCGCCGCGCATACGCCGCCTTCCATTCTTTTCATAAAATCGTTTCCTTAAAAATTCAAGTTTGCTGTATTTCGCTTCTTATATAAGAGAAGTGCGCTCATCCAACCCGAACGCGATGTTCATGCACTGCACCGCCGCGCCCGAAGCGCCTTTGCCGAGATTATCGAAGAGAGAAATCAGCAAAATCCGCTCGTCGTTTCCCTCCACAAAAATCTGCATCCTGTTCGTGCCCGCAAGCGTATTGGCAGGCATGAAACTCTCCGCCTTTTCCATAACTTTCACGAAATTATGCGATACATAGTACTCTTCAAAATAAGATTTCATACTGTTTAATGAAATCTTTTTTGATAAAAGCCGCGTATACAGCGGAACGGTAACACACATGCCGCTGTAAAAATCAGCCACGATCGGGTTAAATATCGGCTTAAATTCCAGTCCGCAAACCGCCTGCATTTCCGGCAGATGTTTGTGATTCTGCGTCAATCCGTATTGACGGGGACTGTCGTATGCAATCCCCCTTTCCGCATCTTCATATTCCGCGATCATCTTTTTGCCTCCGCCGCTGTACCCCGTTACGGAATGACACACGAACGGATAATCCCTGCCGGCAATCCCGCCGGCGATCAGCGGATACACGAGGGAAATAAACCCGCTTGCATGACAGCCCGGTATCGCGATCCTGGCGGAAGTTTCGATCTCCCTTCGGTGGTTTGCGGAAAGTTCGGGAAAACCGTATGCCCAGCCGGGCTGCGTCCTGTGCGCCGTGGAGGCGTCAAAAATTTTGACATGATCGTTTTCGACCATGCCGACCGATTCGATCGCCGCGGCATCGGGCAGGCACAGAAACACCGCGTCAGAAGAATTGATACACTCTTTTCTCGCCGCTTTATCTTTGCGCAGATCTTCAGGAAGAACGGTCAGTTCTACGTCTTCCCTCTTGCCTAACCGCTCAAAGATCCTGAGCCCCGTCGTCCCCTCTTTTCCGTCAATAAATACTTTAATCATCTTGTCCTTCAAAATATATTCGCAGGCGCCCGAAACCCGGGCGCCGCACATTACTTGCTTATTTTAATTTTTTCTGATCGAGAAGCGCCTTGACCTTTACGGGGAGACCGAAGAGGTTGATAAAGCCTTCCGCGTCATGTTGGTTGTAAACGTCTTCTTCGCCGAACGTGGCGATCTCTTCGCTATACAGCGAATGTTCGCTCTTGACGCCTGCGCTGGAAATATTGCCCTTATAAATTTTCAGTTTGACTTCGCCCGAAACATTTTCCTGTGTCTTGTCGACGAAGGCCGAAAGCGCTTCGCGCAAAGGCGTGAACCATTGTCCGTTGTAAACGAGGTCGGCAAACTTGAGCGCGACGTGCTGTTTGAAATGCTGCGTTTCCTTATCCAGGCAGATACTTTCGAGAATGCGGTGCGCCTCGTAAAGGATCGTTCCGCCAGGCGTTTCGTATACGCCGCGGCTCTTCATTCCCACAAGCCTGTTTTCCACGAGATCTGCGATCCCCACGCCGTTGGCGCCGCCGACTTTGTTGAGTTTTTCGATAAGATCGATCGAGGAAAGTTTTTCTCCGTCGACAGCAACGGGGATGCCTTTTTCAAAAGTCAGCGTAAGATAGGTCGGACTGTCGGGCGCCTTTTCGGGCGATACGCCGAGTTCAAGGATCTTATCCAACTGAGGCTCGTTTGCAGGATCTTCGAGATCCATCCCCTCGTGAGACAGGTGCCAAAGGTTTTTATCTTTGGAATAGTTGGTTTCGCGGGTGATCTTCAAAGGGATCTTGTGCGCTTCCGCATAATCGATCTCTTCGTCGCGGCTCTTGATGTTCCAGATACGCCACGGGGCGATGATCGTCATTTCGGGCGCGAACGCTTTGATCGTCAGTTCAAAGCGGACCTGATCGTTTCCCTTTCCCGTACAGCCGTGGCAGATCGCATCCGCCCCCTCTTTTTTTGCGATCTCGACTATGCGCTTTGCAATGACGGGACGGGCAAAAGAGGTCCCCAGCAGATATTTGTCTTCATACACCGCGCCGGCTTTTACCGTGGGATAAATATAATCTTCGATAAATTCTTTGCGCAGGTCTTCGATATAAAGTTTGGAAGCGCCCGTCTTGATCGCTTTTTCTTCCAGTCCCTCCAATTCGCTCTCCTGCCCGACGTCGGCAGAAACCGCGATGACCTCGCAATTGTCGTAATTCTCCTTCAGCCAAGGGATGATGATCGAAGTATCCAATCCGCCCGAATAGGCAAGAACTACCTTCTTGATCGCCTTTTTTTCCATATTTTTCTTCCTCCGGCGCCCGCGCTTACCTAAAATTTTTTCTCGCGGACAGCCTCTCTTTTTCTTTTTCGTAAGGATTATATAAAATTACTCGCATAAAGTCAAGCAAATTTCGCTATAAATTAAAAAATATTCATAATTTCACATTATTTTTTGAATAAAATTTATAAATATACATAAATATGCACATTTTTGTGAATATTCATATTTTTTTGTATAACTATGCAATTCCGATCGACCTATCCATGCATCTCTATCGGTAAAGGAGCGTCAGAAAGGAATAATCTTTCAGCGCGCGCCGCCGTGCGCGGTAATCGGGCAAAACACGCCCCACCTCTTTCCAGAACGCGGAAGAATGATCCATATAAAGCAGATGGCATAGTTCGTGCACGATCACGTAATCCCGCAGCGAAACAGGCAGAAAAGAGAGGCGCCAATTCAACTTGATCCGTTTGCCGTTGTCGCAACTGCCCCAGCGGGCCTTAAAATCGCGAACGGAAAGATCCTCCGGCATAGCCCCCACCGCTTTCGCGTAATGAGCGGCGCAATCCCCCAAAAGCGGCTCGTAATACTTGCGCATAAAGGAACGCACTTCGGAAAGTTTTTTCAGATACACCGCATCGTCCGTCTCGCAAACTCGACTTGCCCCGAGCACGAGCGTCTTTTCCTTCCCCTGAACGAGCAATGTTTGGAACGCCCGAACGGAAGCAAACCGATCCTGAAGGAGGTCTTGATCGGAAAGATGCTTTTCGATCCAATCGCGGTGCTTTTCCAGAAAAAACTCGATCTCTTCTCGGCCGAGCGATAAGGGAGCACGCACCACGACCTCGCCGTTTTCCACCGCAACGCCGATCGTCCGCCTGCGCGTCCTTATCAGTTTATACCGTACCATCGAAACACACTCTCGCCGCGATCACAGTCTCCGTCCCGTTTTTGACCCCCTCGACGGCATATTCGTTTTCGGACAGTTGCTTTCTGTAAAAACGTAGGACGTCCCCTTCATGGCTCTGCTGTACGTAATGGATCTGAAAACTCTTCAGTTTTTTCGCTTTTAATTCCTCGACGGAAAAACAGTTGAAAATATAATCGGCATATTTGATATTGTTTACATGCATGTTCCTGTCATACTCGGAATTGGCAATTTTCAAAGAAAAGGCAGCCTCTCCGCAGTCTGCCGCCTGCGGCACAGCCCAATCGTCAAACTCGATGCTCTTTTCCGAGATATAATCCTCCAGATCGCGCGGGACCTGCGACGCTGGTACGATCCTTCCGTTTGCCCGCAGTACGCACCACCTGGAAAACGCACGGATCACCGCTTCGCCGCCCTCATCTCTGATAAGAAAACTGCGCTCAAAGATCGCTTTGTTCGGCGCGTGCGGCCACGTCTGTACGACAATTTTCTCGCCGAGTTTCGGCAATCTGTCCACTTCTACGTAGATCTTGGATAAGACCCAAAGCATGCCGAGAGGCGCAAGGGAGGAATACCCGAACCCCGCCTCTTCCGAATTCTCCGATGCCGCCTCCTGAAAGAAACCGAGAATTGCGGAAGGTTTGACATCCTGCTTGAAGTCCGTTTCATAATTTTTCAATACCTGCACGCTTTGATAAAAATTTTTGTTACTCATGTAAAAACCTCTCGCTTTTGCTTCTTTAATTTTACAACAAAAATATAAATTTGTCCATCCTTTACGGGCACTTCGTTTTATGGATTCTCTGTCATCTATTTCTGACATAGTACTTTATAAAATTCGTAAAAAATAAAAATAAACAGAAGTTCTTGACAAAATTCGACATTTGTTTTATAATTTACATATAGGGAGGTATACCCATGGATCTTACAAACGATAACAATAAGGAAAATGAGAATAATTCCATAAGCAGCGACCTGATACGAGGGCATATCAATACGATTATATTGCGGACCCTTTATGACGGCGATAAATACGGCTACGAAATCATCAACGAGATCGAAGAAAAAAGCAAAGGACAATATTCCTTGAAACAGCCCACCCTCTACAGCGCCTTAAAACGGCTGGAGGGCCAGGATTACGTTACTTCTTACTGGGGCGGCGTGTCCAACGGCGGCAGAAGGAAATATTTTCAGATCACCGACAAGGGCAAAAAAATCGTGGAACAAAACCTTGCCGAATGGGAATATTCGCGCACCGTCATTGACAGTCTGATCTCGCAGAAAGATTATGATTTCAGCAATCCTCCTCCTTCCGCGGTCGACTTCAACATCCTGAAAAAATCTACTACGCGCGTTCCCCTGTCCAAAGGAGAGGTCGGGAAGGATGACGAAGTTGAATTGGGATTCGATTTTTCGGAAAATTCTGATACCGACAACGAAAATGAGGATTTTGAAAAAAATCATTCCTTTGAGGACAAAGCGGAAGAACACGGCGCATCAGACAAGATTGATGACGATTTCAGCAAACATGAAACCGCCGCACAGGAAACAGCCTTCCGAGAAGAACGTTTGATGCGCGAGGAAATCGCTTCTGAAACTGCGGAACAGCCGGCGCAATCGGCAGTCGACGATTCGGAGGAAACGCGTCAAGAGGAAACTTATTCCGTACAGACAGAGGAAAACGATCCTCCCCTTTCGGAAGAGGAAAAGCAGCGTATCCACGAAAATTATAAAAAACTTGTCGGCGATGACGAGGACGCATCCAACTATTATTACGCACAGGTAGCAAACAGAAACAAGCAGGAAAGGATCATCGAGACGAACAACTTTATTGCGGAAGAAACGGTATCTGCCGACGTCGACTATCCCCCTGAACCGGATTACGCCGCAGATGAAAGCCTTCCTCCGCAGGCCTCCGAATACGATGAGGATTATATGGAAAAACGCGCGATCTCTTCCGAATTGCTGTATTCCAATCGCTCCCCGGCTGAGCGGAATTATAAATCGCTCCTGTCAAAATTGTACGACAACGCGGACAAACAGCATCCCGAAGAAACCTTTGCCCCCGAACCGGAACCCGGTCAGGAAGAACCGGCATACGATGCTCCTCCCCAGACTTTTGAGGAACCGAGAGAAGAAACGCCGCCCGTTCCGCCCGTTCAGCAAGAACCCGTGCACGCGGGAACGGCGGCAAGCAATATAGAATTCTACGACATTGAAGAAAAGGCTGAAACGGACGGGATACGAGTTACGACTTCCAACGGAACGCGGACGAGAAAAGCGCAGTCTTCTGCCGGAAATACTTTCGATAAAGGCAAAGCGCTGTTTATGACGGCCATCTACGTCTTTATCATTGCTTTGGCGGAATGCATCATCAACTGGTGTCTGGTCAAGGTCCTGGATTCGTCGGCGCTCTATATCATAATCCCCTTCCTGCTCACATTCATCATGTTCGGCATCTTCCTTTTCCTCTATCTGAGAGGATACGGGAAAAACAGCCGCAAATCGCAGACGAATTCTTATATTTCTTCGAGTTTGATCCTTTACGCCAACCTCGTATTGGTGATCTGCCTGATCGCATACATACTCATTTACGCAACCAGAGTAGACGTCAGTTTTGCCGTGATCGCTAAATATGCGATTCTGCCCTGCATTTTTGCTTTCAATATTCCTCTGTTTGCCCTGTTCTACCATTATCACTGCAATAAAATGTAAAAAACAAAAAGCAGTCCGCTTATACGCGGACTGCTTTTTGTTTTGTGTAAATGTATCCCGAGGCCGAAAATACCGGCAGTAAATCCGGCTTGCGGCCTCGCCGTTATTCAATAAAAAAGCCCGTTGCCGGGCGAAATTTTATGAGACAGATTTTTTCTTTATGACCTTCTCTTTTTAGACGGGAACGGCAGTTCCGCACTTACCCGCAAGGCCAATTCGCCGAGAAAAGGGCATTTTTCGGGCGCATGCAATATAAACATAGGTTTGGCGCCATGATACGGCAGGCCTATGGGGCGATCTTTCAGCAATTCGCAACTCGCATCCGTGATCTTTATAAACAAGGTATTGCCGCACACGAGCGCGAACACTTTGCCTCCGCAATACAGGACATACTCCCCCATCATCGCGCGGTAAGTGACGCCGGCATCGCCGAATAAACCGACGAGCGCTTTTATGTAATCCTTATCCGTCGCCATATCTTTCTCCCGCGTTTTACGGTAAATTAAATATTTCTTTTTCCAAGCCGCCGTTCACGACTTTGCCCCCTTTCTTCAGACAGATAATATATTCCGTATTTTTGCGCTCCCTGACCGGGGCGCTCGTGATTTTGACGGGATACAGACCGCAATCCGCGGCGGACACAACGATCTTCCTGATCGCGTCTTTGCGCCGCTCCGCATCCTTGACGATACCGTGCTTATCCAGCGCGCCTGCGCCGCACTCGAACTGCGGTTTGATGAGTGCAAACACTCTGCCGCCCTCTTCCAAAAGAGAAGCGGCCGCCGGCAGGATATTTGTCAGGGAAATAAAACTGACGTCGATCGAAATCCCGTCTAACTTTTCGGGGAAATCGCTTTTTGTAAGATAACGGGCATTCGTTTTATCCATCACGACCACGCGCGCATCGCCCGAAAGGATTTGGTCTAATTGACTTTCCCCCACGTCGACCGCATAGACGCGCGCCGCTCCGTGCCTTAAAAGGCATTCCGTAAAGCCGCCCGTGCTGGCCCCCAAGTCTGCGAACACACAGCCTTTGACCTCTTCACCAAAATCAAGAAGGGCCTTTTCCAGTTTGTATCCGCCCTCTGAAACGAACTCCGTCTCTCTTTCTTCGATTTCGATCAGATCCGTTTCATCCGCGTTATCCGACGCACGCGCCGTCCGTCCGTTGATCTTGACGAGGCCCGCGGCGATCGCTCGAGCCGCCTTTGTGCGGGAAGAAAAATATCTGCCCGTAAGCCATTTATCCAGCCGCATCATTTTTCACGGGAACGCACAAATTTTGTAAAGCGTTCCAAAAAAGCACACTCGAAAGGCAACTGCGCCAACAATTTGAGACAAAGTTCGCAAAAATGATCTGCGAGCGCATAACTTTTTTCCAACCCGAACACGTTGACGGCAGATACCTTATTTTCGTCTTTATCTTTTCCGATGCTTTTGCCGAGTTTATCGAAATCTCCCGTAACGTCGAGAATATCGTCCGTGATCTGAAACAAACGGCCCAAATTGCTGCCGAATTCGCGCATGATCGCAACGATATTGTCGTCCATCCCGTAAACCAAAGCGGGGACAACAACGGCGCTCTCGATCATTTTTGCCGTTTTCCTGAGAATGATAAAATCATATACAGATTCGTCGGAACTGTCCTGCCCCTGATAATACAGGTCAGCCGCCTGTCCCGCGATCATTCCGTCATAACCCGCATTCTGCGCGATCAGCAGAGCGGCAGCCTGATACGTTCTGCCCTTCGCACATTCCGAAATGCAAATCCTGTATGCCTCGTTCAGCAACGCATCTCCCGCGAGAATCGCCTGTCCCTCTCCGAATTTTTTATGCGAAGTCGGCTGTCCGCGCCGAAAATCGTCGTTATCCATAGCAGGCAGATCGTCATGGATCAGGGAATACGTATGGATCATTTCCAGTGCGAGAGCAAGGTTTGCAACGTCTGCCGTCTTGCCGCCGAGCATCTGCGCGCTCGCGAACATGAGAACGGGCCGCACGCGCTTCCCGCCGAGCAGAAGAGAGTATTTGAAACTTTCATTCAAAATCTCCGGACGCAGAGCCAGCGCCGCGCAGTATTCGCGTACATTCCCCTCAAATTCTTTCTGCAACGCTTCGTAATTTTCGCTGAACTCTTTCAAGCGTTCCTCCTCGACGCCGCCAGATAGGTATTATACAGCAGCATCGTAATCGTCATCGGCCCAACGCCGCCCGGCACGGGCGTGATATAGGACGCTTTATCCTTTACGCTTTCAAAATCCACGTCGCCGCAAAGTTTGCCGTTTTCATCCCTGTCCATTCCGACGTCTATGACGACGGCACCTTCTTTCACCATGTCTGCGGTAACAAATTTTGCTTTCCCGATCGCAACGACGAGAATGTCCGCTTCCGCACATACTTCTTTCAGATTTTCCGTCCGGCTGTGGCATACGGTCACGGTAGCATCGGCGTTGACGAGAAGCATCGCCATCGGTTTGCCGACGATATTCGAGCGCCCTAATACCACCGCCTTTTTGCCGCGAAGGGAAATATTGTATTCTTCCAGCATTTTCATCACGCCGAAAGGCGTGCAGGCCACGATCGTTTCCCTGTTCATCGCAAGATTGCCCACGTTTTCCGCACAAAAACCGTCCACGTCCTTTTCAGGGGGGATCAATTTGAGCAGTTTTCTTTCGTCCAAACCCTTGGGCAGAGGCAACTGAACGAGTATGCCGTGCACTTTATCGGATGCGACCAACTCACGGATCAGTTCCTCCGCGTTTTCCTGCGTACAGTTTTCGGGCAGACGATAGGAAAAAGAACGGATCCCGACCTCTTCGCAGGCCTTGATCTTGTTTCGCACATACACCTGCGACGCGGGGTCTTCCCCGATCAGGACGACCGCCAGACCGATCTCGCCATGTTCCGCCCTATAAAGGGCGATCTTCTCCTTCAATTCGCCGCGCAATTTAGCGGCAAGCGCCTTTCCGTCGATCAATACACTCATTTCGTTTCTCCCGCAAGATATGCCGCCAGAATCCCGTTGACAAATCCCGCACTTTTTTCCGTTGAATATTTTCTCGCAAGGCCGACGGCCTCGTCGATACAGACGATATCGGGAACATCTTCCTCAAAGCGCATTTCCGCAAGCGCCATGAGAAGGAGACTTTTGTCCACGGGAAAAAGCCTCTTTTCTGAAAAACCGATGGAATACTTGTCCAATACAGCAACAAGTTCCTCGCGATGTTCTTCCACTTCTGCAAGGAGTTTATCCGCATAGGCGCACTCCTCTTCGTTCAGCCCGAACGACTTGTATACGCTGCGGCGCGTGGATGATCCCGCGTTCGGATTGATCAGATCGGCGTATATGATCTTGAATGCGCATTCTCTTGATTTGCTTCTCATAATTTTTCCGTAAAACCCAATATTCCCCTCGAAAGATCCGAGGGGAAACAATTCATCGCTTAGTTTTGTTCTGCGGAACGCTCTTCCGAAAAATCGACGCCCGCCACATATACGTCTACTTTTGCCACTTTATATTCGGTCATCGCCTCGACGTTATGCTTGACTGTCTGCTGTATTTTAAATGCGACCTCCGGCACGTTATAACCGTAGTCGACCCTGACGGATATATCGGCGTAAATCCCGTCCTTTTCAAAATACAGTTTCAGCCCTCTTTTTTTGCCGGAGAGCAATTCCACTCCCTCGACTTCCGATACGGCAAGGCTGACAATGCCGCTGACAATGCCCGCGTTATAGGAAACTTTTCCCTTTTGCCCGCCAGGCGGAACACGCTTGAAAATTGCCATATGATCTCACTCCGATGCATTCGGTTCATCCGATAATGTGAAAGATCTTCGCGCATGCGCCGATCTTTCCATATAAATTATACCATATTTTTTCGGAGTTGGATAGCGTTTTCAGGCATTTTCCGAATGAATCGGCATAATATTTACGTTTGCGGGATCGCAGCCGGCTTCTTCGGTCAGGATGTTATAGATGGAAAGAAAATCATTATATTCAAGTTCCGTCGCATTCACGAACACGTTCACGTTGTCCGAATCCATGCCGATGCTTACGACCGCATCTTCGTAACCGAGAGATTTTATGTAAGTTTCCAAAAGAAGCTCGCGCTCCATCATTCCGACGATCTGCAGTTTGAGCGCCATGGCTTCTTCGTATACGTCGCTGCCGGCCTCGCTGTTCTCGATGATGGAATCGAGTTGCAGAAGTTCTTCGTTGCGGGCCGTATTGCGCTCCGTTCTGTACGTAGTAAAGTAATTTGCCGCCGTCACACCGTCCGAGACAGGATCGCTCGATGCGCTTGCAAGCACGAAATTAAATACGGCCGTTACGGCCAGCAGCAGTACCAACCCAGACATGATCACGATTTTTTTTGTTTTAGACATAAAATAACACTCCTTTATTCAAGTTTTGTTGTCAGCCTTTCGTATATACTTTGATTAAACTTTGGTTTATATCCAAAACGGACGCCGCGGCGTGCTGCAGATCGAATCTTACGCCGAGATCGTCTGCCCCTTCCGCGATTATCAGAACGCCCGAGATTTCCGGTTTTTTTACTTCGAGAACGACAACTTCTCCGTCGATCAGTACGGGGGTCGTTACGATTGAACCGTCTTCCCGCACGATCGTCTCCATCGCGATCACCGTCTCCCCTTCCGAAGAAAATGCGATCATGACGGAAACTTTGCCTGCCCCTTCTATTTCCGATAAGGCATTCGCCAGATCCGCTTCCAACTGTGCTCCGTAATCTGCCGATACGTTCGCCGTTTTTTCTTCTTTTTTTCCGAAAACATTATAAAGAACGACTGCAACGACGACGATCACGATAAGGATGAGCAAAATTTCAAGGATCTTATTGGATTTCAGTTTGGATGCCAATTTTTTTGCCGATGCGTTTTCATTCATAAACGTTTACCTCCTCCAACGGAAGATCCGTCAGTTCGGAAACGCGCCGGGCAATTTTATCTATAATAATTATATGCTCGTCATTTCCGTACATTCCGAAATTTTTTATTTTTACGGATACTCCCGTGATCTTATACGAATATTCGACAAAATCCCACGCCACACTCGACGATACGACAACGGAAAATTCGTCCGCGATCGTCTTGTCTATCTTTTCCCCATCCTCTTTCGCTCGCACGTCGAATGCGTAGTCGATGAATCCGTCATCGAGAGAAGCCTCCTGCGAAGAATCGGGAAAATCGGGATTTTTTAACTCCTTAAAAAATCCGAACAGCGGCACCAAGACGACCAAAAGACAGAACAGTTTCAGTATCCCGTTGATAAACTTTCCGGTTTTTCCTTCCGGCAGCAAGAGCGTGACCAATGCGGAAATAATGACTGCGCCGCATACGCTCAGAATATACACCTGCACGTTTCACCTCAGAACAGAGAATTAGAAGAACAGACCAAAAGCAGTATCGTGATGAAGTACATAAACCCGACCGCCAAAAGCCCGGCCGTAAAATAATTGACCGTGCCCGAAAGGGAAGAGAAAAATTCCGTTATCCTTGCATCTCCGACGGGCTCTGTCACGGCCGCAGTCAGTTTCAGAAAGAGATTGTATACGATCAACTGTACGAAAGGGATAAAGATGACGCCCGCAAGGAGCAGGATACTGCACGAACCCAGCGAATTTTTGATCAGCACGCTTCCCGCCACGATCAGATCGAATCCGCTCCCCAAAAAGCCGCCGATGATGGGCACGGAATTGCTGATCGCATATTTTGCCGCTTTGAAGGAAAGGCCGTCATACGTGGCGGACGTGATGCCCTGCACAGTAAGAAATACGGTAAATGCGGTGAGCGAGATCCCGAGTACCCATTTTATAATACTTTTGAAAAGGGCGCTGAAATTTTTCAGTTTTATTTCCGAACTCATGTTTCCCGCCATGTTCAGAACACAGATGAGCACCGCCAGAGGAAATACGATCCCGGAAATAATCCGTACAATGATCTCGCTCAAAAATAAAACGGCCGGCTGATATACCGCCACGGAAACGCTTCCGCCGCTCGTCGCGATCAGCGTCAGAAGCACGGGAAAGACCGCCTGCATCTGTTTTTGCATCGAGCCGACCGTGGAGTAACATTCTTCGATCACTGCGGTCAGAGAGGTCAATATCAGCACGAGAATGGACGAATATCCGACAAAAAAGATCAGTTTGCCCGTTCCCTTTTCCGCGACGGAACTTCTGAATTGCGAAAGGATCCCGCACAGGATGGTAATAGCGCAGATCACGCAGAACGTGGAAAGCAGGCCGTCCAGTCCGTCGAACACGAGCGCGGCCATGGACGACAGAAACGACCCGTAATCCATGGAAAAATCCCCGTTTATAATAGAGAGTATTTTATCCCCTATATCGCCCTCTCCGAACCATTGCTTCTGCTCTTCCGTCAGCGAATCGAGATACTTCTGCAATTCTTCCGTATCCAGTTCGCCGAGTATATCTTCGATACTGTCCGCCAGATCATCGTTCGATCCCTCCTCGGCAACGGCGCCCGTTCCTCCGAATACGAATATCAGAGCAAAGAGCAATACGGCGAGGAGGATGATAAACTTCTTTTTCTTTTTTGTATCGCGCAGCGCCCCGATCATACCAACTCCAAAAAGCCGTCTATCAAAGTCAGCAGGCTCTTGATGATGGGCAAGGAAACCGCAAAAATGATCACTTTGCCCGCCAGCACAAGTTTGTCCGCTATGCTTTTGCTGCCGAAATCTTCGACGACGCCCGCGCTGAATTCGACGAGATACCCGATCGCCACGATCTTGACGATGATCCTGACCAAAGAATTGTCTATGCCCGTCTTTTCCCCGATTTCAGAAAATACATTCAGCGTTTCCGAAAGCATGTCCGCAATAAAGATGAGGATCAGCGCGGCGCCCGCCACCGTGACGGCGAACGAAAGTTCCGGCTTCGTGCCCTTCAGAAAAAGGGCTGTCAGCGCGGTGATGAGAGCGATGCCGATGATTCTGACCAATTCCATAACTAAAACAGATCAAACATGCCACGGATCGAATCGAACAGATCGGCGATCATATCGATCACGACAGTCAGAACGATGATCAGCCCCGCGAGGCTCACGATCGTGGCGACGTCTTCGCGATCGGATTTTTTAAGGATCTGGCAGACGATCGTAACGATGATCCCGACCGCGGCAATTTTGAATATAATATCTATCTGCATGCACCCTCCCCGAATTTATACGAGCAGAACAACGAGCATCAGCCCGAATAAAAATCCTAATTTGACATAAAGATTAAAATATTTTTTATAATTTTCGTCGCTTTCCTTTTTCAGCCGTTCCGTATCCGCGCGCACGGAGGTCAGATAGGCTTTTTGAGAGGCGGCGTCGCTCTTCCCCACCATGGAAAAATAATCCCGCACGAAATTTTTATCGTCCTCCGTAAGATAGGCAAATTCGCACTCCGTTCCCCGAAACCCGCTTTCTTTTTTATCTGCAAGGAGTTTTGCAAAATCCCCTTCAAACGTATATTTATTCATGAACTCCGTGAGCGGCATTTTTGTATAACTTACCTCGTTGATCAAACGGTCGTTGAAAAGGCTCAGGTTATAAAAGAATACTTTTCTCTGTTTGTGCTTTCGCGTGAGAAACCAACCGAACGCTGTGCACAGAACGACGAGAAGAATGCACAAAAATATCTTGATCATGCTTCGAATATGCGGGTAAACTGCCCGTCGCAGATATATTTTATCCGTCCGATCCCCTCAGAATCGAGAACGATATAATAATCGAAAATGCCGCCCGATATAATGCACGCGAATTCGGGAGCATTTCTCACCCCGTCAAGGTCCTTAAAGTGTGCGGAGGCTATGACCTCCACTCCGCCGCGGACACACGAGACGACCGCTTCCGCTTCTTCCTTGGAAGTAAGTTCGTCCGTTATGATCAGGTCGGGACGCATGGAACGGATCGCCGCCGAAAGCGCATCTTTTTTATGCGCATAGCGCACTATGTCGGAAAACGCTCCCGTTTCCAGCGAAAAATCGCGATAGGCGGCGGAAATTTCATTCCTCTCGTCGTTTATCAGGATATTGATCAGATATTTAGCGGATATCAGACGGGAAAGATCGCGCAAGATGGTCGTTTTCCCCCTTCCCGGCGGCGACAGGATCAGGGCGCTGGCGATCTTTTCGGAAAAACATTTTTCGAAAATAAATCCGCCTGCCCCTTTGACCTCATGCGGAATACGGATATTGAGGGACGTGACCTCCTTGACCGTAAAGGCGCTTCCGTGTTCATACACGTATACCCCTGCCAGCCCGATCCTTTCTCCGTTTGCGCCCGTTATAAACCCCTGCTTTAACTGGTCCGTAACGGAATATACTGAAAATTCGCTTGCGCGATAGATGATCGATTCGATCTCGGAATAACTGGATACAAGCGCATCCCCGATCCTGTCCGTAATGCCTCTTGCCCCGAGAAAAGTATACTTTCCGTTGTAATTCACTACGACGGGCTTATTTGCACGCACCCGCATTTCGTAAAGCAGATTGCAGTTGACATAACGTATCGCGGCCAGCAGGTTGTCCGACAGAAATTCAAGCATACTTGTCCTCTCCGTTTTCTGTATATTCTATGAACGGACTTGTCCCGATATTCGAAAAAGCACGAAAAACCCCGCCGCTTTTGCGGCGGGGTTTTTCTCAAATTTTATATTACAGCATATCGACCTTCGCCAAATAGATCTTACCGAATCCCCGATACCCTATCCTGAAACGATCGCCCGGATACATCACTTCCGACGGCTTTCCGAAAGACCCTTTGACGACAACCTTTACTTCCGTCGGTTCAGACAACCGAAACACAAGCGTTTCTCCCTGCTTGCATCGCGCCAGTTCTTCTCCCGTCTCTTTATCGTACGCAATACAAGCGTTATTGAATAATTGCCCCTGATAATCGGGACAGGATATCCGCACACTCTTGTCCAGGTTGTGATTTACCGTAATCTGCGCATTTTCAATATTATAATTGATGTTATAATTATGGATCGCTTTTTCTACGATAAAAGCCGTTCCGCAATAGGGACAGATTCCCGCCTCCTGCGTATTATCCACCTCGATTTTTGCCCCGCAATTCGTGCATTTCGCCGCAACAAGTCCCATATAAACCTCCTTGAAAATCCTTTGACATAAGTATGATAGGGATTTTCCCTAATGTCAACTATTTTTAGGAAAAATCCCTAAAATATATGGTATGAATATATTTCATCAGAGACTGAAAGAACTGAGGACGGAAAAGAACCTGAGTCAAAAACAATTGGCGGCCATTATCGGCACCAATAACAGCAGCATTTGCGACTGGGAACGGGGAAGAACGGAACCCGGTATTGAAATGATTGTACGCCTTTCCCGTTATTTTGAGGTGTCATCCGACTATTTACTGGGCCTGGAAGACTGATACGAAAAAGCGCCCTGAAAATTTCCGACGGAAATTTTCAGGGCACTTTGATTTTCAGATGTGATTTTCTGAGAAAAATTATTTTGCGTACTCTACCCCGCGGAATTCGCGGATCACATTGACTTTGATCTGACCGGGATATTCAAGTTCCTGCTCGATCTTTTTGGCGATATCTTTCGCGAGGAAAAGCGTCTGCGCATCGTCGATCTGTTCGGGTTTGACGATCACGCGCACCTCTCTGCCCGCCTGAATGGCGTAACTTTTTTCCACGCCCTTGAAAGAGCTTGCAATATTTTCAAGCTGTTCAAGCCTTTTGACGTAGTTCGTGCTCGTTTCGCGGCGTGCGCCCGGCCGTGCACCCGAAATAGCGTCGGCTGCCTGAATAAGTACAGCCTCTACCGTTTTCGGCTCTACATCGCCGTGGTGCGCCATAATCGCATTGACGACGTTATTGCTCTCTTTATACTTTTTGGCGATGTCCGCACCGATCTGGATATGCGTGCCTTCCTGTTCGTGATCGACTGCCTTGCCTATATCATGCAACAGTCCCGCGCGCTTTGCAAGGTTGACGTCCAAACCGAGTTCTGCCGCCATCATGCCGGCAAGTTGCGCCACTTCGATGGAATGTTTATACACGTTCTGGCCGTAACTCGTGCGGTATTTCAGTCTGCCGAGCAACTTGATCAGTTCCGGATGAAGCCCGAAAATACCGACCTCGAACATAGCGGCTTCGCCGTTTTCCTTGATCTGCTGGTCGAGTTCCTTTTTGACTTTTTCGACCGTCTCTTCGATCCTTGCGGGATGAATCCTTCCGTCGCTGATCAGTTTTTCAAGCGCAATGCGCGCAACTTCTCTGCGGACGGGATCAAACCCGGAAAGGATCACGACTTCGGGCGTATCGTCTATGATCAACTCGATCCCCGTAGCGTTTTCCAAAGCGCGGATATTTCTGCCCTCGCGGCCGATGATACGCGCTTTCATGTCATCGTTGGGCAGAGGGACGACGGAAACCGTAATCTCCGACGCATGATCGGACGCACAGCGCTGGATCGCAAGACTGATGATCTTTTTCGCGTTCATGTCCGCTTCGTCTTTCGCCTGCTGCTCGATGTTTCTTACCTGAACGGCAACGTCCTTTCTCGTCTCGTCGAGAATATTTTCCGTCAATAACTTTTTCGCTTCTTCGCGCGTCAACTGTGCGACTTTTTCCAGTTCCTGAATCATCAGATCGTGCTGGTGATTCACTTTTTCCTGCATCTTTTTGATCTCGCCTTCCTGTTTGGCAAGATTCTTCTGCTGCTGTTCAAGAGCATCGGATTTTTTAAGGAGCGTGTCCTCTTTTTTATCGAGGATGTCCTCTTTCTGCATCAAACGCTGTTCCGCTTTCTGCAGTTCGTTTTTCTTTTCCCTTGATTCGCGTTCAAATTCGTTTCTGAGTTTTAAGTCCTGTTCCTTAGCCTCTAAAATAGCTTCCTTTTTTAATGCGCGGCATTCGTTTTCCGCTTCCTCGCGCATTATTTTGATTTGCTGTTCGGCATCTCCGACCTTCTTCGAAAAGAGCCTTTTATAAAGGAATCTGCCGAAGAAAAAGCCGAGCGCGCCGATGACTACTATAGCGCCGACAAGCACGCCGATAAAAACGCCCATCGGCACGCTTGCGAGAAACAGGGAGCCAACGTCTGAACCAAACATGTTAAGCCTCCTGTAAATGAAATGTACGTATATAAACAGCCGGAGCCAATCAAAATCTCATACTACCCCGTCTAATTCATACCTTTTTTATTATATCGCATTTTTATATAAAAGTCAATACTATTTCCGCGAATTTATGTCCGCGCAAAAAAGAAATGCCACGGGCAAAAACTGCCCGCGGCGAAACAACTTTTATTCAAGTTCATTCAGCCAAAGCGCGGCCACGGCATCGGAAGGCATGCGCCAGTCCCCTCTCGGAGAAAGGGTCACAGAACCAATCTTCACGCCGTCCGGCAGACAGGAACGCTTGAACTGCTGGGAAAAGAATCTGCGGTAAAAATCGGCAAGCCGTTTTTTGATCTCCGCTTCGCCATACCGCCCCGCAAACGCTTTTTTTGCGAGAAAACAGACTTTTTTGGGGGTAAAACCCCAACGGATGGCGTAGTAAAGGTAAAAATCGTTGAGTTCGTACGGACCGACGAGCGATTCCGTCTTCTGCGCGATCTTTCCCTTTACGGGAGGGAGAAGTTCCGGGCTGATCTCCGTATTCAGGATATCCGTAAGCACGTCCTGCACGTCGCCGCCCAGCCGGGCCGCCTCATAGCCGATCAGGTATTTGACGAGCGTTTTCGGGACGGATGCGTTGACGCCGTACATGGACATATGGTCTCCGTTGTACGTCGCCCAACCGAGCGCAAGTTCGCTCAGATCGCCCGTGCCGACGACCAAACCGTCCTCGTCGTTGGCGATATCCATGAGTACCATCGTGCGCATGCGCGCCTGCGCGTTTTCATAGGCGGAATTGCGGACTGACTCGTCGTGCGAAATATCCTTGAAGTGGCTGCGCACCGAATCCGCTATTCTGATTGTACGCGCCGTCACCCCCAGTTTTTCCATAAACCGCAGAGAATTGTTCAGCGTCCTTTCCGAAGTCCCGAAACAGGGCATCGTAACGGCGATGATGTCTTTGAGATCCCGCCCTGCCTTTCTGAAAGCACGAACGGCAACCAGCAGAGCGAGCGCGCTGTCCAGCCCGCCCGAAATACCGATCACGGCACTTTTAGAATTTGTATGCTCCAGCCGCTTCGCAAGCCCCTCCGACTGCATGGTCAGAATCAGTTCCGCCCGATCCTCGATCGACTTATCTCCGGACGGAACAAACGGAAGCGCGGGAACGTCACGCGAGAACGTATCTCCGCTTTGATCCGCTTTGATCAGGATCGTTTCGTATCCGGCTTCACTTGTTCCGCGGAAGGTATCGATGCGGCGGCGCTCGAACGCGATCTTCTGCACGTCAATTTCCGAAACGATCATTCCGTTTTCAAAAAGTTTGCTCTCCGCGAGGATCTCTCCGTTTTCCGCGATCATGTCGTGACCGGAAAAGACCATATCCGTCGTGGATTCGCCCTCACCGGCATCCGCATAAACGTAACCCGCGACAATCTTTGCGGACTGCGAACGGACCAGAAGGCGCCGGTATTCCGCTTTTCCCGTCGTCTCGTCCGAAGCGGAAAGATTGACGATGATATTCGCTCCCGCGAGCGCATGCGAAACGGATGGAGACTGCGGTACCCACAAATCTTCGCAGATCTCTGCGGCGACCGTGAAATATTTCTCCTTTTCGTCCGCAAAAATGATTTTATTGCCGAAAACGACCTCTTCGCCGTTCCATGCAAAGCGGACGTTTTCTCCGCGATATGCGGTAAAATTGCGCTTTTCGTAGAACTCTGCATAATTCGGCAGATTGGATTTCGGGATCAGCGCAATGACCTTACCGCCCGACAGTGCGGCCGCACAATTATACAGCACCCCTGCAAACCGAAAGGGCAGGCCTACGAACACGAGCATCTTTTTGCCCTTTGTCGCACCGGCGATCTCGGCGAGTGCCCTTTCGCAACCGTCCAGCAATACGTCCTGCCCGAACAAATCGCCGCAAGTATAACCGCAGACGCAAAGTTCGGGAAAACCGAGAAGTTGCACTCCCGACGATTCTGCCTCGCCGATCCCTTCAAGGATACGTTCTGTATTGAATTTTACGTCCGCCACGCGGATATTCGGCGTTGCGGCGGCAACTTTGACAAAACCGTACTTCATACGTCTTTATTCTCCGTCCGCTTCCTCTTCCCCGTCGTTCTCTTCCGTCTTGGGCTTATACGCTGCGCGGATCTTGTTCTCGATTTCTTTTTCTTTGTCGGGGTTGTTCTTCAGCCACTCGCGCATTTTTTCTCTGCCCTGCGCGACCTTTTCCCCCTCGTATGCGAACCATGCGCCGCTTTTGGCGATCACGCCGCAGGCAACGCCGAGATCGATGATGCACCCCTCCTGGGAAATTCCTTCTCCGTAAAGGATATCGAACTCCGCAGTTTTGAACGGGGGCGCAAGTTTGTTTTTAACGATCTTCGCGCGCGTCTTATTGCCCATGATGCCCTCGCTGTCTTTGAGAGCATCCGCCTTGCGGACGTCGATGCGCACGCTCGCGTAAAATTTCAAAGCCTTTCCGCCCGGCGTGGTTTCGGGATTTCCGAACATGATGCCGACCTTTTCGCGCAGTTGATTGATAAAAATGACGCACGTTTTCGATTTATTGATGATACCGGTAAGTTTACGCAAGGCCTGCGACATGAGGCGCGCCTGCAACCCGACGTGCGGATCTCCCATGTCCCCTTCGATCTCCGCTTTCGGCGTGAGAGCGGCGACGGAGTCGACCACGATCAGGTCTACGGCACCGCTGCGCACGAGAGCGTCGGCGATATCCAAAGCCTGCTCCCCCGTATCCGGCTGAGAAACGTAGAGGTTGTCCAGATCTACGCCCAACTTTTTTGCATAGACCGGATCGAGCGCGTGTTCGGCGTCGATGAACGCCGCAATGCCGCCCGTTTTTTGGATCTCTGCGATGACATGGAGGGCGACCGTCGTTTTACCGGAAGATTCTGGCCCGTAGATCTCGATGATCCTGCCGCGCGGCAGTCCGCCGATGCCCAAAGCGATGTCAAGAGAGAGACAGCCCGTCGGGATCACTTCTATGTCCACACGCCCTGCCTCGTCGCCGAGTTTCATGATGGCACCCTTACCGTAGTGCTTTTCGATCTGCGCAAGAACCTGGTCAAGCGCTTTCAGTTTGTCGTTATCCATTCGTTACCTCGTTTATTTGATTATCTTTTTATCGCAATGATCGCGTCATTTGATCTGTTTATACAATAAAAACAGCGCCTGATTGATCGCACGCCGCGTGATTGCCTGCCGATCGCCTTTCAGAATGTATTTATAAACGTATACCGATTCCTGCGTTCCGACGGCGATATAGCACAGCCCTACCGGCTTTCTCGACCCGTCGGAATTCGGCCCCGCGATGCCCGTAGTCGCCAGCGCGACGCTGCAATCGCCCGTAGACAGCAACCCTGTCGCCATCTCGTAGGCCGTCTCGTCCGAAACGGCGCCCTGCGTATCGAGCGTCTGGCGGGATACCCCCAGTCTTTTTCTCTTTGAGCCGTTGTCATAGGCGACTACGCTTTCAAAAAGCACGGCGCTCGCGCCGGAGACTTCGACGATCTTCTGCGCAACGCCACCGCCCGTAAAGGACTCGGCCATGCTCAGTTTCAGCCCCCTCAGTTTCAGAAGTTCCACGACCAAAACATTCAGGGGGATATCTTCTACGGCGTACAGGTATTCCTGCAGACTTTCGGCCGCCTTTCTGGTCGCCTCGTCAACGAGCATTTTTGAGGTTTTGTCGTCATAGAGAATTTCAAAGCGGAAATCGCCGTCGTTTTCAGACACCGTGCAGACAAAAGCGCCCTTTCCCGCCGCGACGGTATTCTCCCGCAATTTTTTCTGCGTCTGTTCGGGAACGCCGAACGCGCGCAGGACGACCTTGCCGTGGCGCACGCCGTATTTTGCATCGAGATAAGGGACCGTTTCCTCCCGCGCGATATCTTCCCCCGCCCTGCCGCTTTTGAAAAAGAAGAAACTCTTCTGCCCGACATGAACTACGTCGGTATCCGTTTTTTCAACTTTCAGCAGTTCGCACACTTTTGCGCGGATCTCGGGCAGAGCGGATGACGGGGAGACGATAAAGACGTTTTCGAAAAAATTCTTGCATTCGAGAAAGGTCTGGGCAAACTCCTGTTCTTCTTCCGCCGAAAGCAGATAGATCTTTTCCGACGCATACCCGCCGTCGAGAAGTGCGGCGACGATTTTTTCAAATTCCGTCCCGCTGAAATAGTTTCGGTTGTCCCTGATGACGATACAGGCGTTTTTCATTTGGATTCGGAAAACACCGCCCGATTTTTAACAATATACGAAATTCCGGACCAGATGGTCAGAACGGTCGCGATCGCCAAAGCGACGAGCCCGATCGCGCAGAAAACTTCGCTTACTTTTGCAAGGCCGAAAAAATCGGCTCCCGCAAGCAGCATCGCGATGGAAATATCCTGAAAAGTCGTTTTGACTTTGCCGACTTTATCCGCAGCCAAAACGAGCCCGGTAGAAGCGGCGACCATGCGGAACCCGCTTACGATGAGTTCACGGGCCAGGATGACCGCAACGCAGACGCCGCAGGCGATCGTGACCCATTCTCCCTGCCACGCTACCGTAAGTACTTCCTGTTTGACGAGCAAAAGGATCAGCGCCGTGGAGACGAGCACTTTATCCGCGATCGGATCGAGAAACTTTCCGAGATTGGTCACAAGATTCCTTTTGCGCGCGATATGCCCGTCGATAAAATCGGTGCAGGAAGCCGCAATAAAAATAATGCAGGCAATAAAATAATTATAGGGAATGACCGTAAGAAAAAATACCACGGCAAAGACGGGTATCATAAATATCCTTGCCAGCGTGATCCTGTTGGGTAAATTCATTCGAAGTCCTCCGTACGCGCAAAAAGGTCGTAACTGTCCGAACCGGTAACCAGCACGGTATACCGCTCTCCCTGACATGCCTCAGGCGCATTGAAATATACTTTTCCGTCGATCTCGGGGGCGCTGAAATACGCACGCCCGACAAATAGTCCGCGTTCGTAATCGATGCCGTCACAGACGACCTCGATCTTTTTTCCGACCCAGCCTTGCAGATAGGATGCGGAAATTTCTTCCTGCACGCGATACAGTTCTCGCACGCGGCGCTGTTTGACGCGTTCGGGGATCTGCCCTTTCAAACGATAGGCAGCCGTCTCCGGCTCTCGTGAATAGGCAAAAAATCCGCAATTCGTCAACTTTGCTTCGCGCAAAAATTCGCCGAGGGCGGCAACTTCCTCTTCCGTCTCCGTGGGAAATCCCGCAATAAACGTGGATCGGATCGCGATGCCGGGCACCGCGCCGCGCAGTTTTTCGATCAGATGCAGATACTCTGCGCGCGATCCCCTGCGGTTCATCAGTTTCAGGATCCTGTCCTCGCTGTGCTGGAGAGGGATGTCTATGTATTTTGCGACTTTCCGATTGTTTTTAATCTCTGCAATCAGTTCGTCGTCGATCGCCTCGGGATAGCAGTATAACAGGCGTATGCTCTGCACGTTTTCCAGAGAAGAAAGAGCGCGGATCAACTCTGCAAACCGCTTTTTGCCGTACAAATCGATGCCGTACCGCGTCGTATCCTGCGCAACGAGGATGAGCTCGACGTCTCCGAGGCTTTCCGCCTCTTGCAGAAGATCCCCGAAAGGATAAGAACGGTACTTTCCGCGGATCTTCGGGATCAGGCAATACGTGCAAAAATTGTTGCACCCGTCCGCGATTTTGAGATACGCATAATGCAGGGGCGTCGTTACGACGCGCGGCTCCATCTTTTCTTTGCCCTTTCCGACAAAATTGACGCGGCCTTCGGCATAGGAACGCTCGACCGCCTCGAGCAGCACGTCCGCATCCCCGGTACCCAAAAACACGTCCGCTTCCGTCAAAGAGGGAAAGAGTTCTCCGATGTATTTCTGCGGAAGGCAGCCGCTGACCACAAGTTTTTCAAGGTTTCCGCCCCGACAGGCATCGCATTCGAGCACGGTGTCGATCGCTTCTTTGCGCGCATCGTTCAAAAAGGCGCAGGTGTTCACGATGAGAACATTCGCCTCTTTGATATCGTCCGTGATCGGGTATCCCCTGCCGCGGATGCAACCCAAAAGACGCTCCGCATCCACCCTGTTTTTATCGCAGCCCAAGGAGATCAGTCCGAATTTTTTTCCGTCTAAAACGCTCATTCGCCGTAATCTCCGTACTTGCTGTCAAACTCTTCCTGCGTCATGAGCACTTTGCGCGCCTTGGCACCGTCAAATGCGGAAATATAGCCCATATTTTCCATCCACTCAATGATCTTGCCCGCTTTCGGGTACCCTACCGAACAACGGCGCTGGATCATGGAAATGGACGCCTGTCCGATGGACACGACATGCCTGAGCGCATCGATATAGACGGCTTCTACGCTGTCGTCGCCGTCACCGCCGCCTTCGGTGCCTCCGCCGCTCCTTTCGTTGTTGATATAGTCGGAAACGCTCTCGTCGAAATACGCTTCGTTATGCTCCTTGACGTAATCGACCACGTCCTGCACTTCTTCGGACGCCAAAAACGCGCCCTGCTCGCGAGCGGGGAAAGTCATCGTATCCGTCTTATACAGCATATCGCCGTGGCCGAGAAGTTTTTCCGCCCCCGATTCGTCGAGAATGGTGCGCGAGTCCACCTCCTGCGTGACCTTGAAGGCGATACGCGTAGGAAGGTTGGATTTGATAACGCCCGTAATGACGTTGACGGACGGCCTCTGCGTGGCGAGCACGAGATGGATACCCGCAGCGCGGGACTTTTGCGTAAGCCGCTGGATCCTGTCTTCAAGATCTTTCTTTGCAACGAGCATCAGATCCGCCAACTCGTCGATGATCAGTACGATCTTCGGCAGCCGTTCTTCGTCGGGAAGCAGGTGTGCGTTGTACTCGTCGATCTCGCGAACCAGCGTCTGCGTGCGCGTCTTTTCCTTAAAGAGCGCGTAGCGGCGCTCCATTTCCGTGATCAGCCAGTTGAGCACGTTTACGACTTTCGCGGGTTCGTTGATGATCTCGTTGACCATCAGGTGCGGCAGTTTTTCATATATGTTGAACTCCACCTGTTTGGGGTCGACGAGGATGATCCTGAGTTGCTCGGGGCTGTATTTATACAGAAGGCTTATGATCAAAGCGTTCAGACAGACGCTCTTGCCCGCACCCGTGGAACCGGCGACGAGAATGTGTTTCATCTTTGCGATATCTCCGCAGATCGCCTTTCCCTCGATATCCTTGCCCAGGCCGAACATGAGCGCTCCCTCTTTCGCGCGCGTAAACTGATCGCTCAGGATCATTTCTTTCAGCCCCACTACAGCGCGCTGCCTGTTGGGCACCTCGATGCTGATCGAGCCGTTTTCGTAGTTTGTCTGAATATTGACGCCGTCCTTTGCATGCAGGCGCATGGCGATCTCTTTATCGCAACTCAAGACGCGCGTGGTCGGTATATTCCCCGGGATATCGATGTCATAACGGGTGACCGTAGGCCCTTGCGTCACCGACAACACTTCCGAAGGGATCTTTAACTGATACAGCGTATCTACGATCGTCTCTTTGTTATGTTCGATTTCGGCAACGTCAGCCTCTTCCGGATTCTGATAATCTCTCAACAGGGAGATGGGCGGCGGATTGTAACGGGCGTAAACGTGCCGCGTTTTGGGAGTCTCCGCTTCCGCCTTGTTTTGCTGCGGGGCAGGCGCATTTCTCCTCGATAAAGCAAGGTTTTCCGGCTCGGCAACGGGACGGGTGCGCTCCATTCTTTCGGGCACGGAAGAAACCTGCGGCTCTTCTTCGTCTTCATCTTCGTCGAACAGATTGACTGCGGAATCGATCCCGTCCGCAGGGCGAAGGCCTCCCGATTGTTCTCTTTCGCCGCGGGAAGACGTTTCTTCCCTGCCGCGGCCGGTCGTGATGCAGCCGTCCGTTGACTCTTTTTGAATATTTTCTTCCGTTTGCCTTCTTTGAGAGGTCTCTTCTCCGCGCAAAACCTGACCGCGCGAACGAAGATCGGCCGCAGAAGGCTCTTCCTTGATCTCGCTCGTACGGGCAACATCCGTCGGTAAGACGTCATCCTGCCTGCCCTCGCTCAAGCCGGTCGTCTTGGGCGGCTCGGGTACGGACATGCGTCCCCTGTCCGGTTGAGCGGGAGAGGGTCCGGAAGAAAGATCGGGTGCCGAAGAAAATTCTTTGCGCGCGTCGGAATATTCCGTATGCACGTCATTCCGATAAAAATCTTTCGTCTCCTGAACGGCGGTGTCCTGCGTATTTTCAGTCGCGCGCGTCGTATCCGTCACGATCTTTTTCGGTTTATTCACGTAAGTCACGTTGCCGTCCGTTTCGTCCGAATAAAACTGCGTATAACCCGTTTCCTTCGGAGGAACCTGCTGCGATGCCGACGAAGAAGACGCGGCCGAAGGCGTCTGGCTCATACCCGGATTTACGGAACTTTCCGAAGATCTTTCCGCTTTTTCTTCTGCAATACGCTTTTCCGCCTCTGTACGGTTCGTGCGCTCGTGCCCCTCAAATATGGAAGCAGGCCGAAAATTATCGGAATACTGCTGGCGCGAGATCGCACCGCGGTCCGTTCTGTTAAAATAAGAATCCGAATCGAAAATCAGATTATTCGTATAGTTTTCTCCCGAACGGTCGGGATACAAAATGCTCCTGCTCTGCGCATAAGGGCTCAGAGGGCGCGCAGGTTCTTCGGCGCGCTTTGCCGTTTCCGCCGCGCGGCGGTCCTGGCGCAGTTCGCGTTTGCTTTTGAGTTCAAATTCGTCGCTCACGGAAAAGAGGCGGCGGGATCTCTCCTCCGCGCTTTCCGTACGCATGGAGATCTCGCGCGCAGCGCGTTCCGTATCCGTTTCCGAGGGATAGACGTGAAGTTCGGGCTGAGACTGATATTGCGGCTGGTATTGTGCCTGCGGTTCTGCATAATTGAGGTTATACATCCCCGCGGTATCGGCAGAAGCATCGTCGATCATCTTCTCTCTCGTCTGCTCTCTGCGCTTTTTCGCAGACTGAAAAGCGGAGCGGGAAGCATACAAAAGGTATGCGGTCCCCACCATCAGAAGGGAAAAGATGATATAGCCGCCGACGGAGGTCGTCAGTTTGACCACCGGATAGACGACGAGCCCGAAAATAACGCCGCCGCCCGTTCCGTTCGCTTCACCCGCTCGATAACAATCGCCGAGATACTGCCCGTAACTGCCGTAAGCGATATCGGACACCTCCGCCGTGATGGTATGAACAAGGCATACCAAAAACACGAAAAGCAACGTGCAATAAAGCACCGTCTTTCCCGAAGCCGTGATCCTTTTACCGGTGATCAAAACTACGCCCGTATAGATGAGCGCCGCCAGTACGGCATACGCGCAATAACCGAAAACGCCCAAAAGGAAAGAACTGATCGCAAACCCCACGGAACCGAAAATGAGGCTCCGCGTGATCAGGATCACCAGCGCGATCGCCGCAAACAGAACGAGCACGAAGCCGACCGTTTCCCGCGTCAGAATGCGCTCTTTCTTTTTTTTGTTGTCTTCACTGCCTCTTCCCAGATTATTCAAACCGTTCTCCCTTCCGATTCTTACGGAATCTCCTCTCTTATTTGCCGTGTTCCGTCCGCCCGATCGCGGCCGCACGCATTTATATAATATAACGTATCTATTATACCATTAAGAGCATTTTTTATCAACTCTATACGGGCGGTTGCACTAAAAAAACCTGCGCTTTTTCGCGCAGGTTTTGTGTTTGGAGGAAATATTTACATATCTTCCTTTTCGTTGCTCCAGGAATACATTTTGCGGAGTTCTTTGCCGACTTCTTCCAACTGATGGGAAGCCTCCAACGCCCTCTTGGCATTGAAATGCGCCCTTCCGTTGTTGTTTTCCGCGATCCATTTGCTGGCAAAAGTGCCGTCCTGGATCTCTTCGAGAATTTTCTTCATCTCTTTTTTGGTCTCGTCGGTGATGATGCGTTTGCCCGTTTCGTAATCGCCGAATTCCGCCGTATCCGAAATGGAATAACGCATGAGAGAGAAACCGCCTTTATAAATCAGGTCGACGATCAGTTTCATCTCGTGAATGCATTCAAAATATGCGTTTCTGGGATCATAACCCGCCTCGACCAGCGTTTCGAAGCCCGCTTTCATCAGCGCGGTCACGCCGCCGCAGAGAACAGCCTGTTCGCCGAACAGATCCGTCTCCGTCTCGATCTTGAAAGTCGTTTCCAGAACGCCGGCACGTGCGCCGCCGATCCCCGCCGCATAAGCCAGAGCGATATCCAGCGCTTTGCCCGTGGCGTCCTGATGGATCGCAACAAGGCAGGGCGTTCCCTTGCCGGCAACGTACTCGCTGCGGACGGTGTGCCCCGGAGCCTTCGGCGCGATCATGAAAACGTCGACGTTTGCGGGAGGCGTGATCTGTTTGAAGTGGATATTGAACCCGTGCGCAAAAGCGAGCGCTTTGCCTTCCGTCAGGTTGGGTTCGATGCTCTCTTTATAAAGTTTTGCCTGCTTTTCGTCGGGCGTGAGGATCATGATGATATCCGCCGCTTTCGCCGCTTCTTCCGTCGTCATGACCTTGAGGCCGGCCTTTTCCGCTTTTGCCCAGGACTTGCTGCCTTTATAAAGGCCGACGATGACTTTGACGCCGCTCTCGTGCAGGTTGAGCGCATGCGCATGCCCCTGGCTGCCGTAGCCGATGATGGCTACCGTTTTCCCTTTCAGTACGTTGATGTCGCAATCGGACTGATAATATATTTTCGACATTTTTTCTTCCTCCGAAAAAATTTTAGTTTCCGTTCCGCTCTTCGCGTTTATCGGAATTATTATAGTACGAGGCCGCCCGACAGTCAAGCGGAATAAGCAATTTTATTCATAAATTTTTGTCATGAGTTCCATGCGATTTGCGAATCGCTCCCTTTTTCCGCCGGAGCCCCTCAATGATTTGATTTTTTTGCGCAATGAGAGTATAATGTCTGACAAAACCAACCACAGAGGAGCAAAAACAAGGTCATGAAGACTGACGGACTCATTCTGCTGAAAAATATTTTTTCGGACAGCGCCGCCGCGGCATTCCGCGACGCAGTCGAAAAAAACGACGTTTCCCGCTATGCGGAGGCATACGGCCTGCTGCTCGAACGGGACGCCGTCTCCTCGTTCGCGGCATATCTTCAAAACGTCATATTGCTCGACCCGAACCTGTTTGCACGCCGCGCTGTCTCCGGCTCCTTGACAGAGGAGATCGAAGACGCATACCGCCGCGATCTTGTCATCCTGCAGGATTTTGCGAGACAGACGGAACATTATCCCGAAAAAATTTCCGGAGCAGAGCAAGAAAATTTACCGAAGATTTCATACGGAAAGGACAACCCTCTCTTCGGAAAGGATTGGAGCGGAAAGCAGACCCTGCAAAGACTGAAAACTTTCTACAAAGAAAACGGTTACGGGATCTTTATCAGCCATAAAGCGTTTATCTGGACCGATCACGGGCTGAAACAGGTGGAAAATACGCCCGATATTTCCCTTTCCGATCTCAAAAACTACGAAACGGAAAAGAGAGCCGTCGAGGACAATGTTGAAAATTTTGTCCGTTCGCTCCCCTATTCGGACATGCTCTTATACGGAGACAAGGGAACGGGCAAATCCTCGACGATCCATGCGGTCCTCAACAAATATGCCGAACAGGGCCTGCGGGCAGTGGAGATCACCAAAGATCAGATCCCCGAAATCAACAAGATCAAGGAAACGCTGGCAAAACTCCCCTTCAAATTTATGATCTTCATCGACGACCTGTCCCTTGAAGAACACGACGAAAAGGTCGGTTCGCTGAAGGCGAGCCTCGAAGGAAGCATGAACGGAAAGAGTGCCAACGTGATGATCGCAGCCACTTCCAACAGGCGGCACATCCTGAAAGAAAATTTTTCCGACCGGGAAAACAGCGTGCATGCGAGCGACACTATGGAAGAGCAGTTGTCCCTCTCCGACCGGTTCGGCATCACCGTTCTGTTTGCCTCGACGAACAAACGGGATTATCTGTCCATCGTCGAACAACTTGCAAAAGACAGGAATCTGCGCACGGAGGCAGAAAAACTTGACCTACTTGCGGAGCGGTGGGCTCTTGCAAAGGGCGGAAGATCGCCGAGAAGGGCAAAACAGTTTATCGATTTTGCCTATGCCTGCGAAAAGAAAAACATGGAAATCGAATTTTGAAAAGGAGGCCCCGTAGGTTACGGGGCCTCCTTTTGCCGGATCGGTCTTTCCCGACCCGTTTCATATGTAAATTATCTATATCACATTTTTCTATAAATCGGAACGCAACTGTTTCAGAGCCAACTTTGCCGCGCAGTAAATATCTCCCGCGCCGAGCACCAAAACCGTATCTCCGCCCCCAACGGAACGGCGGAGCCAGAGAGAAAGTTCTTTTACCGATTCCACGTATAACGAATTCGGCAGGCTTTCCGAAAGCGTGAGCGCGCTTCCCGCCGCGTCAAAAAACTCCCGTGCCGGATAGGTGCGGTATATTACGAGATTTTCCACCCCCTCGAGCACCCTGACGAATTCCGAAAAAAGCAACCGGGTCCGCGAATAGGTATGCGGCTGAAAGATGACGAACAGGCGCCCTTTCGCCGTTTCACGCGCGGTACGCAAAGCCGCCGCGATCTCGCCGGGGTGATGGGCGTAGTCCGCGACGAACAGCGCGCCGTTATATTTGCCGATTTTTTCGAAACGGCGCTTGATCCCCTTGAAATTTTCAAGCCCGCCCTTGATCATGGGAATCGGAAATCTGTACCGTACCCCCACCGCCGCAGCAGCCAAAGCGTTCAAAATATTGTGCTTTCCGTAGACATTCAGCCTGATTCTGTCGAATATCTCTCCGCTTACGCGCAAACGGAAAGAGTATCTTCCGCCCGATCCCACGATCTCTTCCGCCGATACGTCGCTTTGCGGAGACAAGCCGAACGTAACGTCTGCACGGCAATGAGAGGAGATCCTGTCATCCGCGCACACGATACAGGCGCGCGCGTTTTCAGCGAACGAAAGATAGGCGTTGAGAAGATTTTTCTCCGTTTTGTAATACTCCATATGATCGACATCCGTATTGAGCACTACGGCGAGATCCGGACGGAGTTTTAAAAAATTGCCGTTATATTCGCAGGCTTCCGTCACAAAAAAACGGTTACCGCCGATATACATATTGCCATATTCGGCATCTTCTCCGCCGATATGCGCCGTAAGGCTTTCCGCACAGTTTTCAAGAACATGCGCGCACATCGCCGTAGTCGTCGTCTTTCCGTGACAGCCCGCGATGGCGACGACATTCTCACAGTCGCGCGAAACGAGATCGAGAAGTTCCGCACGGCCGACTATGATCAGACCCGCTTCGCGCGCGGCGCAAAGTTCCGGATTGTCTTCTTTTATTGCAGAATTGCATACTACGATCTGTGCACCGAGTATATTTTCGCGCCGGTGTCCTTCGAAAACGCGGATCCCTTTTCTCTTCAGAAAAGCCGTCCGCTCGCTTTCCGCAATATCGCTGCCCGACACGTTAAATCCCTTTTCTTTGAGATAAACGGCGAGCCCGCTCATGCTGATCCCCCCGATTCCTATGAAAAAAATATTGTCAAAGTCTCGCCAAAACGTCTTTTTCATAGGATAAATATATGCTTAATTCGACAAAAACAGTCAATATTTTCAAAAAAAATTAAAATTTTTGAAATTTTTTTGCTTTTGACTCTTGATAATTCGACGATTATATAGTAAAATGTAGATGCGGATAGTTACGTTAAGCATAAGGAGGTAAAATTTTGAAAATATCAGACGTCAGAATCAGATTTGTTAAAAAAGACGACAGCAAGTTGAAAGCGGTGGCTTCCATCACGATCGACGATTGCTTCGTCGTTCACGACATCAAAGTGATCGAGGGCACGGACGGCCCTTTCATCGCTATGCCGAGCCGCAAAACAAATGAGGGCGAATTCAAAGATATCGCGCATCCCCTGAACACGGAGACGCGCGAAGAATTGAAAAACGTGATTCTCTCTGCTTATAACGAAGAACTGGCTAAGGCGGAGTAATTCTCTGCCTAAAATCAAACGTGTACATATCCGTACCGGTATATCTTCGCATCACGATTTTTCTCAAGGTCAAAAAGGAAAAGAACGGAAAGTTCTTTTCCTTTTTCTTTGTACTGAAATTTACTTTCTTCTGAACAGGCGCTGCACGAAAGTGGGAAGTTCTTTGTCACCTTCCTGCTGCTGTTGCTGCTGCGGCTGCGCGGGCCGCACCCCCTGCTGCATCGGCTGTTGGGCATACTGTGCCTGCGGCCTTACCTGCTGCTGCGCATACTGAGGCTGCAGGACCTGCTGCTGAGAATAACGGGGCTGCTCTTCCTGAACGGGCGCCCTGTATGCAGCCTGAGGCTGAACCTGCTCGGGACGGCGATACTGCTGCTGATACTGATCGAACTGCTGTTGCTGATACGGCTGCCGATAGACGGGAGGCTGCTGCCCCTGCATGGTATTGTTGATCGGCGTGCGCACGTATGACGGCGCCACGTTCTGCGGCGCGGGCGCGGCAGCGGCGGGCTGTTCGGGCGCATTGCCCTCGGGAAGCCCCCTGTTCACGAAGAAATTGCGGCTTGCCACATTCCGCTCATCTTTAGGATTGAACATGTTTTCGACGTGCGGGAATCCCGTCGCGATGACGGTCACCTCTACTTCGTCGTTGATATTGCTGTCTATGCACGCGCCGAAAATGATGTTTGCGGAATAATCCACGACGCTCTGCACCAAAGTCGCGGCAGTCTGCACTTCGTCCATCGTAAGATCGTTGCCGCCGACGATATTCAGAATGACGCCCTTTGCCCCCTCGATCGTCGTTTCGAGCAGAGGGCAGTTGACCGCAAGGCGCACCGCCTCGACGATCCTGTTTTCCCCTTTCGCGACCCCGACGCCCATATGTGCGAGCCCCTGATCTTTCAGGATCGTGCGCACGTCCGCAAAGTCGAGATTGATCAGCGCAGGATTGACGATCAGATCGGCTATCCCGCGGATACCCTGTTTGAGGATCTCGTCCGCGACGCGGAGTGCTTCTACCATCGGCGTGTTTTTGGGTACGACGCAGGTGATTTTATCGTTCGGGATGATGATCAGCGTATCGACGTATTTTTTCAGATTTTCCAACCCCTTCACCGTGTTGTCCATACGTTTTTTGCCTTCGAAATTGAAAGGCTCGGTAACGACGGCGATGGTAAGGATCTTGAGATCGCGCGCGATCTTGGCGATGACGGGAGCGGCTCCCGTACCCGTACCGCCGCCCATACCGGCCGTTATGAACAGAAGGTCGGTGTCTTTGACCGCTTCGGTGAGCACCTCTTTGCTCTCTTCCGCAGCCGCGCGCCCCACTTCCGGCTCCGCGCCAGCGCCGAGCCCCTTCGTAAGGGCCGAACCGATCTGAATTTTGTTTTCCGCTTTGGAGAGGAGCAGGATCTGCTTATCGGTATTCACCGCGACGTAACTTGCGCTCTGAATGCCCGCTTCGATCATGCGGTTGACCGCATTGCATCCGGCGCCGCCGACGCCGATCACCTTGATTCTTGCTACCCCCGACAGACTGTCTAAACTGTTGAACATGGATTTTTATCCTCCGAATCCGTATAAAATTTTATAGATAAAACTTTTTTCGCGCCTATCACTGAGCGCCATATCCAAAAGGCTCAGAAGAGAACTCTGCGCCGCTTTGTTGTAGTAAGGGAGATTGGGCGTGAGAATTTCGACAACTTTGTTCAACCTGTTGCTGATATGCTCGCGCGCACCTCTGATGTGCGTAATGCCGCCCCCCGTCAAAAGGATGGGCTTATAATCGATGCTTCTGTCTCCGCACAGTTCGAGACATTTATTGATGACCTCGCAGATAAGATCGAGCCCCTCTTTCACCTTCTCTTTCACTTCGGAGAGAGAAACGGTATAAGTTTCCGTCTTGTCGAGATACTCGATGCGCGAATCCGCTCCGTCTATACTGGAAAGATTCACCTTTTTGAGGATCGCTTCCGCCACGTGGAAAGGAATATCGATATCCTGTATCATGCACGCAGGGATATGCCCTCCCCCGACGGAACACGCACTCTGATATGCGATGCCGTTGCCGCACACGACGCTGAACGTCATGGACATATAGCCGATATCCAGAAGAAGCGCGTACTCGTCGCGCACTTCCGAAGGGATCAGATAGAGCGATTCCGCCAAAGACGTCGGCAGAAAATTAATCTTGCGAATGCCGTATTCGGTCAGGATATTCGTCAGGATCTCCGTAAAGCGGTCAGAGGCGAGAAAATAACTGAGATACCCCTCCAGCGAATCGCTGATCATGCCGACGGGATCGATCGTACGGCGCTTGTCCGACAGAGAATAGAAGATCGCCGAACGGCGGATGAGCGAATACCCGTCCTCCGGAGCCGTGAAACCGTTTTCGTAAAGAGCGCGTATGTCGTAAGAATTCACCTTCCGCTTGCGCTGAAAACTGATCAGGTTCCTTTTGGTGACGACTTTGATGAATTCGCCGGGAACGCCGACGTAAATTTCAGAGATCTTGTCCCCGCAACTGCTTTCGACGTGTTCGAGCGCATTGAAAACCGCGCGGCGCAGGCCTTCCGGACTGAAAAATTCCGCATCGGCAAACCCGTCGTAATTTTCCGTCTGTCTTCCCTTGAAAACGAAGGTATTGTTTACCCCGCGCTCACCGATCAGGGCGGTGACGTCCGACGATTCCACGTCGAGCACGGCTACGCTTTTGCGGTTCATTTTTCCTCTCCCATCTCATCTTCCGTATAAGGTGATTTATACAATCACTATTATATAATAAAAATTTTTCTATGTCAATAAAAAAACGCTCCCCGAAAGATTTCTTTCGGGGATTGCAATGGTAATTTTTACCTTTTTTACAGGGGCGATTCTCCGGGATTGTAATCTGCTTGAATATTCCCTTCGCTCAGGACGGGCATGATGTACCCGTGCAGACGGTCTGCGTCGCCCAAAGCGAGATATTTATCGAGCGCAGCGGAAAAACATGCTTCCGGCATCCCGTTTTCGTCCGCGACATTCATGATGAGGATCTTCATCCCCTCGCGCATGGTAAAGACAAGATGGTTGAAACCAGTATTCTCATCAGGCAGATATTCGATGCGGGCGATATTGTCGCGTATGCCGCCGAGTTTTCCGTTTGCCGCGGTACACAACTGCAATATCAGGGAAAAGACGGAAGGATCGTCTGCGACGATCTCCCCCGTTTGCTCATCCACGGCGATATTGAGACCGACGATCTCTACATTGCTGCCGTTCACGTTGTTGCCCGCGTCTTCCTTGAGTGCGATAAAGTTCCCTTCCGCATCCAGGACGACGTAGCCTTCCTGCGTTTTGAAAGCATATTCCTCATAGACCTCTTTGATCTGTACGGTGATCTTGTTGGGAAAACGCTTTTGCACGGATACCACTTCGAGATATCCGCCGCCCTCTTTCTCCACGGCGGAATAGACGTCCTGTTCGGAAAAGAAGAGAAAACTTTTTCTTAAATAACCGTCCAGCCTGTTCTGCACATTTTTCGAAAGCGTTTCCGCCTTTTCGCTCCCGACGTCGTATCGCACGTCGAACTGCGTTATGGAACAAACGGAATTGAAGGTAATGAGAAATACGATCAGAAATATCGCGACCGCATAGCCTATGACAAATTTTTTGCTGCGCATTGCCACTCCTCTTTTGTAATTCGCCGGCTTCAGATACGCACGCGGCGTATCTTCGCGCCCAACCCGGATAACTTGTATTCGAAATCCGAATACCCCCTGTCGATATGGGAAAGATCTGTTACCGTGGATAACCCATCCGCCGAAACGGCCGCAAGCGTGAGTGCCGCGCCGCCGCGAAGATCCCCCGCAACGACGTCCGCCCCGTGCAACCGTTTGACGCCGCGCACAAAAGCCGTGCGCCCGCGGACGGTAATGTCCGCCCCCATGCGGATCAGTTCGGGCACATGTTTGAAGCGCGTCTCGAACAGATTTTCCACGATGAGCGTCGATCCTTCCGAAATACTTGCCAGCGCCGTCATCGGCGCCTGCAGATCGGTGGGAAATCCCGGATACGGCATCGTCTCCACAAGTTTGGGGGAACGCCTTTCCTTACTCGCTATGTATATTTTATCATTTTTCACAGTGATTTTGCAACTGATTTCACGCAGTTTATGTATGAGCGAGACAATATTGTTCGCATCGGCGTTTTTGACTGTGATCTCCCCGCCGCACATTGCCGAAGCGATGAGAAAAGTCCCCGCCTCGATCCTGTCCGGCATGGGCGTATACTCGACCCCGCCGAGTTTTTCTACCCCGCGGATCACGACCGTAGACGTACCCCCGCCCGCAATTTTTGCCCCCATTTTGTTGAGAAAATTCTGAAGATCCGCGATCTCCGGTTCTTTGGCGGCATTGCGGATCACGGTAAAGCCTTTGGCTTTGACGGACGCGAGGATGATGTTTTCCGTCGCGCCGACGCTGGGACAATCCAGCAGTACGTCCGCGCCGGTCAGCCTGTCGCAACTGCAGTTGATGTACCCGCCCTCTTCCGAGATCTTTACGTTCAGGCTTTTGAGGCCTTTCAGATGCAGGTCGATGGGCCGTAGCCCGATATCGCATCCGCCCGGATAGGCGATGCGCGCCCTTCCGAAACGGGAAATCACGGAACCGAGCATAAACACGGACGAGCGCAGTTCCTTGGCAAGCGCCGACGGGATCTCATGGCTGGCCGCATCCGCACTGTCGATGACAAGCGTGTCTTGATCGAAATGCGTTTTGCAACCGAGTTCGTTGAGAATCTGAATCATGTTGAGTACGTCGCTGATCCTCGGGCATTTATGTATCATCACTCGTTCATCGGTTAAAATAGATGCGGCGAGCAGCGGCAACACGGCATTTTTGGCGGCTTGTATCTCCACTTCACCGTAAAGCGGCCTGCCTCCTTCTATTATAAATTTATCCATAATCTACTCCTTGCTGAAACAACGCAAAACAGCGGTAGGCAAACTCTTCGCCCGAAGAATTTGCCTCTCACTTCATAATATGGCGCCGCCATGCAAAAAGTGAAATGGACACCGCGCTAAAAGACGTGGCAGGAGCGCCCGTGTTGCGGGCGCTCCTTACGGTTTCCGATTCAGTTTTCCGTATTGTTTTTGACTCGTCTGAACGCTTTGGCCGTTTTCGGTCCGGCTCGTTTCCCCTCGCGGGAAATGTTGTACAGTACCCCCATCGCCGCCATCGTAAAAATCAAGGACGTATTTCCCGAACTGATCAGCGGAAGGGGCAGGCCCGTAGGCGGGATGGATCCGCTGACAACGAGCGCGTTGATCACCGTCTGGATCGCATAGACCATCGTGATCCCCGACGCGAGCAGAAATCCGAACAGGTCGCGGCTGCGCGCCGCCGTACGGATCCCGAAATAGATCAGCGCGCCCGCCGCGGCAAACAGAAGAAGAATGCCGACAAACCCGAACTCTTCCCCGATGACCGAAAGAATAAAATCCGATTCCGCAAAGGGAAGGAACCTGTATTTCTGCCTCGAATTGAACAGCCCTACCCCAAACCAGCCGCCGTTACCGAGAGCGTAAAGAGATTGTATGAGTTGATACCCCTCCCCCTGCGGCGACTGCCAAGGATCGATAAATGCATACAGTCTTTTCAGACGATACGGTTCCATGACGATGAGCACGGGAACGGCGAGAAGAACGGGGATCAGGATCACGAGAAAATGCCGGATCTTTACTCCGCTTAAAAAGAGCATGGCCACCATCAGCAGGCCTATGCACATCGTGATCGACATGTTCGGCTCTAAAATGACGAGCAGACAGATCCCCGCGCCCGCGCCGAGCACGGGCAGCATGCCGACAAATTTTTTCATGCGTTCCGGTTTTTCGCTCGCGTACGAAGCCGCAAAAATGACAAAGCCGTATTTTGCGATTTCGGAAGGCTGAATGGTGATCGGGCCGATCCCGATCCACCGCGTTGCGCCGTAATTTTCGATACCCAACCCCGGTATAAACACGGCTGCGAGCAAAACGAGCGAAACGCCGAGAGCGACCCATTTGAATTTTGCCAGTTTGCGGTACGGAAAAAAGCACGCACCGGCCATCGCGACGATGCCGAGGATAAACCCGACGAGTTGCTTTTTCATAAAGAAAAACGCATCGCCGTACGTCTTTTCCGCGGTATAACTGCTAGCAGAGTAGACCATCAGAACGCCGAAGGCCGCAAGCAAAACAACGAGACAGGGAATGGCGATCTCTCCGCTGAACAGCCGCTTTACCGAAGAAGTCTTTTCACTCGCAGCAATTCTCTTCGCCGACGCCTGCATCCGCATTCCCCCTCAGATCAGCGACGATCTGCGCAAACCGTTCGCCGCGCTCCTCATACCCGGAAAAACTGTCGAAACTGCTGCTCGCGGGACTTAAAAGCACGCACTGGCCGGCGCGCGCCGTCATCGCGGCGATTTTTACCGCGAGTGTAAAATCGGCGCACAGCGTGACCTCCGAATAATTGTTCCTGACTGCGCCGTTGAGCAACTTGAACCTGTTCTCGCCGTAGAGCACGGCGTGCACGGCGCGGCTGTTTTTCAGAGCGGAAAAAAGTTTGTCGTAATCATATCCCTTGTCTTTGCCGCCGAGAAGAAGAACGGTATCCGCCTGCATGCTGTTCACGGCGGTGATCGTGGCGTCCACATTCGTCCCCTTCGAATCGTCTATGTACGTCACGCCGTCCACCTCCGCAACGAACTCGATCCTGTGCCGCACGCCGCGCATTTTCGAAAGGGCGTCCGCGATCGTTTTGCTCTCCACGCCGAGCAGTTTGCATGCACAAATACAGGCGAGCGCGTTTTTTACGTTGTGTTCCCCTTTCAGGGAAAGCGCGGATGCGTCCATGATCTTTTCGTTTTCATAGTACAGCCCGCCCTCGTAGAGGTAAGCGCCCTCCGCCCTTTCTTTGACCGAAAACCAGCGGACGGGACAGCGGACATCCTTCGCAAATCCCCGCACGACGGGGTCGTCGTAATTGAGTACCGCATATTCGCTTTCGCGCATGTTGCGCAGCAATTTGGATTTTAAGAATATGTAGTTTTCCATGTTGTAATGGCGGTTGAGGTGATCCTCCGCGATATTGGTGATCACCGCCACGTGCGGACGGATACTCGAAAGCGTTTCCAACTGAAAACTGGAGACCTCCATGACGGCGACGTCATCGTAACCGAGTTCGTCCGTTTTGGCCGACAAGGGCACCCCGATATTGCCGCAGGCGCAACTCTTTTCCCCCGCCGCACGCAAAACCTCGTCGATCATCGTGACCGTGGTCGTCTTGCCGTTCGTGCCCGTGACCGCGACCAGCGCCGCGCGCAGAAACATGCAACCGAGTTCCGATTCCCCGATAATCCTTTTGCCCTTTTTGCGGAACGCCACGGGGATCTCGTGATCGATGGGAATGCCCGGACTTAAAACCAAAATGTCGCAGTCGTCGATCGCCGCGGTCAATCCGCCCTGCGGCACGGGATTCGCTCCGCGGATCTCCAGTTCGCGCATGGTGCTTTTCACGGCGCCGTCCGCAACGTCGTCGTACATATAGACGACCGCACCCCGCCGCAGAAGAAAGTCGCAGGCGGCGGCACCGCTTTTCGACATGCCCGCAACAAGAAATATTTGATTTTTGAAATACATATCTTATTCTCCGAACATTTATTGAACGAAGCAGGCACAAAGGAGCCCTGCCGCCGCGGTGATCAGCGAATAGACGTAGGCAATTTTTGCCTCCGAATATCCCTTTTCCTGAAAATGATGATGCAGAGGCGCCATCAGAAAGATGCGCTTTTTCGTCCTTTTATAGTATATTACCTGAAGAATGACGGATATGCTCGACAGAACAAACATTATTCCCACGACGAGGATATACAGTGCATTCCCGCTCAGAAGTCCGACCGCCGCGGCAAACCCGCCGAGGCCGAGCGAACCCGTATCCCCCATGAACACGGAGGCTTTATTGGTGTTGAAGATAAGATACCCCGCAAGCACGCCGCAAAGGATAAGACACAGGCGCATGAGACTTGTCCTGCCGACGGATAAAAAGAGAAGCAGCGCAAACGAGGCGAAATACCAGAAACTTACGGAAGCGGCAAGCCCGTCCAGCCCGTCCGTCAGATTTACGCTGTTCACCGTTGCGACGAGAACGAAAACTGCCAAAGGGATCACCCAGCCGCCGATATCTACGGAAATATCCGTAAAAGGAACGTGCAACACCGTCAAACCGTTGAGAAAACAAAAAACGCCCGCCAAAAGAGCGATCGCCAACTGGAAAACGATCTTCTGATATGCCCTCAGCCCGAGATTGCGGCGGAAACGGAATTTGATGAAATCGTCCAGAAACCCGACCGCCGTATACGCGCCGCCCAATGCCGCCGCCACCGCGACACGCTTGTCCGCAAACAACCCGAAAGCCGCGGCGACAATGACCGCGGCGACGACGAACGCCAGCCCTCCCATGGTGGGAGTTCCGCTTTTGCTTTTATGCTCTTCCACATAACCGAGGATATACTGCCCCGCTTTCAGCCTTTTCAGGATCGGGATGAGCGCCGCGCACAAAATCGCCGACACCGCTGCCGATACCAGAAAAATTACGATCTCAGTTCTCATTTTTTCCGCTTTTCTCCGATGCTTTGTATTTCAGGATATTGCGGATCGTCGAAAAATCGCTGTAAATGTGCCGCACCCCCATGATCTCCTGATAATTTTCCCCGCCCTTGCCGGCAACGAGCAGCACGTCTCCCGGACGGAGTTTATCCATGGCGTACTCTATGGCGCTCTCCCTGTCCACGACGAGAATATATTCGTCCGTATGTTTCCGGACCCCCCTTTCGATCTCGAGTATGATATCGAAGGGGTCTTCGTAGCGGGGATTGTCTGAGGTGAGCACGGTAAAATCGGAATACTGCGCGGAAACCTCCCCCATGATCGGGCGTTTGAGCGCATCCCTGTTCCCTCCGCACCCGAAAAGGCAGATCAGCCTGCCCGCGCAGTGCGGTTTCAGGGCGCGGAGCGATTTTTCCAACCCGTCGGGAGTATGCGCAAAATCGACAAATATATCCGCGCCGTTCATCTCGCCCACACGTTCCAGACGCCCGCTCACCTTTTCCAGCGAAGCCAGCCCCTCCGCAATGACGGAAACGGGGATCCCCATCTTCGCCGCACAGACGGCCGCGGCCATAGAATTGTAAACATTGTGCAAACCAGTCATATTCAGACGGATCTCGTACAGATCGTCAAAAAGATTGATCACGTACCGGCATCCGTCAAAATTTTCGGCGATATCCACCGCGAATACGTCCGCAGGATTTTCCAGCGCGTAACTGTAACTTTGCACAGCGACGCCTGCGAGCCGCCGCCCCATTTCGTCATCGAAATTGAGGATCGCACAGTCGCACCGCCCGGGTAAAAAAAGTTTCTCTTTTGCCGCCGCATACGAGTCCATCGTCTTGAAAAAATCCAGATGATCTTCCGTCAGATTGGTAAAAATACAATAGGAAAACTCGATCCCGTCTACTTTCCCGTAAAAGAGCGCGTGGGCGGAAACTTCCATGACCACCGTTTCCACGCCCGAAGCAACCATATCCGCAAAAATTTTATATAAAAAAATGGGATCCGGCGTAGTCAGTTCGGGAGAAATTTCTTTATTCGCGTAAAAAATGCCCAGCGTTCCGATATTGCCGCAGGAAATGCCGCCCTCTTTGAGAATCGCCGCGAGCATGTGCGCGGTCGTCGTTTTGCCGTTCGTTCCCGTGATCCCGACAATTTTCAGTCTCCTTTCGGGGTGCCCGTAAAATGCGGCGGCGATCTCCGTCATGGCCTTGCGCCCGTCGGGAACGACGATCTGTACGGCGGGAAGGTCCAGTACCCTTTCGACAACGAGCGCCGCCGCGCCGCACGACACCGCTTCCGCGGCAAACGCGTGCCCGTCATTTTCTCCGCCGCGAAAACAGATAAAGAGATCCCCCTTCATCACGTGCCTGCTGTCCGCGCCGATCCCTTCGATCTCGACCCCCGCTATATCTCCGACGATTCTTTCGTATCCGATCTCTTCCAATAATTTTGACAGTAACAAAATTGTCGCTCCTTTATTGAAACGGGTCTATCCCCCGCACTTCAATGATGCCTTCAAAAATTTGTCTCGCGGCGGGCGCCGCGACCACGCTGCCGTAATAGGCGCCCTGCGGTTCATCCACGATCACCAACGCGAGATAGCGCGGGTCGTCCGCCGGGAAAAAACCGAGAAAGGAGGAAACATATTTGCCCGACGCAATCGAACCGTTTTCATACTTCTGCGCCGTGCCCGTCTTGCCTCCGACTTTATATCCTTCGATGAACGCCTTATTCCCGCTCCCGTTTTCCACTACGTTTTCCAACAGCCCCGCAAGCAGGCGGGACGCCTCTTCGCTGATCGTTCTGTTTTTCAGCGTCACGGGAATCTCTTCCCGAATTTTTCCGTCGTCCGAAGAGATGTTTTTGACCAGACGGGGCTGATAGTAATACCCGCCGTTGACCGCCGCGGCACTCGCACAGGCAAGTTGCAAAGCCGTCACCGCTATGGTCTGGCCGAACCCGATGCGCGCAAGATCGCAATCTCTGACGGCGCTTTCCGGAATCAGCATCCCCTGCGCCTCACCCGAAAAATCGATCCCCGTCACTTTACCGAAATTGAAATTTTCCAGATAATCGTAAAAAGTCTCTCGCCCCAAAGAGAGGGCTATATCCACAAAACAGGGGTTGCAACTGTTGCACAGTGCCTCTGCAAGCGTCTGGTTGGAATGCTTTCCGTTTGCGTGATTGCTCCAGCACTTGATCGTCGTACCGTCCACCTGACGGGTACGGCTGCTGCTGAAAATGTGATTCATCGAAAACGCATTTTTATTGCCGCGCAGCGATTCTTCGATGTTGGCGGCCGCCGTGACGATCTTGAACGTCGAACCGGGCTCGTATATGTCGGAAACGAGATTGTTTCTGCTCAGTTGATTGAGCAGATCCGTATCGTCGCGCGGAACGTCGTTCAGGTCGAACCCCGGATAATTCACCATAGCGAGGATATCGAAATTGTCGGGATCGAGCACGATGCACTGCGCCGATTCCGGCGAATACTCTTCATAGACGCGCGCCATCGCCTCTTCGGCGATCAACTGGATATCCTTGTCGATCGTGAGTGTGACGTCCAGCCCGTCCGTCGCCGGAAGATAGACCGTCTTTCCGTCCTCGATCTCGATACCGATAAGATCGGTATCGTATAAAATTTCCCCGTCCGTGCCTGCCAGATATTTGTCGTAGTATTTTTCGATGCCCGTCAGGCCCGAATTGTCCACGGACGTGAACCCGAGCACCTGGC
>DXCO01000034.1 GCA_019115945.1 Candidatus Borkfalkia excrementavium | reverse complement strand
AATCTGAAGAAATAAAAGGACGGCTTGCTTGTGTGCGGTAGGCGGGTTAAAATCGGTGCTTTAGCACCGTGCCGGTAATCTTGCCCTTTAGGGTTTCTTAAAGCCCCCACTTTTAGTGGGGGATAGTTACTTATATGAATATAGCAACGGTTATTCGGCGGCAACGGGGGTTACTGTTTTATACTGCGGAGTAAAAGAAATGGCTTCTTCATATGTCGGCTGATATCGGAAAGCGTATTCGTTCCCGAAATCAAGAATGCGGGTTTCTTTGGGAAGATTGAAGGCACCAGAAGCAAATAAACTTAGCAAACGTGACTGATGAAATTGATTATTGCTAATAAACATGTCAGGGATTCGGGCGCTACCCTCACTTGGTATCCAAGTGTTTTCCGAATAAAAATTCCAATACCCATTGCAACATATTATCATTTGGCAGTTATCTATCACATTATTGATTTGTTCGAAAGTGTATTTTTCTTCTTCGGTTAAAGTTTCGGGGTTTATTTGCGAAAAATCATAAATATAAAAACGGTCAATTACAACGGTTGTATTCCATGTAAACCAAGAGGAATTTTTTTGTATATATTGACAAACAGAAAATTTGATCAAATTCACATAATCTTTGATATAGGTACCGTAATAGGCTTGTTCTTTTTCTGAGAGGTTACTTGCGGGTATTCCGATCGAAATCGAGTCGTTCGCGCTTTCGGGGGGGCGGAACATGAGGTCAAACCCAAGCCGGTGCTGAAGCAGAGAAGGGTGGCGACAAAAAACAGAACGATTTTTTTCATAAAACGATTCTCTCTTTGATTATTGAACTTATTATAGCGAATAAATCTGTGCATGTCAACGATTCGCGCATTCTCCCAAAAAATTCCGAAAAAAATAAAAAATTTATCGATTTTTGTTTGACTTATCCGGACAGATATGGTATTATTTTTAGGCTGTGTAATAGGGTTGAGGTATAAAGTTACTTCAATCGCTTTGGGTTGCGAGGATAAATACAGCACAATCGCGCCCTTGGCGAAGATAATTTATACCGACAAATGTGGGGGCCAGACCCCTGCGACTAACCGGAGTACAGCCATTCAATAGCAAATATCGAATGGTTTTTCTTTTTGCTCGGCGCTCCGACACACACGGCACAGTTGACATAAAGTTAGTATAAAAATCGGAGGAATCAACATGGCAAGTCAGAAAATCAGGATCAAACTCGCGGCCTACGACCACGAACTCGTAGACCTGGCGGCACAGCGCATCGTAGACGCGATGACGAAATCGGGCGCAAAAATCAGCGGCCCCATCCCTCTGCCCACCGAAAAGGAGATCGTCACCATTCTTCGTTCTCCTCATAAATATAAGGACAGCCGCGAGCAGTTCGAGATCCGCACGCATAAAAGGATCATCGATATCTACAGCCCCAACGCGAAACTTTTGGACAGCGTTCATCTTCCCGCCGGCGTAGATATCAAGATCAAACTGTAACAGGTTCGTACGAGGCGCTGCCTCTGATCCAATAATCACCTGCGCGTTTGAAAATCACATTTTTCAAAAAGTGCCCCCGATTTGCCGAAAACATTCGGCTTGTGGGAAGAGAGTGAATTTTTGCCCATTCAATAATAGTGTGGGCGCCTAAAAGGGCAAAAAGAGGGAGAAAACGCCGATAGGTGCAAAGCACCGTACGGCGGTGTCTCCATCAAAATCACGAAAATTTGTTTTTGCCGCAAAAAAAACAAATTTTCGTGAACGAATAAGATAGGTAATACTTTGTAAATTCAAGGTATTCGAAAATAAAACAAGGAGTGAACTTTATCTATGAATAAAGCAATCATCGGAAGAAAAGTCGGAATGACACAGGTCTTCACGCCGGAAGGGAAAGTGATCCCCGTTACGGTCGTGGAAGCCGGCCCCTGCCCCGTAGTGCAGATCAAGACCGTGGAAAAGGACGGCTATGCCGCTCTGAAACTCGGCTTTGACGAGACGAGCGAAAAGCGGGTCAACAAACCCGAACTCGGGCAGTTCAAAAAGGCGGGCGTGAAGCCGCAGAAAGTGCTCAAAGAATTCAGACTGGACGACCTGTCCTCTTATGAAGTGGGCAAAGAAGTTACGGTCAGCGTGTTCAAGGACGGCGACAAAGTGGACGTCGTCGGCACGACGAAGGGCCACGGCTATTCCGGCGTTATCAAAAGATGGAACCAGCGCCGCCTGAAAGAGACGCACGGCGTCGGCCCCGTACACAGGGAAGTGGGTTCCATGGGCGCGAACAGCACGCCGAGCAGGGTATTCAAACAAAAGCACATGCCCGGCCAGTACGGTAACGAAAGGGTAACCGTTCAGAATCTCGAAATCGTGAAAGTGGACGCAGCGAGGAACGCCCTCCTCATCAAAGGCGCGATCCCCGGAGCGAAGGGCAGCGTCGTCACCGTCAGCGACAGCGTCAAGGCCAAATAAGGAGAGAAGAAGATGCCTACAGTTAAGATATATAAAATGGACGGCTCGGTAGCCGGAGAAATGCAACTTTCCGACAAAATTTTTAACGCCGAATACAACGAACCTTTGATTCATCAGGCGGTGGTTGCCCGCCTTGCGAACGAACGCCAGGGCACGAAGAGCACCCTCACCCGCACGGAAGTGCGCGGCGGCGGCGCAAAACCCTGGAGGCAGAAAGGTACGGGCCGCGCCCGTCAGGGCTCCATCCGCGCACCGCAGTGGAGAAAGGGCGGCGTCGTATTCGCACCCAAGAGCAGGGATTTTTCCAAAAAGATGAACGTGGAAGCGAGGAGGAACGCATTGTTCTCCGCCCTTTCCAAAAAAGTGGCGGACGGCGAACTGATCGTTGTGGACAAACTCGAAGTGAGCGCTCCCAAAACGAAAGAGATCGTGAAGTTCCTCGACGCGCTCAAACTCGACAAGCGTACTCTGGTGGTCATGGACAATGACGACGCAAACGTGATCCTTGCGAGCAGAAACATCCAGAAACTCAGCACGCTGCCCGTGGCGCAGATCAGCACCTACGAAGTCGTGGCGAACGGTAAAGTCGTTCTCACGAAAGGCGCGGTGGAAAAAATCGAGGAGGTCTACGGAGCATAATGAGAGCGGAAGACATTATTATAAAGCCCATCCTCACCGAAAAAGGTTACGACGGCATCGCCTCGAAAAAATATACCTTCAAGGTGGCCAAGAGTGCGAACAAGACGGAGATCAGAATTGCCGTCGAGCAACTCTTCGGGGTGGAAGTGGAAAGCGTGAACACCATGAACGTGCGCGGCAAATTGAAGAGAATGGGCAGAAACGAAGGTTTGACTTCCTCCTATAAGAAAGCCGTCGTGCAACTGAAAAAAGACAGCAAACCCATCGAATATTTCAATTCGCTGTCCTAATTAGTCTAAACGGAGGAACACAGTAAAATGGCTATAAAGAGATATAAACCGACCTCTTCCGCCCGCCGCTTCATGACGGTGCATACCTACGAAGAGATCACCGAAACGAAGCCCGAGAGAAGCCTCGTCGAGGATATGAGAAAGTCGGGCGGCAGAAACAACCAGGGCAAGATCACCGTGCGCCACATCGGCGGCGGCAACAGAAGAAAATACCGCATCATCGACTTCAAGCGCAATAAAGACGGCGTGCCCGCAACGGTCAAAAGCATTCAGTACGATCCCAACCGCAGCGCGAACATCGCCCTTTTGCAGTATGTCGACGGCGAAAAGAGATACATTCTCGCGCCCGTCGGGCTGAACGTGGGCGACAAGGTGCTCAGCGGTGCGGAAGCGGACATCAAGGCGGGCAACTGTCTCCCCTTGGAAAACATTCCCGTCGGTACGATGGTGCACAACATCGAACTGAAGCCCGGCAAAGGCGGCCAGATCGCGCGCGCAGCCGGCATCGCGGCGCAGTTGATGGCAAAGGAAGGCGCTTACGCGACCCTGAAAATGCCCAGCGGCGAAATGCGCCTCGTCTCGGCGAAATGCCGCGCGACGATCGGTCAGGTCGGCAACGTCGAGCACGAGATCATTTCCATCGGCAAGGCGGGCAAAACCAGGCACATGGGCATCAAACCCACGGTGCGCGGTTCCGTCATGAACCCGAACGACCACCCGCACGGCGGCGGCGAGGGCAAGAGCCCTGTCGGCCATGCCGGCCCTATGACCCCTTGGGGCAAACCTGCATTGGGTTATAAGACGAGAAAGAAGAAGAATGTCACCGACAAGTTCATTCTCAAGAGGATCAACTAAGGGAGGATCATCAAATGAGCAGAAGTGTAAAGAAAGGGCCTTACGTTGAAGCGCGCCTTATGCAGAGGATCGAGGCGCTCAACGCGGCAAACGATAAAAAAGTACTCAAAACGTGGTCGAGAGCGTCGACGATCTTCCCTCAGATGGTAGGGCACACGATTGCCGTTCACGACGGAAGAAAGCACGTGCCCGTCTATATCACGGAAGATATGGTCGGCTGCAAACTCGGCGAGTTCGCTCCGACAAGGACCTTTAAGGGGCACTCCGGCGGTAAGACAACCGGTAAGAAGTAAAGGAGGCGCAGGATAAATGGCTACGAATACCCGTGAAAAAACCAAAAAGATCGCGGAGAACAGGGACAGACGTCCCTTCGCGGTCGCAAGACATATCAGGATGTCTCCTTATAAAGTGAGGAGAGCGCTCGCGCTGATCCGCGGAAAGAGCGTCAACGAGGCGGAGGCGATCCTCGCGTATGCGAACATCATTTCGGCGGAACCGGTCAAAAAAGTCCTCCTTTCCGCAGCGGCCAACGCGGAGCACAACTTCGGTATGGACAGGGGCGACCTCATCGTCGCCGAAGCGTTCGCCGATCAGGGCCCCACGCTCAAAAGAATGCAGCCCGTTTCCAAAGGGAGAGGGCATTCCATTCTCAAAAGAACCAGCCACATCACGGTCATCCTTGATGTCAAGAGTAAGTAAGGAGAGAGTACTGTATGGGACAGAAAGTTAATCCGCACGGTCTGAGAGTCGGCGTCATCAAGGGCTGGGATACGCAGTGGTACGCCGATAAAAAGGATTTCGGTAAATTTTTGAAAGAGGATTACGAGATCCGCAAATTCATCAAAGACAAATATTATTCCGCGGCCATCAGCAGGGTCGCCATCGAGCGCGCGGCAAACAGGATCGTCGTCACCGTATATACGGGCAAACCCGGCGTTCTGATCGGCAAGGCGGGCTCTGAGATCGAAGTGATCAAAAAAGACCTTTCCAAACTCACGAAGGGCAAAAACATCGTCATCAACGTGACCGAAGTCAGAAAGCCCGATTCGGACGCGCAACTCGTCGCCGAGGGCGTCGCTCTGCAGCTGGAAAAGAGAATGTCTTTCAGAAGAGCGATGAAACAGGCGATCGGCAGGGCAATGCGTTCGGGCGTCAAGGGCGTCAAGATGATGGTCAGCGGCCGTTTGGACGGGGCGGAAATCGCCCGTTGCGAGCAGTATCACGAGGGGTCCATTCCTCTGCAGACGCTGCGCGCGGACATCGACTACGGCTTCGCGGAAGCGCATACCACGTTCGGCATGATCGGCGTCAAAGTATGGATCTACAAAGGCGAGATCCTCAAAGCGGCGAAGGCGCATGAAGGAGGAGAAGCGTAATGTTAATTCCGAAGAGAGTAAAGAGAAGAAAACAGCATCGCGGCAGAATCAAGGGCCAGGCACATAAGGGCAATAAGGTCGCTTACGGCGAATTCGGCCTCGTGGCCGTCGAGGGCGCGAGGATCACCTCCCGCCAGATCGAGGCGGCGCGTATCGCGATGACGAGATTTATCAAGCGCGGCGGACAGGTCTGGATCGACATTTTCCCGCACAAACCGATCACGAGGCACCCCGCCGAATCCCGTATGGGTTCCGGTAAAGGTGCGGTGGAGTACTGGGTCGCGGTCGTAAAGCCGGGCCGCGTGCTCTTTGAAATGGCGGGCGTTCCCGAAGAGGCTGCGCGCGAAGCGATGCGCCTTGCAGGGCACAAACTGCCGATCAAAACGAAATTCATGGTCAAAGGCCAGGTCAATCCCGTAACGGGAGAACTGCCCGAGGGCAGCGAAAAAATCACAGAAGGCGGTGAGGGTTGATGAAAGCAAAGGAATTTCACAACATGACTGACGAAGAGTTGAAAAACAAACTCGGCGAACTCAAGAGTGAACTTTTCAATCTCCGTTTCCGTCATGCATCGGGTCAACTCGAAAACCCTATGACGATCGCGTCGTGCAAGAAGGACATTGCGCGGGTCAATACGGTCATCCGCGAGAGAGAACTCAAGGCGAAGGGTTAAAGAAGGTATAAGTTATGGAAAGAAATCTTAGAAAAGAAATCGTCGGGCTTGTCGTTTCCGACAAGATGGACAAGACGGTCGTCGTAGCCATTACGGATAAAAGATCGCACCCCCTCTATAAAAAGACCATCACCAAGACCAAAAAAGTGAAGGCGCACGACGAGGAGAACGAGTGCGGCGTCGGAGACAGAGTCAGGATCGTGGAAACGAGAAAACTCAGCAAAGACAAGAACTGGAGAGTTGCCGAAATCATCGAGAAGGCGAAGTAATTTAATAAGGAGAGTAAGAGCCATATGATACAACCACAGACAAGGCTTAAAGCGGCGGACAACTCCGGCGCGAAAGAGCTTATGTGCATCAGGGTTCTGGGCGGTTCGTTCAGGAAAAGCGGCAACATCGGCGACGTGATCATCGCAAGCGTCAAGACCGCCGCTCCCGACGGCGCCGTGAAAAAGGGCGAAGTCGTAAAGGCCGTCATCGTCAGAACCAGCAAAGGCATCAGAAGGGCGGACGGAACGTATATCCGTTTCGACGACAACGCCGCCGTTATCATAGACAACCAGAAACAGCCGAGGGGCACCCGTATCTTCGGGCCCATCGCGCGCGAACTGAGAGACAAAGATTACATGAGAATCATCTCTCTCGCGCCCGAAGTGCTGTAAGGAGGTTCCCGGTATGAACGTAAAATTAAACGATAACGTCGTGGTCATCGCGGGCCAGGACAAAGGCAAAACGGGCAGAGTCGTTGCCACTTCCCCCAAAGCGGGCCGCGTGACGGTGCAGGGCGTAAACCTCCAGAAAAGGCACCAGAAAGCAAGAAAGGCGAACGCCGTTTCGCAGATCATCGAGCGCGAAGGCGCGATCGACGTTTCCAACGTCATGGTCATCTGCGACAAATGCGGCAAAGCGACGCGCGTAAAGCACGCGTTCGTCGAAACGGACGGAAAGAAAAAGAAAGTGCGCGTCTGCAAATGCGGCAACGTGCTCGATAAGGCATTCAAGAAGCAGTCGAAGACCGCCGCGAAACCTCAGGAAGAGGCGCCTAAAAAGAGGACGAGGAAGAGGACCGCTAAGACGGAAGAGGCTTCCGCGCAAGAGAATAAGGACTGAGGCGGAGGAGAACTGAAAAATGGCTGAAAAAGTATATAAGAGCAGGGTAAAAGAGGCTTACGATAACGAAGTCGTTCCCTATCTCATCAAAAAGTTCAACTATACAAACGTGAACGAAGTTCCCAAAATCGTCAAAATCGTCATCAATTCCGGCCTGGGCGACATCAAGGACAACGCCAAGAGCGTCCAGATCGCGCATGACGAACTCAAGGCGATCGCCGGCCAGAAACCCGTCATCACCAAGGCGAGAAAATCGGTCGCGAACTTCAAAGTGAGGGAAGGCATGAGCGTCGGTCTCAAAGTGACCCTCAGAAAGAACAGAATGTACGATTTTTACGATAAGCTCGTGTCCATAGCGCTGCCGAGGATGAGAGACTTCCGCGGCGTGCCCGCAGATTCTTTCGACGGCAGAGGCAATTATGCGCTCGGCATCAAAGAGCAGTTGATCTTCCCCGAGATCTCCTACGATCAGGTGGAAAAGATCCGCGGCTACGACGTGTGCATCGTGACCACTGCCAAGACGGACGAGGAAGCGAAAGAACTTCTCGGGGCGATGGGAATGCCCTTCAAAAAATAAGGAGAAAGTGTGACATGGCTAAAAAATCAATGATAAACAAACAGCAGAGAACGCCGAAATATTCCACGAGAGCGTACACGCGTTGCAGCATTTGCGGCAGGCCCCATGCGGTTCTGCGCAAATACGGCATCTGCCGTATCTGTTTCCGCAACCTCGCGTACAAGGGGCAGATCCCCGGCGTGAAAAAGGCGAGCTGGTAAGGAGGCGCATCATGACAGATCCTATCGCAGATATGCTCACAAGAATCAGAAACGCGCTCACTGCGCATCACGACACGGTGGAAATGCCCGCCTCCAATATGAAAAAGTCGATCGCAGCCATTCTTTTGGAAGAAGGGTACGTAAAAGGCGTAGACTTTGCGGACGACGGACTTTCCGGCAAGATCGTCATCACTCTCAAATACGCGCAGGGCGGCAAATCGGTTATTTCCGGCTTGAAGCGCGTCTCCAAACCCGGGCTTCGCAAATATTCGGGCGCGGACAACATGCCCAAAGTTTTGGGAGGCCTCGGAACGGCGATCGTTTCCACTTCCAAAGGAATAATGACGGATAAACAGGCCAAAGCCGCGAATGTAGGCGGCGAAGTGCTCTGCTTTGTCTGGTAAGGAGGCAAGAAGATATGTCGAGAGTAGGAAAAGCGCCCGTAGCGATCCCCGCAGGCGTTACGGTCGACGTCAAAGAAGGCGTTATGACCGTAAAAGGCCCCAAAGGGACGCTCGTGCAGGACATCGATACTCAGATAAACGTTGCCGTCGAAGGGGGGCATGCCACCCTTACCCGCGCGAACGATTCCAAAGAATTGCGCGCAAAGCACGGCTTATACAGAGCGCTTTTGCATAACATGGTCGTCGGCGTTACCGAGGGATACACGAAAGGCCTCGTGATCAACGGCGTCGGTTATAAGGTCGCAAAGCAGGGGAACAAGATCGTACTCAACGTCGGTTATTCCCACCCGATCGAATTTCCCGAGTCGGACGGCATCAAACTCGATTGCCCCACGCAGACGGAAATCACCGTTTCCGGCATCGATAAAGTGAAGGTCGGCCAGGTCGCGGCGAATATCCGTTCCATCCGCGAGCCGGAACCCTATCACGGCTACGGTATTCGTTACAAAGACGAAGTGATCGAGCGCAAGGAAGGCAAGACAGCCGGTAAATAAAGGAGCGTAAAACATGATATCGAAAAAAGATAAAAACGCAGACAGAGTGCAGAGGCACGCGCGCGTAAGAAAAAAGATTGCCGGCACGGCGGAAACGCCCAGATTCAGCGTTTACAGGAGCCTCAATCACATTTACGTTCAGGTAATTGACGACGTGAAAGGCGTAACGCTCGTGTCCGCCTCCACGATGGAAAAGGCAGTCAAGGAAAAGATCAAAGATCTGACCAAGACGGAAGCGGCGAAGATCGTCGGCGAAGAAGCGGCGAAGAAAGCGCTTGCGGCAGGCATCGAAACGGTCGTATTCGACAGGGGCGGCTACATTTATACGGGCCGCGTGAAGAGCGTTGCGGACGGCGCAAGAGAAGCCGGGCTTAAATTCTGAGAGGAGAAAGGCAAATGGCAAGAGAAGACAGAAGGCCTCAGAGGAGGCAGGAAGAAAACGACGGCTTCATTAAAAAGTTGATCCAGGTCAACCGCGTAACGAAGGTCGTCAAAGGCGGCCGCAATATGCGTTTTGCCGCTCTGGTCGTCGTAGGCGACGGCAAGGGCAAAGTGGGCGTCGGCTCGGGTAAAGCGAACGAAGTTCCCGAAGCGATCGAAAAGGCGCAGGCGCAGGCAAAGAGGAATCTCATCTCCGTGCCCATGATGGACTCGACCATCCCGCACGAAGTTCTCGGAAAATTCGGCAAAGGCGTCGTGCTGATGATGCCCGCAGCCGAAGGTACGGGCGTTATCGCGGGCGGTCCCGTGCGTGCCGTCATGGAAGCGGCGGGAATCAAGGACATCAGAACAAAATCTCACGGAACGAGCAATCCCGTCAACTGCGTCAAAGCGGTCATCGCGGGCCTTGCGGAACTGAAAACGGCGGAAGAGGTCGCGGCGCTCCGCGGCAAGACCGTCGAAGAGATCACAGGCTGAGGAGGGCGAACAATGGCACAGATCAAAGTTACGTTGGTTCGGAGCACCATCGGCTGCACGGAAACGCAGAAAGCGACCGTCGCCGCGCTCGGGCTCAAGAAGATCCGTTCTTTCAAAATTCACGAAGATACGCCCGCGATCATGGGGCAGATCAAAAAGGTCTCGCACCTGGTGAAAGTGGAGAACGCATAAGGAGTTTAGCATTATGAGAATTGATACCATTCAACCCGCGATCGGCTCCAACACGCCCGCCAAACGGCTGGGCAGGGGCATCGGTTCGGGCCTCGGGAAAACGAGCGGCAAGGGCCACAAGGGCCAGTGGGCGCGTTCGGGCGGCGGTGTCCGTCCCGGTTTCGAAGGCGGCCAGACTCCCATCCACAGAAGGCTCCCCAAGCGCGGTTTCAACAATAAGTTCAGAAAAGAATACGTCATCGTCAATCTTTCCCAGTTGGAAGGGGTTGCCGCGGGCACCGTGGTCGATTACGAATATGTTATGGCAAACAAACTTGCCAAACAGGTAAAGGACAACTGCGGGCTCAAAGTGCTCGGCTCGGGCGAGATCAAGGCGTCGATAACTGTTAAAGCAGCGAAGTTCTCCGCTTCCGCAAAGGAAGCGATCGAGAAGGCAGGCGGCACGGTGGAAATTCTTTGATTTCCCGTACCGCACCCGATCCGCTTTCGACCGTTCCGCAGTGACGGCGGGAGACGGAAAACCTCATTTTTAAGGGAAAGAAGATGTTTGAAACTCTAAAAAACGCTTTCAAAGTCAAAGAGATCAGAAAAAAAATCTTTATCATGCTCGCGCTTCTGCTCGTATACAGGATCGGCTGCTATATTCCCGTTCCCGGTTTGAGGAGCAGCGTGTTCAGCGAGTACGTAGAGGATGGCGGAAACAATTTTCTCGCTCTTATGAGCGCCGTCACGGGCGGCGCGCTTGCGAACGGCACGTTGTTCGCGCTCGGTATCGGGCCGTATATCAACGCATCCATCATCATGCAGTTGCTCGCGGTCGGCATCCCCGCTCTCGAACGCCTGTCCAAGCAGGGTGAAGAGGGCAAAAAGAAGATCGCCACCTATACGCGTATCCTGACGCTCGTGCTCGCGATCGTACAGGCGATCGGCGTCATCATCAATTTTGCCAGTACACGTAATGCAATAAACTTCACCTATTTCTGGGATCAGGAATGGCTGACCTATATTTATATGGCGGTGGTCTATACCGGCGGCGCGATGATCACGATGTGGCTCGGCGAGCGCATTACCGAATACGGCGTCGGAAACGGTATTTCCATGATCATCTTCATCGGCATCATTTCCACGGCCGGCAATCAGTTGATCATTGCGCCTATCCAGAATACGGTCGAGAGCGGGTTCAGCGCGAGCACGCTCGTGTCTACCATCGTCTTTATCGTCATCGCGATCGTGATCTTCGCACTCATCGTTTTGGTCGACCTTGCAGAGCGCCGCATTCCGGTGCAGTACGCAAAGCAGGTGAAGGGCAGAAAGATGTACGGCGGTCAGGCTACGGTCATCCCCATCAAAATTTCGGGCAGCGGCGTCATGCCTTTGATCTTCGCGTTTGCGATCATCAGCCTTCCCGACCTGTTCATGGGGCTGTTCTGGGACGGTTATTCGAGCAGTTGGTATGCCCAGAACATCAGCGGCGGCACGGGGCCGTGGGCGTGGGTGTATATTCTCGTCCTCTGCCTGCTGATCTTCGCGTTCTCTTTCTTCTACGCGCAGATCCAGTTCAATCCCGAAGATATTTCCAAGAGTATCCAGCAGAACGGCGGCTTTATTCCCGGTATCCGTCCGGGCAAGCCTACGGCGGATTATCTCAAAAAGATATCTAACCGCATCACGCTGTTTGGTGCGATCTTCCTCTCGCTGGTCGCGTTCGTGCCTTCGTTCGCGTTCAGTTTCGCGGGGGCGGGATACGTCAACGTATTCTCTACGACAGGTATCTTGATTATCGTTTCCGTTGCGCTGGAATTCGATAAACAGTTGCAGTCGCAGTTGATGATGAAAAATTATAAAGGCTTCCTGAAATAAGAAAAAAGGAGTCATTCGTTTATGAACATTATCCTTCTCGGCGCGCCCGGCGCGGGTAAGGGCACGCAGGCTGTCCGCATTTCCGAAAAATACGATCTGCCGCATATTTCCACGGGAGATATTTTCCGCGACAACATCAAGCGCGGTACGGAAATCGGGCTTCTTGCGAAATCTTATACCGATAAAGGGCAACTCGTTCCCGATGAAGTCACCTGCAAGATCGTCGAAGGGCGCCTTAAAGAGAAAGATTGCGAAAAGGGCTATCTTCTCGACGGGTTTCCCCGCAACCTCTTCCAGGCGCAGGAACTTGACAAATTTTCCAAAGTGGACGCGGTCATCAATATCGATATCGATCTTTCTCTGCTGATGGACAGACTGTGCGGCAGGCGCGTGTGCAAGGAATGCGGCGAAAGTTATCACGTAAATTTCCTCGGCGGAAAGACCGTATGCGACAAGTGCGGCGGCCAACTGTATCAGAGAAAGGACGATAACGAGGAAACGGTGGGCAACCGCCTGAAAGTTTATTCGGAACAGACCGCCCCTCTCATCGATTATTACAAAAACAAGGGCGTTCTGATCGACATTGACGGCGTGGGCACCATCGACGAAGTGTTTGCCCGCATCGTCGCCGCATTGAAATAACCGGGCGAGAAAGATGATCCATATCAAGACGGAACAAGAGATCGATCTGATGCGCGAGCCGTGCGCCATCGTGCGCGACACGCTCGCATACGTCGGTTCGAAAATAAAGCCCGGCGTCACGACGAAAGAGTTGGACGAGTACGCGGAAAAATACATCCGTTCGAGGGGGGCGATCCCTTCGGAACTCGGTTATTGCGGATATCCCGCGAGCATCTGCGCATCCGTCAACGAACAGGTCGTGCACGGGATCCCGGGCGACCGCGTGATCCGCGAAGGGGATATCGTCAGCATCGATCTGTGCGCTTATAAAAACGGATTTCACGGCGACGGCGCCCGTACCTTTCTGGTCGGCGAAGTCAGCGAAGAAAAGAAAAAACTTGTCCGCGTGACGAAGGAATGTTTTTTCAAAGCGATCGAAAATCTGCGCGCGGGAACGCCCCTTTACGACATCGGCGCGAGGGTGCAGAAACACGCGGAGGAAAACGGCTTTTCCGTCGTCCGCGCTTTGGTCGGCCACGGCATCGGCAGGGAAATGCACGAAGATCCGTCCGTCCCCAACTACGGGAAAGCCGGCACGGGGATCCGCCTGAAAGCGGGCATGGTCATCTGCATAGAGCCCATGATCAATATGGGTACCTGGCAGGTAGATTTCCTCGACGACGGCTGGACGGTGGAAACGCGGGACAAAAAACCTTCCGCGCATTACGAGAATACCGTGGTGATCCGTGAAGACGGGGTGGAAGTGCTCACACTTTGATCCCCGCGGAGAAGACAACATGAAGGTTCAGACACCCGAGATCGGCGGCGCCTGCGAAAGTATATCCGGCAGGGACAAAGGCAGACTGTATCTGATATCCGCAAAGGACGGAGAAACGCTCCTGCTCTGTGACGGAAAATACAGAAGCTGCAAAAATCCCAAAAGAAAAAACCGCAGGCATGTGCGCCTGCTGCCCGCTTTTTATCCCGAGATCTCCGCAAAGATCGCGGAGGGAAAGGACGAAGACAGCGAAGTACGGTCCGTGCTTTTGCGCCTCGGGCAAGAGCGTGCAAAGAGCGGAAAATCTAAAATTGATCAATAAGTATCGGAGGAAGCATTCGTGTCCAAAGACGACGTAATCGAAACGGAAGGCAAAATCGTGGAAGCGTTGCCCAACGCGACGTTCAGGGTACAACTTTCCAACGGCCATGTCATCACGGCGTATATATCCGGTAAACTGAGAATGAATTACATCCGGATCATTCCCGGCGATACGGTGAAATTGGAAATGAGCCCCTACGATCTGACAAAAGGCAGAATCACCTGGCGCGGCAAATCGTAACCCGCAAGGTGTCAAAGCAGGCTTTCGGCGCTTTTGCGGCGCGGAAGGCATTATCGGGGCGGAGCCCATTGCAAAAAGCGTTTTGAAAAGCGCTTTGCGAGCACTAATTTTTCGGAGGAATTAAAAATGAAAGTAAGACCGTCAGTAAAACCCATGTGCGACAAGTGCAAGGTCATCAAAAGGAACGGCAAAGTCATGGTCATCTGCTCCAAAAACAAGAGCCACAAGCAGAGGCAGGGTTAATCGGAAAACAATCTCAGGCGGCGCGCAGGTTTCATTCCAGACCGGCGCACCCGGCTGAATGGCATATAGAGATAAGAGAAAAAATCCAAACGGAGGTCAAAAGGACAAATGGCACGTATTGCCGGCGTAGATTTACCCAGAGAGAAACGGGTAGAAATCGGACTGACTTATATCTACGGAATAGGTCTCACCACGTCTAAAGAGATCCTTGCCGCTACGGGTATCAATCCCGACACGCGCGTAAAAGATCTCGACGAAAACGACGTATCCAAATTGAGAGAATACATCGACCACAATCTCAGAGTGGAAGGCGAACTTCGCGGAGAAGTGAACCTGAATATCAAACGCCTGATGGAGATCGGCTGCTATCGCGGCATCCGTCACAGAAAGGGACTGCCCGTCAGGGGACAGAGTTCCAAGAGAAACGCGAGGACGAGGAAAGGACCCCGCCGTACCGTCGCGAAGAAAAAGAAGTAAGAGGAGGATTTAAGATATGGCAACAGCGAAAAAAGCGGTGCAGACAAGGCGCCGCAAAGAGCTTAAAAAAGTTGACAAAGGTCAGGCGCATATCCAGTCCTCGTTCAATAACACGCTTGTTACGATCACGGATATGGGCGGCAACGCGATCTCTTGGTCGAGCGCGGGAAGCCTCGGCTTCAAAGGATCGAGAAAGGGCACCCCGTTTGCGGCGCAGATGGCCGCTGACACCGCGGCAAAGGCTGCAAAAGAGCACGGCCTCCGCTCGGTGGAAGTTTATGTAAAGGGACCCGGCGCCGGAAGAGAAGCGGCGATCCGCGCGCTTGCCGCGGCTGATCTCGAAGTGACGATGATTACCGACGTTTCGCCGATTCCTCACAACGGATGCAGGCCCCCGAAGCGCCGCAGAGTTTAATTTAAGGAGAGAAAGAAATGGCAAGATACAGAGAATCCAAATGCCGTCTCTGCCGCAGAGAGGGCGCAAAACTCTTTTTGAAAGGGGACAGATGCTATACGGGCAAATGCGCGTTCGACAAACGCCCCACGCCTCCCGGAGCGCACGGCGCCGGCAGGAAAAAGGTTTCCGAATACGGACTGCAGTTGCGTGAAAAGCAGAAGACCAAGAGGATCTACGGCGTACAGGAAGGCCAGTTCAGAAAATATTACGAGATGGCCGACCGCATGAAGGGCATCACCGGTGAAAACATGCTCTCCCTTTTGGAGCGCCGTCTCGATAACGTGGTTTACAGAATGGGCGTGGGCGGTTCCCGCGCGCAGGCAAGGCAACTCGTGAACCATGCGCATTTTTCCGTCAACGGCAGAACGGTCGACGTTCCCTCCTATATCGTAAAGGCGGGAGACGTGATCGCCGTCAAAGAGAACAGGAAAAAGGACAAATATTTCGAACAGATCAAAACGATGAAAGTCGGAAACATGCCCAAATGGCTTGAATTCGATCCTGAAAAATTGGAAGGAAAGGTATTGGCTCTCCCTACGAGGGAGGATATCGACAGTCAGATTGCGGAGCATATGATCGTCGAGTTGTATTCGAAGTAATCGGGTACGCCCTAATAAAAGGAGGTAAATTCGCATGATCGAAATGGATATGCCCAAAATCGAAGTGGTAGAGGAAGACAGAAACGGTTATCCGAAAAGTTACGCGAAAATCGTCGTCGAACCGCTCGAAAAGGGCTTCGGTCTCACGATCGGCAACTGCTTGAGAAGAATACTCCTCTCCGCTCTCCCCGGGGCGGCGGTGCAGGGAATCCGGTTTTACCCCGACGGCCTCGTGAAGCACGAGTTTTCTGCGATCGAGGGCGTGAAGGAAGATGTGCCCGAAATCATCCTCAATCTGAAAACGCTCGCCATCCAGACGGCGTCGGTCGACAAGGATTTCACGAAGACCGTGCATCTTTGCAAAGAGGGTCCCGCAGTGATCAAGGGCGGCGACATCGTCGGACAGGATGCGGAGGTCGAAGTCATCAACAAAGACCAGTACGTCTGCACGATCGACGAGGGCGCGAAACTTGACATGGAGATCACGATCGGCAGGGGCAGGGGTTACCGCGGTGCGGGTTCCAACAAGAACCATCCGATCGGATATATCCCCATCGATTCCATTTATACGCCCGTCAAAAAAGTCAATTATAACGTGGAAAGCACGCGCGTCGGTCAGAGTATCGACTACGATAAACTGATCATGGAAGTGGAGACCAACGGCGCCTTTTCCGCAAAGGAAATCGTTTCGCTGGCTGCCAAAATCATGCAGGATCACATCAGCCTGTTCGTAAATCTTTCCGATTTTATCAAGGGGATGGATATCCTCGTGAAAAACGAAGACGACAAACAGCAGCAGGTCCTTGCGATGGCGATCGAAGACATGGATCTTTCCGTGCGTTCGTACAACTGCCTCAAGCGCGCCAACATTCACACTGTCGAAGATCTTACCAAAAAGACCGAGGAAGAGATGCTCAAAGTGCGTAACCTCGGAAGAAAGTCGCTCGACGAAGTTATCTTGAAACTCGCGTCTTACGGGCTTTCATTAGAAAAAAAGGAGGACTAACATCATGCCCGGAAAATTAGGCAGAACCAGCGAGCAGAGAATTGCCATGCTGAGAAATCAGGCTTCCTGCCTTCTCTGGTACGGAAAAATAGAAACGACCAAGGCCCGCGCGAAACAGTTGCGTTCCTACGTCGAAAAAATCATTACCGCCGCGATCAATACGTATGACGACACCATCGAAAGCACGAAGGTCGTCACCGAAAAAACCGGCAAAAAGGAAAAGGAAGTTACGGTCACCGTCGTAAAAGACGGCCCGAAGAAACTTGCCGCCCGCCGCAGGATCATGGCGAAACTTTACGATCTGCAGGAGATCAAAGCGTTTAATGAAAGCAAGTCCGCATACAAGGCGCGTACGGATGAAGTTGCACATCCTCTGATCGAAAAATTGTTCAACGAGATCGCGCCTAAATATGCGCAGCGCAATGACGAAAAGAATTGTGCTGGCGGTTACACCCGCATCATCACGTTGGGCGAACGCCGCGGAGACGCTGCCGAAACGGCGATCATCGAACTCGTATAATTGCAAAGTGGAATCCACTGACAAGAAAAAACGCCGCCGGTTCACGGACGGCGGTTTTCTTTTTGTGATAGAAAGGGGAAATCATCGGGAAAATCTTCATTTTGCTTAAAAGTGCTTGACGATTTCATAAAATACGGGTAAAATAAAAGGGTATCAATTCAGAAATTTTTTCCGATCGTAAGGAGGAATCATGGCAAAGAGTTTGCGTTCGTTCGCGTCGAAGTTTGCGGCCGTCCTTTTCGCCGCGCTGCTCTTCGTCGCCGCGCTGTTCATGTTCACGGGATGCGAAACCAAGCGCCCCGAAATCACCGTAAAAATCCAGTTTAACGGCGAGAGTTATACGCTTGAATACAAGTTGTACCGCAATATGTATCCGCAGACGGTCGCCCACTATATCGAACTGATCGAAAAGAAATTTTATGACGGCACCGTCATTCACGATTATCAGACGAATTATCTTGTCGGCGGCGGGTATTATTACGACGAGAATGTCGGCACCGATCCTGCGGACGATATATTGAGCAAAGAAGATGAGTACGATGCTCTGAATCTTTCCAAATCCGTTTGGTCTGACGCAGATAAAACGACCGCGTACAATACCGTGTACGGAGAATTTTCCGCGAACGGCGGTTTCGAAGTCACGAATAACCCGCTTACCAACGAGATCGGTTCTCTCGGCGCTTATTATTATACGCCTGCTAGGACCGCTCAAAAAGTTTGGGTAAAGACGAGCCGCAACGGCGATATCGTCGAGCGTCCTTATTGCTACAACAGCACGACGAGTCTCTTCTACATTTCGAACACCACGACTTCCGACGAAAATTACTGCACGTTCGGTGTTTTGAAAAACAGCAAGTCGAAAGACGCGTTCAGCGACCTTCTCGCCGCGATCGAAGAGTATACGACGAATCTTTCCGAAAATTCCGAGGATGAAGCGTCCTTCACCGAAGAGAAGGATATGACCATCTATGACGAATATTGGGAGGCGGACGGCGGTTCTTATACGGCCACCTTCAATATCCCCGTCGAGCCCATCGTCATCACCAGTGTCCGCGTCACAAAATATTGATTTTCGGCCGACTGAAAAGACCGGCAGAAAAAGCCCCTCCGCTTTTGCGGAGGGGCTTTGATTTTTTATCATTTACTGGAAATCCTTCATGTTCAACATGCGGGATTTTTATTTGCAGGCACTCATTGCGCGAACGGGTCTTCCGCCGCATCCGCTCGGGCGGATGCGGATGACCGGTCGCATAAACGCCCGTATAACGGTTTACTTTTAACTCAGTTGTCCTTTCTGGAGATGAGAAGTACGTAGAAGAGAAAGCGGATAAAGTAGACGAGAGAGGTCAGCAGCGCCGCTACGTACGTCATCGCCGCGGCGGAAAGCACTTTCGAAGCGCCTTTCTGCTCTTCCTTGGTGACAAGTACGCCCGTTTCGGCGAGCATCCGTTTTGCCCTTTTTGAGGCGTTTAACTCCACCGGCAGCGTCACGAGCGTAAACAGAGTGGAAAGGCCGTACAGGCAGATCCCGATAAACACGATGATGTTCCCGACCGTCGTCGTGGCGAGCGTCCATTCGAGGATGACGCCGATGATCACGAGGGGCAGGGCGATCATCGTCCCGAAATTCGTGATCGGAACGAGCGCGGAACGCAGTGAAAACAGGAGATAACCGTCCTCTTTTTGCGCAGCATGTCCGATTTCGTGTGCGGCGACGGCAACGGCCGCCACCGAATTGGAACTGTACGTGCTTTCCGAAAGGCTGACTGTCATATTTTTGGGATCATAGTGGTCGGTCAGTTTTCCTTTGCCGCGGATCACGTCGATCCCGCCGATGTTGTTCTTTTCCAAAAGCATGCGCGCGGTGTCCGCCCCCGTCCAGTCCGTAGAAGTGGGGATTTTATTGTATTTGTTGTATGCCGTATGCACTCTTGCGCTGGCCCAAAGGGAGAGCACGATGCACGGCAGGATAATGATGCCGCTGAACAGATAGATGAGGTATAAATCCGAAAAAAACATGTTCGACGCCTCGCGCGGAAAGATCCGCAAATTGTATTTATGGTATCAGTATACCACAAATCGGGAAAAAGGAAAAACGTTTTTTCAGATTTCTACGGGCAGAATGTTGCAAATTTTTCCGCTTTTGATTTCAAGAGAGAAAAATTTAACGTCAAATACGTTTTCCGCGGCGGGATAGACGAGGCCCGTCGCGTTGATTTTGCCGCAATGCAGATAGAATGCGGAAGGGGGAATGCAGACATCCGCAAAGTTTCCCAGATAGTCTTTCAGATCGTCCGCCCTGCCGATGAGTTCGGGTGAGAGGTATTTCCGATAGTCCCCACGCGCCAAAAAAGTCTGAAAAAACGCAAAGGGCAAAAGTTTTTCGTCAAGGCTGTCCGCCTCAAATCCGTCCCGTTCACGAACGGTATAGGAGGCGAGTGCAAACCTGCCGTTATCAAGTTTCCAGCCGCTCTCTGCGATGTGTCCCGCGCAGTCGCGGAATGCAAGTTTTGCAGAAAGCAATTCCCCCGCGGCGTACGATAAAACGCGGTTTTTGAACAGCGGCCTGGTCCCGTCGTAAATAAACAGCAGGGTATCCTCACCCTCCGCGGCCGCAAGAAAGATCAGTTCTTTGCCGCCGACCGTTTCCGAAAAAATTTGTGCGTCCGCAAAAGCCGCAGGAAGAGATTCGGTGTAAAAACCATCCGTTTTTTCGATCGAAAGTTGTATCCCCCCGTTTTTGTAAAGCGTGACCAGCGCGCCGCATACCCTTTCCTGCGCCAGGACGGAGATCCCCGAATACCGCGCGGAAAATTCCCGGATATGCAGGTGTACGGCAAATCCGTAGCGGTAAACGTCGCAAAAGGCGGGCGGAGACTGAAAAAAAGACTTTTCCAGTACCAGGTCCGCGGGGAGAAAATCCGCGTTTTCCGGAATAAATTCGGCCAGCGTCTTTGACTCGGGGTCGACGTCTACAAATTTTTCGTGCCCGCCGCAGAAGCCGAGCATGATTCCTCCCAGCCTGAGCGCGCACGGTTGCGATGCGGTGAAATATACGCGCAAAACGATGCCCTCCCGAAATTTGAAATTCTAAATTAAAATATATGTATAAAAAGATTTATATATGTCAATACATGAAACAACAAAACAACGGGAGGTATCGTTTTGGAAAAAATCAACGGCTACACCGCGGAAGAAGCGGAATCTTTGGTCAACTACATTGCGGAGGGAAAGAAGTCGGGCAAGACCCTTTCCGATCTTTTTGAAACGTACGGAAAGGCACACGGCCGTGCGGGCGGAAGCGTGCGGAATTACTACTATCAACTGCTCAAATCGGACGACGCGCGCGCAAAAGCGCTCGTACGCGGAAGAAAACTCCGCGCAGGCAAGATCCGCGAATTCACCAAAGAGGAAACGGACGACATGCTCGAAAAAATTTTTACCGAGCGGGGAAAGGGATTTTCCGTTCGCCGTTCCATCGCCAACATATGCGGCAAAGACGAAAAACTGATGCTCAGGTATCAGAACAAGTACCGCAATATGCTGAAAAAACAGCCGGACGAGATCCGCGCCGTTGCCGCGAAGATGGGGATGGAAGATTTCGTCAGCGCTCGCCGCAGGGAAGCGGATTCTTTCCTGCAAAAGCGCCTTGAACGGGAGATCAATGAATTGTACGACCGCCTTGCGCTCAATCTGCGCGAAGAAAACGACCGCCTGAAAAAGACGGTGCAGAAACTGACGGAAGAGAATGAACTTCTGCGCCGTATGGGCGGCGGCAAGCACGGCGAGGCGGACTGCGGCTGAAAAACAGAGCGTTTGCGGCGCGTGAATGTATAAAACAGGTTCACGGGCACATACTCCTAAAAGAGCGGAACGCTCTGTTCGGAGGAAACACTATGGAAAAATTCATTGCAGGTCTTGCGTTGGGCATGATCGGCGGCGCGGTGCTGGTTGCCAACAGCAACAAGACGCGCGCGCTCGTCAAAAAGAGCCAGGAAGACCTCAAAGAGAAGATCGATGCGTATATCGATGAAAAACTTGCCGGCATGAACGGCGAGGCCGAACAGCCGAAAGCCAAAGCGGCGAAAAAGGCAGAATAAACGGCAAAACCCCGCCCGATTTTTCGGGCGGGGTTTTGCTTTTCGGATTTATTACAAATTTATTACAACTTCGCGGAAAACTTTATACATTCCCGCGCTATACTGAAAATGCGAAAGGGGTGCGTCCGCGTTGCGGGGCCGTTCGGAAAAGGGGGCGTCGGAAACGGGCGGACAGGAAGCCTTCGCCGGTCGGAAAAAATCCGGCTGTACGTTTCGCTTACACAAATATACTTTTTTCTTCAATGTCTGCCGTATCCGTCCGGGTGCGGCGGATATTTGTTTGTGCGCTTTTTTTCATGCGGTTTTTATTCATATTTTACGAAAAATTGTGGACGGAACGGACAAAGTGTGCTATACTTGTTAAAAACCGCCGGACATCAGGAGAAGCAGAATTGTTATGACAGGACGTATCGTCGCATTCGATATAGGCGATAAAAGAGTGGGCGTCGCGGTGAGCGATCCCTTCAATATGTTTGCGCTTCCCGCCGAAACGTATTGGCGCACGAAGGACGCGGATGCGGACGCGGCGAATCTTGTCCGGATCGCGGAGGAAAAGGGCGCGGGGCGGATCGTGTGCGGGCTGCCGCTCAATTTCGACGGTTCGGAATCCGTTCAGACGGAAAAGACGCGCCGTTTTGCCGAACGCCTGCGGCAAAAGACGCAGATCGAAATCGTGTTCGAGGACGAACGCTTTACCACCATGGAAGCGGAACGCGTGCTCATCTCGGGCGGCGTTCGGCGGGAAAACAGAAAACGCACCATCGACAGCATTGCCGCTTCCTATATTCTGGAAGGGTATCTGAATAAAATAAACAAGTAAAGGAGTTTCAAAATGAGCGAAGAAAAAAAGATGCACGAAGAGGGCTGCGACTGCGGCTGCTGCGACGAAGAGGAAGTCAACGTCGTAGAACTCGTGGACGACGAGGGCAAAGTGCATAAATGCTATCATATCGGCACCATCGAATATGAAAAGAGGTGGTTCGCCTTTTTCCAGCCCGCCGAAGAGGAGGACAGCGAGGAGACGGACGTCACGATTTTGGAGATCGTCGGCGAAGAGGGCGAAGAGGAACTCGTGCCCGTGGAAGACGATAAACTGCTCGATCGGGTGTTCGACGAGTTCTGCCGCATCATGGAAGAGGACGACGATGCGGACGAAGCCGCTTCCCTCGATACCGACTACGAGGAAGGCTGCGGCTGCGGCTGTAAAAACCACGACCATAAACACGAAAAGAACTGAGTTTGTGCCCGGTTCCGCCGGCGTTTGCCGCGTATTTCGGGCTTTTGCGATCGCACGAAAGGGGAGTACGGGTACAGACCGCGCTCCCCTTTCGAAAAAAAGGGAAAATTTTCCCGAAAGGCGCGTTTTTTCTTGCTTTTAGCGCTTTCTTATGCTAAAATAGTAAGGCTAAAATTCACACCTTGCGCGCACCGCGTTCCGTTCCCGCAAAATTCACCGAAGGCGGGCAATGCGCGGGAGCCATACGCGCGGGGGAGGAATAAACGGAGGTTTTTTATATGGCAGTTATCAGCATGAAGCAGTTGCTCGAAGCGGGCGTACACTTCGGTCATCAGACCAGGAAATGGAATCCCAAGATGAAAAAGTACATCTTTGCGGAGAGGAACGACATCCACATCATCGATCTGCAGATCACCGTGGGACTCATCGAAGAGGCGTACAATTTCGTCGTCGACACCGTGAAGGCGGGCAAGAGCATTCTGTTCGTAGGCACGAAAAAACAGGCGCAGGAAGCCATCAAGGAAGAAGCGGAACGCTGCGGACAGTTCTTTGTGAATTCCCGTTGGCTGGGCGGTACGCTCACCAACTTCAAGACCATTCGTTCCAGGATCGACCGCCTCAACAAACTGCAGAGGATGGAAGAGTCGGGCGAGTTCGATCTTCTTCCCAAAAAGGAAGTGCTCGGCCTGAAAAAAGAAATGGATAAATTGCAGACGAACCTCGGCGGTATCCGCGAGATGAAGTCGCTTCCCGGAGCGATGTTCGTCGTCGATCCTCATAACGAAGACATCGCGGTGCAGGAAGCGAGAAAACTGCACATCCCCATCGTTGCGATCACCGATACCAACTGCGATCCCGACCTGATCGATTACGTGATCCCCGGCAACGACGACGCGATCCGCGCGGTCAAACTGATTTCCTCGGTCATCGCGAATGCGGTCATCGAAGCGAATCAGGGCGAAGCGGTCATGCCCGAAGCGGCGGAAGAACCCGCAGCGGAAGAGATTGCAGCAGAAGAGACCGCCGCCGAAGAAGCGGAGGTTGCGGCGGAAGAGCCTGCAGCCGAATAATTCTGCGCAGACAGACGCTGATTTTTGGATAAATATAGAGAAAAGAGGTAAAAAGATATGGCAATTACGGCAAGCGATGTAAACGAACTGCGCCAGAAGACGGGCGTAGGCATGATGGATTGCAAAAAGGCGCTCACCGAAGCGAACGGAGATATGGACAAAGCGATCGAGATCCTCCGCGAAAAGGGGATGGCCGCGGCCGCGAAAAAGGCGGGCAGGATCGCAGCGGAAGGCGTTGTGGACAGTTATATCCACATGGGCGGCAAGGTCGGCGTGTTGGTCGAAGTGAACTGCGAAACGGACTTCGTCGCGCGCGGCGATCAGTTCAAAGCGCTCGTGCACGACATTGCGCTTCAGATCGCGGCGAGCAAGCCTACCTATATCACGAAAGAAGAAGTTCCCGAGAGCGTGCTCGACGAGGAAAAGAAGATCCTGAAAATTCAGGCGATGAACGAGGGCAAACCCGAAGCGATCGCCGAGAAAATGGTGCAGGGCAGGATCAAAAAGTATTATGAAGATTTCTGCCTGCTCGAACAGCCGTTCGTCAAGGATCCCTCCAAGACGATCGGGCAACTGATCACCGAAGCGGTCGCCGCGATCGGAGAAAAGATCACCGTCCGCCGTTTTGCTCGTTTTGAAATGGGCGAAGGGCTGGAAAAGAGAAAAGACGATCTTGCGGAAGAGGTCGAAAAACAAGTATCCAAGATGAAAGGCTAAAGACCGAGAGGGCGCACAATAGAAATTTGTGTGCCCTTTTTTGAAAAATTTGCGCGTTGCGGCGCAAAAACGCAATACGGAGGGGAGATCGTTGAAACCCAAATATAAAAGGATCATTCTCAAACTGTCCGGCGAAGCGCTCGCCGGAGACAAGGGCTTCGGCCTGGACGAAACGATCATCGCAAACGTGGTCGATCAACTGATCCGCGTGCACGATATGGGCGTGGAAATCGGGCTGGTGATCGGCGGCGGCAACTTTTGGCGCGGCAGGCAGGGAACGAGCATGGACAGGACGACGGCGGACCATATGGGTATGCTCGCGACCGTGATCAACTCGCTTGCCCTGCAGGATGCAATCGAGCAGAAAGGGGTCCCGACCCGCGTGCAGACCGCGCTGAACATGATCAGCGTTGCCGAACCGTTTATTCTGAGAAAGGCTCTCAGGCACTTCGAACTGGGGCGCATCGTCATTTTTGCCTGCGGTACGGGAAATCCCTATTGTTCGACGGATACGGGCGCGGCGCTCCGTGCGGCGGAGACGAACGCGGATATCCTGCTTTTGGCCAAAAACGTGGACGGCATTTACGACGACGACCCCAAAGTCAATCCGAAAGCAAAAAAGATCGATAAGATCACGCACATGGAAGTGATCAACCGCGGGCTGAAAGCGATGGATACGACGGCGATCACCATGTGCATGGACAACAATATCCCCGTGCTCGCGTTCGCGCTCTCCGAAAAAGACGCGATCGTCCGCGCCATTGCGGGCGAAAAGACGGGCACCCTCATTACAGCGGAAAATTAAAGGAGGAAAAAACATGGAAAACAGCGAAAAACTGGACGAGATCATGCTCGTACTGGAAGAAAAACTCGAAAAGACGGTCAGCGTCCTGCGCGAAGAATTCACGAGCATCCGCGCGGGCAGGGCAAATCCGCACGTGCTGGATAAGATCACGGTGGATTATTACGGCACACCTTCTCCCATCAACCAGGTGGGCAACATCGCCGTGAGCGATGCCAAGTGCCTCGTGATCAGCCCGTGGGATACGAGTTTGCTCAAAAACATCGAAAAAGCGATCCTTTCCTCGAATATCGGGCTTACGCCCACCAACGACGGCAAGGTGATCCGCCTGATTTTCCCCGATCTTACCGAAGAACGCCGCCGCGACCTTGCCAAGCAGATCAAGGCGCTCAGCGAGGACGCGAAAGTCGCCGCGCGCAACATCCGCCGCGACGCGATGGACGCGCTCAAAAAGATGAAGACCGCCAAAGAGATTTCCGAGGACGAATGCGCTTCTCAGGAAAAAGAGGTGGAAAAGATCGTCTCCAAAACGATCGAACAGATCGATAAGCATACCGCAGAAAAAGAAAAAGACATTATGTCCGTTTGACGGAGCGCTTATTTATGAGAAGAATCAAACTGCCCGTCCATGTCGCGTTTATCATGGACGGCAACGGCCGATGGGCGAAGCGGCGTTTCCGCCCCCGCGCGTTCGGCCACAAAATGGGCGTGCAGAATATGACAAAAATCTGCACGCACGCTTTCCGGCTGGGGGTGCGGATCGTTACGGTTTACGCGCTTTCCGCGGAAAATCTGATGCGCCCGAAAGAGGAACTGGACGAACTGTTCGACCTGTTCCGCTCTTATTTCGGTAAAAAGCGCGAGCGCCTGACAGAACTCGAAGTCAAGATCAACGTGATCGGCGACATCACCGTACTTCCCGAAGACATTCAGGAAGATATACTCCGCGTTACGGAAGAGACGGCGAATTATTCCGAAGGGCTCATGAACATCTGCATCAACTACGGCGCGCGGCAGGAGATCGTGCGCGCCGTGAACGAAGCGGTCTCGCACGGCAGGTTTGTCGACGAGGCAAGTTTCAAAAATTTTCTCTCCACGTCGGGCATTCCCGACCCCGATCTGATCATACGTACGGGCGGGGAGATACGGCTGAGCAATTTTCTGCTGTATCAGGCGGCGTATTCCGAGTTGTATTTTTCCAACAAAATGTGGCCGGAATTTTCCAAACGCGACCTTGAAAAGGCGATCGAAAATTATTCCGCCCGAGACAGAAGATTCGGAAACGTCAGAGGAAACGATTCATGATAAAACGGCTTGCAACGGGGATCATCTATATCGGCATCATCGTCGGTTTTTTCTTTTTAAGAAACATCCATCCGTGGTTTTTCGGCATACTCGTCTATGCGTTCTCGCTGATCGGCACATATGAAATGGTGCGCGCTCTCAATTTCCGCAAAGAGGACGAAAGCGGTACGCTGCAGCCTGCCGCGATGGCCATGTCCTTTACGCAGAAGGTTGCCGTTTACGCCTATACCGTCCTGTTCGTGCCCTCGTATTATTTTGTGGAGCATTTTCTTCCCGGCAGCGGAACGAGGGGGCTTCTGATCCTGTCCTTCGTGTTTGCGCTCGCCCTTTTGTGCCTGTTGGTTTTCGATCACGAAAAATCGACGCTGCAGGGCGCGGGCGGGGCGATGCTTGCGGGGTTTTATCCTACGGCGATCCTCTCGACCATGCTTTTGGCGAACGATCTTCCTTCCTACTCCACGCTGGCGCTGCTGTTGATTTTTGTCATTTCGCCCGTCGCGGACACCTTCGCATTCGTCGTGGGCAGCCTGATCAAGGGCAAAAAACTCTGCCCGAAGGTGAGTCCGCACAAAACGATTTCGGGCGCCGTGGGCGGCATCGTGTTCGGCACGGGCGCGAGCGTTTTGCTGTACTGGCTGTATACGCTGGTCACCAAAAATCCCATCGCGGGGCCCGTCAATCCCTGGCTTCTGATGGCGATCGTCGGGCTGATCGCTTCGATCGTTACGGAATTCGGCGACCTTGTGGAGAGCATCATCAAGCGCAAGGCGGGCATCAAAGATATGGGCAAGATCATGCCCGGGCACGGCGGCGTGCTCGACCGCATCGACGGCACGCTGTTCGCAAGCGCCTTCGTCTATATCGTTTTTGCGCTGTTTATCGTATAAAAGCGGAAAATAAATGCAAATACCCGCAATTTTTCGCGGGTATTTTTTCTTAATCGGGGCAAGTCCGCATAACGTGCGGCACTGCCCGCGTAGAATAATAGCGGAGTTTATGCAACATGATCAAAAAGATTTCCCTGCTCGGCTGTACGGGGTCCGTCGGCAGGCAGGTCGTTGAAGTCGTCAAAAGATATCCCGACCGCTTCCGCATCGTCGCGCTGGCGGCAAACGAGGGGGGACGCCTGTTTTTTGAACAGGCAAAGGAACTCGCGCCCGAATTTGCGGCTCTCCGTTCAAACGGAGGGGAAGATCTTCCGCTGCCCGCAGTTACGCGGTTTGAAAGGGGCGAACAGGCCTTTGAAGAGGCGTGCGCCTATCCGTCTGCGGACGTGGTTTTCGTGGCTGTAAGCGGCTTTGCGGGGCTGAAAGCGGCGCTTTTGGCACTGTCCGCCGGCAAAGACGTCGCGCTGGCCAATAAAGAGTGTCTAGTCGCGGGAGGGCATCTCGTCAACGCCGCCGCGGCAAAGGCAGGGGCGAAGATCCTGCCCGTAGACAGCGAACATTCCGCAGTATGGCAGGCGTTGGGCTTTGACCGTCGCGCCCCCTTTGAAAAGATCATCCTCACGGCAAGCGGCGGTGCGCTCCGCGACGTGCCGAAAGAAAAACTGCCGCAAATGACCGCCAAAGAGGCGCTTGCGCACCCCACCTGGCAGATGGGCGATAAAATTACGGTTGACTGCGCCACGATGCTCAACAAAGGATACGAGGTGATGGAGGCGATGAGCCTGTACGGCGTGCCGCTGGAAAAGGTATCCGTCGTCATGCACAGGGAAAGCATCGTGCACTCGATGGTCGCGTTTGCGGACGGCGCGGTGCTGGCGCAGATGAGTTATCCGTCCATGGAACTGCCCATTCAGATCGCGCTGACCTATCCCGAGCGCATATATGCTGGCGTGCCGGCCCTCGATCTTGCCAAACTGGGCGCGCTGCACTTTTCCGAACCCGACCCTGAAAGGTATCCCTGTTTTTCATTGGCGCTTGCCTGCGCCCGCGAGGGGGGAGACGCGCCCTGCACCCTGATCGGCGCGGGAGAGGCGGCCGTCCGCGCGTTTTTGCGCGGGCAAATAAAATTCACGCAAATTGCGCAAATTTTAGAGAGTACACTCTGCCGTGCACCCCGCGGCGCCGCGGGGGATTACGCGCATCTGTGCGAGACGGAAGCGCGCGCCCGCGAAACAGCGGAAACATTTATAAGCAGATACGGTGACTGATGGCATACAATTTATTGTCTTTTTCCGGCGTGATGGGCGTGATCGGTTCCGTGCTTTTGGCGATCCTGATTTTGCTCGTCATGATCACGGTGCACGAATTCGGCCATTACGTGGCGGGAAAAATTTTCAAATTCAAAATCAACGAATTTGCGATCGGTTTCGGGCCGCGGATCTTCAAGCACACCAAAAAGAACGGAGAAGTGTTTTCGGTGCGCTGTCTGCCGCTCGGCGGATTCTGCGCATTCGAAGGGGAAGACACGGACGCGCCGCATCCGGACGCCTTCAACAACAAAAAGCCGTGGCAGAGGATTATCGTCCTGTTTGCGGGCGCGTTCATGAATTACCTGCTCGCCCTGTTGCTGATCATGGTCTCCTTTTTCTCGTACGGTCAACTTCTGCTGATGACGTACGAGATCGAACCCTCGCCCGAACCCGTCTATAATGTTTACGCCCTGCACGACCGCGACGTGATCATCGCCTGCGAAGGAAAGAACGTGTATCTCACGAGCGATCTTATGGAGCGTCTTGACGGCAAAAAGCAGGGCGACAAAGTCACCTTTACCGTTTCGCGTGCGGAAGGGGACGCAAGAAAGGTCGTCGACGCAGAAGTCATGCTCCGCAGCGATGCCGATTTCAAAAACCTGACCGATACGACCGCGCTTTGGCGCGCACTCGGCGTGGCGACGCGCGAAACAAACGGCGAAGAACAATTTCTCATTTACTCCGTCGCCTATAAAGATTTCGGCTTTTTCGATACGGTCGGGCGTTCGTTTACCTATTCCTTCCGCATCGGAGGCACCATATTCAAAGTGCTCGGGCAGTTGCTCACGGGCGACCTCGGGTTAGAGGCGTTCGGCGGCCCTGTCAGCACCATCAAACTCACTTCCGAAATCGCCTCCCGCGGCGTACAGCAATTTTTAGAGATCGCCGCGTTTATCGGCGTGAACCTTGCCGTGTTCAACCTTCTGCCCATACCTGCGCTCGACGGTTCGAAAATCGTATTCACCGTCATCGAGTGGATCCGCGGCAAGCCCGTCAACCGCAAAGTGGAAGCGGTCATCCACGCAGTGGGGTTTGTCCTTCTTCTCGGGTTTGCGGTGCTGGTCGATCTGTTGCAACTGTTCTGATCAAAAGAAAGCGGCGGCTGAAAATTCAGCCGCCGCTCTTATATTCAATAATCGCTCAGTCCCAAAATATAATCGGTCGAAACGCCGAAAAATTTTGCCGCCTTTACGATATGCTCTTCTTTCGGCTGATGCTCGTTCGCTTCCCAGCGCGCGATCATGGCCTGAGAGCATCCGAGCGCTTCCGCCAATTCTTCTTGCGTCAATCGTCTTTCTATTCTCAATTCCTTTAATTTCTTTCCGAATCCCATATCAATACTGTATAACAAATATTCGTTTTTTTATAAAATTATGAGTAATCTCATAAAAATATACGTAAACTCATAAAATATTTGCAAATACATTGACTTTTTTGAAAACGAAAAGTAGAATATTATAAAAAGGCTATACGGGAGCGAGTAAAATGGAAAAAGGCAGGATACATTTTTATTTAGAGGAAATCAGGGCGCAAAAGGGGATCGGTCTGGAAGAGATGGAAAGCAGGTTGCAGATCGGCCGCAGAAAACTTCAGAGGTTTTTTGCCGGAACGGGCAAAGAAGCGTCTGCCGCGCTGACGGAAAGCGTCATGCGCGTTCTGGGCGTTTCGCCGAAGGAGGGAGAGACGGAAGCGGATGCCGTGATCGGATACTACCGCTCGCGCGCAAATGAATTTTTATACAGCAAAGAAAATTTTATTTTCATCAGGCTCAGGCGTTTGCCCGCGTGGGAGCGCGACATGATTTTAAGGCACCTTTCCTCTTATCTGAAAGCGCGGGAACTGCACGCGGCAGAGGAAGGGGCCGAGCCCTGATTGCGCGTCCGGCGAAAAGCCGCCGAACGCCGAACCGAATTTTAAGCAGACAAAAACCCCCGCCGCATTTGCGGCAGGGGTTTGTTTTTGCAATCCGATTATGCGCGTTCCACTTTGTCGCTTTTCAGGCAACGGGCGCACACGTAGGCGGTTTCCACCTTTCCTTCTTTCACGATTTTGACTTTCTGCACGTTTGCCTTAAAAGTCCTTCTCGTTTTTCTGTGGCTGTGGCTGACGTTGTTTCCCGAATTCTGCCCCTTATTGCAGACGATACAAACTCTCGACATATTTTTGACCTCCACGGTAGTAAATTTCGATACGATCGCGCTCCGCGGGGCATCGAAAAAAAGGCCCTCTTGCCGAGCGAGCAGTAATAATATAACAAAATGCGGAAAAAAAAGCAATCGATTTTGCCCTTAAAAGCATAAAAATATCATGAAATAAAAAAATTTTGCCTCCGATTTCTTATTTCCCTTGCAAAACGGTCAAAAATAGTATAAAATACTGTTGATATGGAGTGTGCTTTATGTCAGTGAATACGAGCAATGCTTACGGCAAAATAACGATATCCGACCTTGCAATCGCAAAGGTCGCATCTCAGGCGGCGATGGAATGTTACGGCATCGTCGAAACCGTTTCGCGCCGTTTTACCGACAGCCTCTCCGAACTTTTCGGCAAAGAACCGCAGGGCAGGGGCGTCAAAGTCACCACCAGCGGAGACCGCATCTATATCGACGTATACGTCATCATCAAATTCGGCGTATCCATCAACGCGGTCGCCGAATCGCTCAAAGAGAGCGTTAAATACAGGGTCGAAAAATTTACGGGCATGATCGTGGATACGGTCAACGTAAATATCATCGGGGTCAAACTCTGATCCGCGGCCCTTATTCCAAGGAGAATTTTTTTCCATGCCTAAAACGGTAAACAGCACGGATTTCCGCCGCATGATCATCTCCGGCGCGAAAGTGCTCGAAATAAACAGAACGAAGGTCGATTCGCTCAACGTGTTTCCCGTTCCCGACGGCGATACGGGCACGAATATGTCTCTCACCATTCAATCGGCGGTCAAAGAACTGTCCGTGTGTTCGTCCAATCGTCTATCGGAAATCTGCGACGCCGTTTCCAAGGGCGCGCTCAAAGGGGCCCGCGGAAATTCGGGCGTCATCCTTTCGCAACTTTTCCGGGGCATGTGTTCGGAAATCAAAAATTGCGAAGAGATCACCGTCAAAGTTTTTGCAAAGGCCATGGAAAACGGCACCAAAGTCGCCTATTCCGCAGTGTCCAAGCCCAAAGAGGGCACGATGCTCACCGTCGCCCGTCTCATGAGCGAATTTGCCAAAGCATCCTGCTCGAAATACAGAGATTTCGCCGCTTTTCTGACCGACGTCATCAAAAAGGGTGAAGAGGCGCTGGCCAAAACGCCCGAACTTCTTCCCGTTCTCAAAAAGGCGGGGGTGGTCGACTCGGGCGGCATGGGGCTCCTGTGCGTGTACCGCGGCTTCCTCATGGTCGTCACCGGCGAAGAGGTCTCCGACGACGTATCCGATCTTGCGGATGCGGCCAAGGCGGAAGAGGACGTATTCGGCGACAATTCCGATATCATCAATCTCGATCTCGGGGAGATCGATTTTGCTTACTGCACCGAATTTTTTATCATCAATCTGAAAAAGCAGACCACCCTTGCGGACATAGACAAGTTGAAGGAACGGCTGATGGAGATCGGCGATTCCGTCATCTGTATCGGCGATCTTGAACTCGTCAAAGTGCACGTGCACACCAACAATCCCGGGCAGGCGCTTTCTTATGCGGTGGAACTGGGCGAACTCGACCGCGTGAAGATCGAAAACATGCTCGAACAGAACAGGGCGCTGCGCGCCAAGCGCGAGGCGGAGAAAAAAGAGATGGGCATGCTCGCCGTCTGCGCGGGCGAGGGCATCGCCGAGATCTTCAAAGATCTGCTCGTCGACGGCGTGATCGAGGGCGGGCAGACGATGAATCCGAGCGCGAACGACATCGCCGCCGCCGTACAGAAGATCAACGCGGAGCACGTATTCGTGTTCCCGAACAACAAGAACATCATCCTTGCGGCGGAACAGGCGAAAGCGCTCGTTTCCAACCGCACCATTCACGTGATCCCCACCAAAAACATCCCGCAGGGCTTTGCGGCGGCGCTCGCCTTCAATCCCGAGGCTACGGCGGAAGAAAACAAGACGGACATGATCCATTCGATGGACAACGTAAAGGCCGGGCAGGTCACTTATGCCGTCCGTTCCACCACGGTGAACGGCTTCCATCTCAAAGAAGGGGATATCATCGGGCTGGACGATAAAAAGATTTTGGCCAAGGGCAGCAACGCGGAAGATACCATGCTCGCCCTCATCGACAAACTGAAAGAAAACACGCACGAGATCATCACCCTTTACTACGGCAAAGACGTCCGCGAGGAAGACGCGGAGGCGCTTGCGGAAAAGGTCGCGGAAAAATTCCCCGACTGCGACGTGGATTTCCACTACGGCGGCCAGCCCGTGTATTATTATATCGTATCTTTGGAATAAGCGAATGACAAAAGCGCGGCGGGGCATTGCACCCGCCCTTTTATTTTCGCGGCGGATCAAGGAGGGAGGTATCGTACAGAATGCGGCTCACCGATCTTCGGGGCATTTCCGACAAAAGGGAAAAGGACCTCAACAAACTGAATATCTTTTCCGCGGAGGATCTCGTGCGGTATTATCCGCGCGCCTATCTCGACCTAACCCGCCGCGTAAAACTTTCCGAGTGCTACCATAACGACGTCGTGCTCGTGCATTGCCGCGTGGCTTCTTTGCCGCAGGTCGTCTATACGGGCAAGCGTTCGTTTATAAAAGTCTGGTGCGAACAGGAGGGGGAGCGCTTTTCCGCCGTCTGGTTCAACGCGCCCTACGTGAAGGACAAGTTGCGGAGCGGAGAATATCTGTTTTACGGCCGCATCCAGAACAGGTTCGGCGCCGTTTCCATGGTCAACCCCACTTTCGAACCGATGGACAAAAATTTTTGGCTGAAAGGCATCGTGCCCGTCTATACGGTCAGGGGCTCGCTCACGCAGAAGGTGATGCGCACCCTCGTGAAAGAGGCGCTCGCCAGGTGCCTGCCCCGCACGGTGATCCCCGCGCCGCTCGCCGCAAAATATGACCTTTCCTCCCTTGCCGAGGCATATCGCGAGATACACAATCCCTCCTCCTTCGAAAAGAAAGACGAGGCGTCCGCCCGCATCGCGCTGGAAGAATATTTTGTCCTCATTTCCGCATTCAAATACATAAAAGGGGACAGGAACGACGCGCGCACGCGGCAGTATTCGTGCACCGCGCGCGATGTCAAAGCGTTTGCCTCCCGTTTCGGCTTTGCGTTCACGGAAGGGCAGAAAAAGGCGGTCAACGAAATTTACGAAAATCTGCATTCTCCCTCGCGCATGAACAGGCTTTTGCAGGGAGACGTGGGCAGCGGCAAGACAGCCGTGGCGTTGTGCGCCCTTTACATGGCGGTCAAAAGCGGCCGGCAGGCGGCGTTCATCGCGCCGACGGAAGTGCTCGCCGCACAAAATTTCCGTCTGATCAGGCAGTATTTCCCCGAATACAATTCGGTGTTTTTGTCCGGCTCGGCGACCGCGAAGGAGAAAAGAGAGGCGAAAGCCCTGCTCGCGTCGGGCGAGGCGCACATCGTGTGCGGCACGCATGCGGTCATTCAGAGCGACGTCGCCTTCAAAGATCTCGCCCTGTGCGTGTGCGACGAACAGCACCGCTTCGGCGTCGCGCAGCGCAGCGCCCTCGGCGAAAAGGGGGAGGGGACGGACATGCTCGTCATGAGCGCCACGCCCATCCCGCGCACCCTTTCGCTGATCTTCTACGGAGATCTCGATATTTCGGAGATCAAGGATAAACCCAAAGCCCGCGCCGAGACGGTCACGGCGATCGTTTCCGCCCGCAGATACGACGACATGCTCGAATATATCGGCGGCGAGGCGAAAAAGGGCAATCAGAGTTATTTCGTCTGTCCCAAGATCGACGAGGACGAGGAAGGTTCGCTCATGAGCGTGACCGAACTTTTCGACGAATTGAAAAACCGCCTCCCGCGCGTGCGCTTCGCCCTTCTGCACGGCAGAATGAAGGACAGGGAAAAGGCGGCGGTCATGGAGGATTTCAAGCAGAAAAAGTACGACTGCCTCGTTTCCACGACCGTCGTGGAAGTGGGGGTGGACGTGCCCGACGCGACCATCATGGTCATCTATAACGCGGAACGGTTCGGGCTTTCTCAGTTGCATCAGTTGCGCGGCAGGGTGGGCAGAGGCACCAAAAAGAGTTATTGTTTCCTCCTGTGCGGCTCCGAGAGCGAAGAGGCGCGCGAGCGCCTGTCCGTGATCAAAAACAATACGGACGGGTTCAAGATCGCCGAATACGATCTGGAAATGCGCGGCGGGGGAGATTTCCTCGGTACCCGCCAGAGCGGGAAAATGCTCTCCGAAATCAAAAATCTGCGCTATCCCCCCGCGGTCATCTTTACCGCTAAAAAATTGTCGGACGAGGCGTTCGCGCTCGGGGAAAACGCGCTTTTGCGCGAGTTCGCGTTAAAAAAATACGATTCTTTGCGCGAAGTCGTACTCAACTGAAAAATTCTTCTGTCCGGGCCGCGCTTTTGCGCGGCTCCTTTTTATAGGGTATTTGTGCCGTGCACACCTCATATTATTGACTTAAAAGCACAAACGTGATAAAATATATATCGGAAAAATATTCTGTAATTTATTAAAATATTTCAAAGCGCGTTATTTTTGCGCGCAGGAGAATTCATGGCGTATTTCAAATTGCCTTCGGGCGTGCGCGACGTCCTTCCCGACGAGTGCCGCCGCCTGATGGGCGTCAAGGAAAAACTGAAAGAGCGCTTTTTGCAGTCCGGGTTCGAATTTGTCGAAACGGCGGGCTTGGAATATTACGATGCGTATGCGGGGATCAAAAGCCCCGTCGCGCAGACCAGGCTTTTCAAAATGACCGATTACGACGGCAGCCTGATCGTGTTGCGGCCGGATATGACGCTCGCCTGCGCGCGCATCGCCGCGGCAAAACTCAAAAGCGCGGCGCGCCTTTGCTACTTTTCGGAAGTATACGATTTTTCCGCGCGCGGCAACAGCCAGCGCGAAGTGGAGCAGGCCGGCGTAGAGATCTTCGGCGAGCGGGGCGCGTTTGCGGACGCATATGCGGTCGCTTTCGCGGCGGACTGCCTGCGCGCGGCGGGGTTGGATAATTTTATCGTGGATATCGGCCACGTCGGATTTTTCAAGGGATTGCTCGAAGAAGTCGGTCTGGACGAGGAGAGGCGCGAGGAACTCCGCCTTTACGTAAACGCGAAAGACGGCGTCAATACCGAACTTCTGCTGAAAAAGTACGGTTCGGGCGGAAGGGCGGAAGAGGCGTTTCTGGCGCTTCCTTCCCTGTTCGGCGGGGCGGAAGTGCTCGACGAAGCGGAAAAACTCACCTCGAACGCGGGCGCGTTGGCAGCGCTTGCGCACCTGAAAAAAGTTTACGGTTATCTGAAAGAGATGGGCTACGAAAACGTGGTCTCTTTCGATCTGGGTACGGTCAAAAGCCTTTCCTATTACTCCGGAATGGTATTCACCGGCCTTGCGGACGGCGTGGGCGCTCCCGTGCTTTCGGGCGGCCGGTACGACCGCCTTGCCGCGGAATTCGGCAAAGATCTGTCCGCCGTCGGGTTTGCGATCGGGCTTACGCGCGTGCTTTCCGCGCTCGAAAGGAAAGATCCCGTGCCTGCCGTGCGGCAGGCGCCCGCAGTCATTCTCTGTAAAGAGGGGGGAGAAGCGCAGGGATACCGCGCCTATCTGAAAATGCTGAAAGAGGGCAGGGCGTGCACCCTTCTGACCGACGCGGACGCATGGCCGGCCGATCGGGGCGGAGAAAAATACGTCGCGACAGCGGAGGGGGTGCAAAAATGCTGAACGTTGCGCTCGCAAAGGGAAGGCTTGCCGCCTCCTGTGCGGATCTGTTTATAAAGTGCGGCGTGCGCGCAGAGATCCTGCGCGAAGAGACAAGAAAACTTGTTCTCGAAACGCCGGATAAAAAATTCCGTTTCTTTTTCGTAAAGCCGGCCGACGTACCCACGTATGCGGAATACGGCATCGCGGATATTGGGATCGTGGGAAAGGATACGCTTTTAGAGGCGGAGTGCGATCTGTACGAACTGCTCGATCTGAAATTCGAAAAATGCAAACTGTGCCTTGCCGGGTTTCCGGAAAAGCGAGCGGCGCTCTCGTCGCCCCGCCTTCGGGTGGCCACAAAGTACGTAAACACGGCGAAAAAATTGTTTTTCTCGCGCGGCGAGGACGTGGAGATCATCAAACTGAACGGCAGCATCGAACTTGCGCCGCTTACGGGGCTTTCCGACGTCATTTTCGATATCGTTCAGTCGGGCGGCACGCTGAAAGCGAACGGGCTCGTCGTGCTGGAAGAGGTGTTCGATATTTCCGCTCGGCTCGTCGCAAATAAAGTCAGCCTGAAAACCAAGGCGGCAGAAATTTTGCCGCTCGTGCGGGCGATGAAGCAATATACCGCAGACTGAGCGGTCGGAGCATGCAAAACCATGAAAATGAAGATTTACGAAAATGCCGCGGCGGCAAAGGACATGCTTTCCCGCGGCGGTTTGGGAGACGAAGAACTCGCGCAAAAGGTCCGGCAGATCGTTTCCGACGTGGCGGAAAACGGAGATGCGGCGCTCTTTTCATACTGTGAAAAATTTGACGGGACGCATCTTACGCCCGAAACGCTGTACGTGAGCAGAGAGGAGATCGTCGCGGCATACGCACAGGTGGATCAGGATCTGCTCGCTTCCATGCGCAAAGCGGCCAAAAACGTGCTCGACTATCACAGCCGCAGCCCGATGCAAGGGGATGTTCGAGAAAGCGGAGGCAGAACGACGGGATACGTCGTCCGCGCGGTGGAGCGCGCGGGGATTTATGTTCCGGGCGGCACGGCGCCCCTGTTCAGTTCGGTCATGATGGGCGTTCTTCCCGCAAAGGCGGCGGGGGTGGAGCATATCGTCGTCTCGACGCCGGCCAAAAACGGAAAGATCGCGCCCGCCGTCATCGTCGCGGCGGACCTTTGCGGCGCGGAAAAAATATTGAAAGCGGGGGGCGCGCAGGCGATCGCCGCGCTTGCCTGCGGTACGCAGAGCGTAGAGCGCGTTGACGTGATCGCAGGCCCCGGCAATATATTCGTGACGCTCGCGAAAAAGGAAGTGTACGGCAGGGTAGGCATCGATATGCTCGCGGGCCCGAGCGAGATTTTGATCGTCGCCGACGGCGCGCAGGATCCCGAGTTTGTGGCGGCGGACGTGCTTTCGCAGGCGGAACACGACAAACTGTCCCGCGCGATTCTGCTTACGGACAGCAGAACGCTTGCCGAGGCGGTACAGGCCGCGGTGGAACGCAGGCTGGAAAAACTTCCCCGCAGAGAGATCGCCGAATATTCCGTCTCGCATACGGGCGGGATCATTCTCGTAAAAGATATGGACGAGGCGTGCGCGCTCGCCAATGAGATCGCGCCGGAACATCTCGAACTTGCGGTAAACAATGCGGAAGAACTGCTGGAAAAAATACGCAACGCGGGCGCGGTGTTTTTGGGAAGTTACACCCCCGAACCGGTGGGGGATTACTTTGCCGGGCCCGATCATACCCTCCCTACGGGCGGCACGGCGCGTTTTTTCCAGGTACTGAACCAGGACATCTTTCTGCGCAAGATGAGCGTGATCCGCTACGGGCGGAAGGCGCTTGAAGAGGATGCGGAGGATATCGTGCGGCTTGCGGAAGCGGAGGGGCTGAACGCTCATGCGGAAGCGGTGCGCGCGCGGATGAAAGACAGATAGTCTGAAATAACTACGGTAAAAGGAGAACAGGCCATGCGTTCGGCGGAAATTACGCGCGACACGCGCGAGACGAAAATTTATCTCAAACTCGATCTCGACGGCAGCGGGCGCTGCGACGTCGATACGGGCGTCGGATTTTTCAATCACATGCTCGAACTTTTCAGCGTGCATTCGGGTGCTGATCTGACGGTGCGCTGTCAGGGAGACACGGAGGTGGACTTCCACCACAGCGTGGAAGACGTCGGCATCTGTCTCGGGCAGGCGCTCAAAGCGGCCTTGGGCGATAAAAAGGGGATCGCGCGGTTTGCGGACAGGGTGATCCCCATGGACGAATGCGCCGCGCTCGTCGCGCTGGACATCAGCGGCCGCCCGTATCTGAATTTTGAAAAGAAACTGTCCGGCAAGATCGGGCAGTTCGACGCGGAACTCGTAGAGGAGTTCATGCGCGCGTTCGCTTTTAACGCGGGCGTCAATCTGTATATCGATTTGCTCAGGGGCGGCAACATGCATCACGAGGCGGAGGCGATTTTCAAGGCCCTCGCAAAATGCGTGCAGGACGCGGTGAAGATCGTATCCGACAAAGTGCCCTCTTCCAAAGGAGTTTTATAAGGTGATCGGCATACTCGATTACGGGATGGGCAATCTCCGTTCCGTGCAGAAAGCGCTCGAACATATCGGCTTTGCCGCGGTGATCTCGGGCGAAAGGCGCATTCTCGACGGGTGCGATAAACTGATCTTGCCGGGCGTCGGCTCTTTCGCCGCGGGCATGAAGGAAATGGAGCGCTCCGGGCTTGCCGCCTATATAAAGGAGCGGGCGGCGGATACGAAAATTTTAGGCATCTGCCTGGGCATGCAGTTTCTTTTGGAGCGGAGTTTCGAAGACGGGGAAACGCAGGGCCTCGGTTTTATCCGTGGCAGCGCCGTGCGTTTTTCGGAGGGCAAGATCCCGCAGATCGGCTGGAACGCCGTGACCGATCTGAAAACGCCGCTTTTTGCAGGCATAGCAGAGGGAACGCGCTTTTATTTCGTGCACAGTTACCGTGCGGACAGTCCCGACGAATATGCTGCCGCAAAGACGGAATATTACGTCACTTATCCTTCGGCGGTATGGTCGGGCAACGTATACGGGGTGCAGTTCCATCCCGAAAAGAGCGGCGAAGCGGGTTTAAAACTGCTCGCGAATTTTTGTAATATGTAACACTTTGCATACAAACGGAAGATACGGCCGCCTTTATCCCCGGTTTACGGGGATATGCGGCAAAAGGCATATGTTCCGAACGGCAAGCGGCGCCGCCGTATATGCGGCAGAGGTATGAAAATGATTTTATTTCCCGCGATCGATATTCTGGAAGGCAGGGCGGTGCGCCTGTTCAAGGGCGACAAATCCCGCGTGACCGACTACGGCGATCCGCTCGGATTTGCCGAAAAATGGGCGGACGAGGGCGCCGAATGGCTGCACGTCGTTGACCTTTCGGGCGCTTTTTCCGGAGAGAGCGGCATCGATTCCGAAATTTCCGAGATCAAAAAGCGCGTCGGCGTAAAAATTCAGAGCGGTGGAGGCTTGCGCACCTTAGACGATATCGCCCGCCGTCTCGACGCGGGAGCGGACAGGGTCGTGATCGGCACGATGGCCGTTGCGCACCCCGACGATTTTGCGCTTGCCGTCTATCGCTGGGGCGAAAAGATCGTTGCGGGGATCGACGCAAAGGACGGATTTTTCGCCGTCAAAGGCTGGACGGAAACGACGCCCGTGCGCGCCGACGAATTCGGCAGAAAATGCCGCCGCATGGGGCTCGGTTACGCCCTGTTCACGGATATTTCCAAAGACGGCGCCATGCAGGGCGTCAACATCCCCGAAACCGTCCGCATGCAGGAAGAGACGGGGCTGAAGGTCATCGCGTCGGGAGGGGTTTCCTCTCTCGAAGATATAGCGGGGCTCAAAGCGCGCGGCGTGTACGGCGCGGTTTTGGGCAGAAGCATTTACGACGGCGCCGTCCGCCTGAAAGACGCTTTCCGCACGGCGAAAGACTGATTTTTTCGCAAGGTCATAAAAAATATGCTCAGCAAAAGAATTATTCCCTGTCTCGACATCAACGGGGGCAGGGTGGTCAAGGGAGTCAACTTCATAAACCTCGTCGATGCGGGCGATCCCGTGGAGGTCGCCGACGCATACGACAAGATCGGCGCAGACGAGATCGTTTTTTTGGACATCACCGCCTCGAGCGACGGGCGCAAGACTGCGGTCGATATCCTCAGCCGCGCGAGCGAAAAGGTGTTCATCCCGCTCACCGTGGGCGGAGGGATCCGCACGGTGGAAGATTTCCGCGTCATGCTTTCTGCGGGGGCGGATAAGATCGCCGTCAATTCCGCGGCGATCAAAAATCCTACCCTGATCAGCGAGGCGGCGGAGAGATTCGGTTCCCAGTGCGTGGTGCTCGCGGTGGACGCGAAGCGGAACGAGAGGGGCGGATACGACGTTTATCTGAACGGCGGCAGGGTCAGAACGGACCTCGACGCGATCGAATGGATCGCCCACGCGGAAAAACTTGGGGCAGGAGAAGTGCTTCTGACCAGTATGGACAGGGACGGAACGAAATCCGGGTACGATCTCGAACTCACGCGACGGGCCGCAGAGGCGGTCAACATTCCCGTCATCGCCTCCGGCGGAGCGGGCAAAAAGGAAGATTTTTACGACGTGCTGACGGAGGGCGGCGCAGACGCGGCGCTGGCGGCATCCCTCTTTCATTTCGGGCAGATCAGGCTGAAAGAACTGAAGAGGTATCTCGCAGACAAGGGCGTTCCCGTGCGCGAGATCTGAAAGCGCGGCAAAGGTGCGCGGCGCGGCATATGTGCCGGAAGGAATAAGAACATTGCAGAGTGAAACGATGGAACTGAAATTTGACGAAAAAGGACTGATCTGCGCGATCGCGCAGGATTATGAGAGCGGCGAAGTGCTCATGCAGGCATATATGAATGCCGAAGCATACGAAAAGACGCTGGAAACGGGTTACGCGCACTATTGGAGCCGCTCGCGCAATAAGTTATGGAAAAAAGGCGAGGAGAGCGGGCACTTGCAGAAAGTGCGCGGCATTTACCTCGATTGCGACAGAGACTGTGTGCTTTTGAAAGTGGAACAGACGGGCGCGGCCTGCCATACGGGCAATTATACGTGTTTTTATACTCCCGTCAAAGAATGCGGCGCGGGCGCCGAAATGCTCGGCATCCTGCAGCGGATCGTGGCGGAGCGCAAGGCGAACCCCGAAGAGGGCAGTTATACCTGTTATCTGTTCGACAAAGGGGTGGACAAGATCGCCAAGAAGACGGGAGAAGAGGCCGTAGAACTGGTCATCGCCGCGAAAAACAGAAACAAAGAGGAGATCGTGGGGGAATGTGCCGACCTGTTCTATCACACGCTCGTACTGCTTTCGGATGCGGGCGTAAGCCTTTCGGACGTATGTACGGAACTGAAGAACAGGCACTGACGGGCCGCTGATTTGCAAGGGCCGAAAGAAAAGATCATACGGGCGGCGGATCGTTTTCTGAACGGATCGCGCCGCCGGAAGGAGTAATATATGCAGCAGAGAAAGGGTTCCCTTCTGTCCTTCCGTCCGGATATCAAGGTGCTGGACGCGACCTTGCGGGACGGCGGGCTTTGCAATAATTTCAGATTTACCGACGAATTTGCTACCGCGCTCTATAAGATGAATCTTGCCGCGGGCGTCGATTATATGGAGATGGGCTATAAGGCTTCCAAAACCATGTTCGACAGGGAAAAATTCGGCAAATATAAGTTCTGCGACGAAGAAGATCTCCGCAAGATCGTGGGGGATAATCAGACGGATCTGAAAATTTCCGTCATGGCGGACGTGGGCAGGACGGATTTTCGGAAAGACATCATCGCCAAAAAGGACAGCGTCATCGATACCGTGCGCGTCGCCTGCTATATAACGGAGATCCCCGCCGCGATCGAGATGATCGAATACTGCGCGAATCTGGGTTACGAGACCTGCGTCAACGTGATGGCCGTTTCCAAAGCGCGCGACGAGGAGATCGACTCTGCGCTGGAGATGCTGGGCGAAAGCCCCGTAGACTGCATTTATCTCGTAGACAGTTACGGTTCGCTTTATCCCGAACAGGTGGCAAAACTGACGCTCAAATATCTCGAAGCGGGAGAAAAATATAAAAAATCGATCGGCGTGCACGCGCATAACAACCAGCAACTTGCCTTCGGCAACACCATCGAGGCGGCAAGTTGGGGCGCGAGCCTGCTCGATTGCACCGTCAACGGGATGGGCCGCGGCGCGGGCAACTGCCCCATGGAACTTTTGTTGGGATTTCTGAAAAATCCGAAATATCATCTGCCGCCCGTCCTCCGTTTTATAACCGACTATATGCTCCCGCTCAGAGAGTCGGGCACCGTATGGGGCTACGATATCCCTTACCTTCTTACGGGCAGGCTGAACGCTCATCCGCGCGACGCGATCGAGTGCGTCAGAGCGCAGAACACAGATTACGAGGCATTCAACCGCTCTTTGCTCGAAAAGGACTGAAAAAAATCGCTTTCACGGGAAAATGATAGAAAATCTATAAAGGTAGGTATCAGGTCAAATGTACAAAATTTTAAGAAAGAAAGAACTGAATCCGACCGTCACGCTTATGGATATAGAGGCGCCTTTCGTGGCGAAAAAGGCGGAACCCGGACAGTTCATCATTCTCCGTGTCGATGCGGAAGGGGAAAGGATCCCCCTCACCGTGGCCGATTACGACAGGGAAAAGGGTACCGTCACGATCATATTCCAGATCGTGGGCGGAACGACGGAGAGACTCAATCACTTGAACGAGGGCGATTTTATACAGGATTTTGTGGGCCCGCTCGGCGAGCCTTCCCATACGGAAGGACTGAAAAAAGTTGCGGTCATCGGCGGCGGCGTGGGATGTGCGATCGCTTATCCCGTCGCAAAAAAACTGCATCGTCTCGGTGCGGAAGTGCACTCCGTGGTGGGCTTTCGCAATAAAGATCTCGTCATTTTGGAAGAGGAATTCGCCGCCGTTTCGGACGTATTCAAAATGATGACGGACGACGGCAGTTACGGGCAAAAGGGACTCGTGACGGATGCGCTCAAAGCGCTCATCGAGAGCGGTGAAAAGTACGACGAAGTGATCGCCATCGGCCCCGTCGTGATGATGAAGTTCGTCTCTTTGCTCACGAAGCAGTACGGCATCAAAACGGTCGTGAGCATGAATCCGATCATGATCGACGGTACGGGCATGTGCGGCTGCTGCCGCCTCACGGTCGGCGGAAAAATGAAATTCGCCTGCGTGGACGGGCCCGATTTCGACGGGCACGAGGTGGACTACGACGAAATTCTCAAACGCGCCTCCACCTATAAAGAATTTGAGGCGAAAGAGCGCGAAAAGGCGTGCAATCTCTTCAAAAAGGAGGTCAGATGATCATGCCCAACATGTCTTTGAAAAAGAATCCGATGCCTTCTCAGGCACCCGATATCCGCAATAAAAATTTTTCCGAAGTTGCGCTCGGCTATTCAGCCGAAACGGCGATCGACGAGGCAAAGCGCTGCCTGCACTGCAAAAACATGCCCTGCGTAGGCGGCTGCCCCGTAAAGATCCGCATCCCTGAGTTTATCGCGAAAGTCGCCGAAGGCGCTTTCGAAGAGGCGTATCAGATCATACAGCAGACGAGTTCCCTTCCCGCGGTATGCGGCAGGGTGTGCCCGCAGGAGACGCAGTGCGAGGCAAAGTGCGTGCGCGGCATCAAGGGCGAGCCCGTGGGCATAGGCAGGCTGGAACGCTTCGTCGCAGACTGGCACAACGCGCACAGTTGCGATCTGCCCGTCAAAGCGGAACCGAACGGGCACAAAGTCGCGGTCGTGGGCAGCGGCCCCGCGGGGCTGACCTGCGCAGGCGACCTTGCCAAACGCGGCTATGACGTCACCGTGTTCGAAGCGCTTCACCTTGCGGGCGGCGTTCTGGAATACGGGATCCCCGAATTCCGTCTTCCCAAGTCCATCGTACAGAAAGAGATCGACAATCTCAAAGCGCTCGGCGTGAAACTGGAAACGAACATGGTCGTCGGCAAGGTGCTTTCCGTCGACGAACTGATGGGCGAATACGGGTTCGAGGCCGTATTTATCGGCAGCGGCGCGGGGCTTCCCCGTTTTATGAATATCCCGGGCGAAAACCTTAAAAGCGTATATTCCGCAAACGAATTTCTGACGCGCGTAAATCTGATGAAGGCTTATAAAGAAGATTCCAGGACTCCCGTCCTGCATTCGAAGCGCGTCGCGGTCGTAGGCGGCGGCAACGTCGCAATGGACGCCGCGCGCAGTGCCAAACGCTTGGGTGCGGACGAGGTGTATATCGTCTACCGCCGCAGCGAAAAGGAACTTCCCGCCCGTGCGGAAGAAGTGGAACATGCGAAGGAAGAGGGGATCATCTTCAAATTCCTCACAAACCCCACCGCCATACTGGAAGGGGAAAACGGCATGGTCCGCGGCATGACCTGCATCGAGATGGAACTGGGCGAGCCGGATGCGTCCGGCAGGCGCCGTCCCGTCGAAAAACCGGGCAGCGAGTTCACCCTCGACTGCGACTGCGTGATCATGGCGCTCGGCACTTCTCCCAACCCGCTCATCAAAAACACGACCAAGGGGCTTGAAACGCAGAAATGGGGCGGGATCATTGCGGACGAAAAGGGCCTCACTTCGCGCGAAGGCGTCTATGCGGGCGGCGATGCCGTAACGGGCGCGGCGACCGTGATCCTGGCGATGGGCGCGGGCAAGACGGCCGCAGAGGCGATCGACGAGTATATTTCATCCAAACAATAACGCCGCGCATCTGTTTCAAAAACAGCGTCATAATGAAAAGAGGGGGCCGCCCGTTTGGGCGACCCCCTGATTTTTTACAGCGCTTCGAAAAGGGAAGGCGCTTTTTCTTCACCGCTCGATCAGATCCGCAAGATTTCCCGACTGGATGCCCGGGATGCGCCTGAGGATTTCTTCGGGCGGACGATCCCACCATTTCAGTGCTGAAAGCGTGGCGATCGTCTCCTCCGAAAAGCGTTTGCGGATGGGTTTTGCGGGAACGCCGCCCACAACGGTATAGGGCGGAACGTCCTTTGTGACGACGGCGCGCGCGCCGACGATCGCACCGTCTCCGACGGTAACGCCCGCAAGGATCACTGCCTCAAAGCCGATCCATACGTCGTTGCCGATCACGATGTCTCCCTTGTTGTCCCACGCCCTGTCTGCCCGCAACCCGTGGTCCCACTCGTCATAAAAAATGGGAAAAGGATAGGTCGAAAGCGAGCGCATCGTATGGTTCGCGCTGTTGAATAAAAACTTTGCCCCGCAGGCGATCGAACAAAATTTTCCGATCTTCAGTTTGTCGCCGTTGACGGGGTAATGATACAGTACGTTGTTCTTTTCAAAGTCTTTCGGATCGTTTATGAAATCGTTATAGAAGGTGAAGTCTCCTGCCTCGATGTTCGGGCTTTTGATTACGTTTTTCAGATATACGATCGTTTTGTCCCCTTCGCGGGGATATATTTTTTTGCTGTCCGGAACAGCCATATTTTTCATCTCCTTATAAATTTATTTCAGCAAGACTGTTCCGGCAAATACAATGCAGCGTTTCACCGCGTTTTCCTCCTTTGCAAATTTATAAATTGTCAATGATCTCTTGTACGTCCGCAAAAAAGCGGGACAGATGCCAGCCGTCCGCAACAGCGTGGTGGATGTTCATGCTGAGCGGCAACAAGGTTTTGTTGCCAAACCTTTCGTATTTGCCCCAGGTGACGACGGGCGCAAGATATTTGCCCTCGTCGAATACGTGTATGTCAAAACTTCTGTAACGTACCCAAGGCAGACAGGATACGTCGAACGTGTTTCGGGGAACGTCCGTCAGGTCAAAACCCCGCAGATCGCCGTATTTTTTTCTGTCCGCAAGAAAGCGGGAATGGAATACGGCCGCGTCGTCCGAATATTCGGTAACCAGTTTTACGAACGATTCGTCTTCCTTATGAAAGTCCGCGTAATAAGGCGAAACGCGATCCCAACGGATCAGGTTGCCGTGCTCGTCCCAGCCGTATCTGAATTGCGGGCGCATATTGACCGCCTTCGATACGGCCCAGATCATTGCGGGATAGAATTTCATCCCGTTTTTACGGATATATTCCGCGAGCGGCGTAACGTCTATATCGGCAGTCATGCTCATCACGTTGCGCAGTCTGTCGGTAAAAAATCGAAAGAGTTTTCCTCTTTGCCATGTTTCGATGTCGATTGTTTCGTAATGCATTTGAACCTCCTGAAAATTGATTTTTTTCAGAAGGCAGATACAAGTCCCCGCTTCATGCCGATTCCTCCTTTCGTGTCGGTAAGGATATTATACCATCTTTTATGAACGGTGTAAACGGCAGAGGATCGGGCAGAGAAAAAATAAAATTTTAATTTTTTCTCTGCCGTTGACTTTTCATATAAAACATGATACCATAAAACAAACCGACGCGAAAAGGGAGAATGTTATGAGAAAATCCGTGAAAGAGACGGCGCGTTCCGTCAGAAAATTGAGGGAGACGGGCATCCTGATCGATGATATAACGGTCAGTTACACGCTGATGCGCGACGACGTCACCCGCGGAGAAAAGCCGCAGGGGACGCCGTATCTTTCCCGCCGCGCGAAATTCGACGAAAATTTTTATTCGGCCGAAACGGGGGCGACGTTATCCGTAAAAGAGAGGGAGGGCGCGTTTGTCTTTTTGCTGAAAACGGAGCGGGAAGATCTGTCGGAATTCGGGCTGAATCTGCCCTTTAACTTTATGGGGAAAAAGAACGCGGGCGGATGGAAAAATCAATATCTGTTCAACTCGCCTTACGCTTCTGAAAACAACGGGCTGATCTACTGCTATTTTACCTCCCCGGGAAAAGAGAGCCTGATGCTCTCCTTCGACAGCCCTGCCGACGGGTGGAAAATGGACTATTCCCTGTTTTTGGGCGGGCACTATTTCGACAATCTGAAAGCACTGGCAAATTTTGACCGCGCATACGGCACGGGCAGCCATAGAAAAACGCTCAGATTGTCTCTTTTTGCCTGCAAAGATTTAGAGGACGGCCTCGCAAAACTGGCAGAGCGGCGCAAGATCCCCGCTCTGTATTACGGTCAGAACGGCGGACAAGTGGGGTCGCGCGTCCGCATCCGGGTATTCGGCGAGTGCGATTCGGTGCGCTGCGGCCGCAAGACGTATACGCCCGAAAACGGCCGGTTCGACTTTACGATCGGGCGGGAGGGAACTTCCTTCCTCGTTCCTTATTACAGGGGGAAGCGCGGTTACGGCGCATCGCTGTACGGGTGGGAAGATCTGTTCCGTCTTTGGAAAAAGACGATGGATTCGGTCACGGAAGAAGACCTTGTGTTCACGGACGGGAATCTTTGCGAGCATCAATGCTGGGTTTCGGCGATGCTGCGCTATATGATGCGCTTCGGGGCGAATAAAAAATACGAACGGGCGGTCAAAAAAGAACTCGCCGCAATCACCGCGCGCGACGAAAAGCAGGCTTTGCCCCGCCAGACGATCTGGTATAAACCGCACGGCGGTTTTCCCGCTTATAATGTCTATGAATCGGGCAGGATGCAGGAACAGTTTTTCGGCATTACCATTTTATTGGATGCATACCGCTATTTCGGCATCAGAAAATATCTCGATTATGCCGTGCGTTCGTTAAAGAGCGTGCTGAGGCTGTGCCAGAAAGAAGACGGGCGCCTTGCCCGTGCGGATACGGGCGAGGATTATACGACCGTATGCTGCCCTATGATCCCCGTGTGCGATATGGCGAATTTTTTGAAAGATAAAGACGAAAAGTCCGCCTCGTATTTCAGAGACGCGGCCGCAAAAATGGCGGCTTACTTATTCGGCAGGGGGATGAATTTCCCTACCGAAGGGGGCGTATCCGATCTTGCTGAGACGGAAATGGAAGAAGGGTCGATCTCGTGTACGGCGCTCGCGCTCCTTTACTACTGTGCGCATATCGAGCGCAGAGACGAATATATCGCCAAAGCGAAAGAGATCATGGACGTGCATGACAAGTGGGTGATCGGAACGCCCCTCGCTCCCATGTTCTTTTCCACCCTGCGCTGGTGGGAGACGAAGTGGGAGGGGGACGAAGACGGCAACGCGCTTTGCTGCGGCCATGCCTGGACGATCTGGCGCGCCGAAGCGGATTATTGGTATGCGCATCTTACGGGGGATCGGGAATATCTGCGCCGCGCCCGCAACGGGTTTGCTTCCAATTTTGCAAAGACGGATAAAAAGGGAAAAATGTATTCCGTCTTTCAGCCCGATTATATCACGGGCGGCGGATTCACCGACCGGTGCGAGCAGGTGGAATTCCGCATTGCGCGCGGTTTTCCGCGCCGGAGCGACAGCGGCCTTTCCCGCTACGCATGGCTGCGTGCCGCGGAATCGCTGTTCAACGACGGCGTTTTTTGATCGGGCGGCGCATCCGTCATAAAGCAGGATATCCATTATAACGGCAGACAGGACCGAAACGGAGAAGGATCATGGAATTTGAATTTTGCGGCATACGATTTATTGAACAGGAGGGGAAGATCTCCGCACTTCTGTCGGAAGGGTGCGTGCCCTTTCCGCTTTCCGACGTGCGCGTCGCCGGCGGATATATAGACGAGCAGAGCCCTGCCAAAATGACGGGCTCGGGCGAGTCGCGCGCTCTCAGATTTGTCGGGAAAACGCAGACGGACAAAAAACTTGAGATCGTGCGGGAAAGCGGACGGTTGCGCGCCGTTACCCTTTTTGAAAAACGGGGAGGAGGGGTGCGCGCCAGAACGGAGATCCGCAATATTTCTTCCGATAAAATCGTGCTCGACAACGTGTCCGCCGTCACGCTGAGCGGGATCGACGGCGGCGCGGAGAAGACGAATGTATTTTTATACCGCTTCCATAACAGCCATCATATGGAATGCCAGCCGCGCCGGCTGAGTTTCGACGATCTCGGGTTGTTTTCGGCAGATCACCGAAGTTATAAGCGCATTTTCGGATGCAATGCGGGCAGTTGGACGTGTAAAGAAGAACTTCCGCAGGCGATCGTCGAAAACGGCGAAACGGGCAGGTTTTTCATGTTTCAGATCGAATCGTGCGGCGGCTGGTATTGGGAGATCGCCGACGCGGGAGAAAGTTGTTACCTGACGCTGAGCGGCGGCAACAGAGAGCACACGCAATGGCGCAAAAAACTCATTCCGGGCGGGAAATACGTCACGCCCTGGGTCGCATTCGCGCAGGGAGACAGCCTGAACGACGTCGTCGGCAAAATGACGTCGTACCGCCGCGCGACGGCGCGCTTTACCCGTGCAGACGATAAAAAACTTGCCGTCTTCAATGAGTATATGCATCTTTCCTGGGATTCTCCGGACGAGGCGCGCACGGAAAAACTCATACCCGTCGCCGCCGCGGCCGGCGCGGACGTATACGTGATCGACTGCGGCTGGCACGACGAGGAGGACGGATATATGATCTATCCTTACGTCGGAAAATGGAAAGAGAGCAAAAAGCGTTTTCCGCACGGCGTGCGGCGCATAACGGACATGATCCGCGCGCACGGCATGCGCGCGGGGCTGTGGATCGAGCCGGAAATCGTCGGCTCTCTGAGCGGCGTAGAGTATCCGCCCGACGGATATATACGCGAAGGGGGCGAGCGCGCGATCGCGGCGGGAAGATATTTTCTCGACTATCGCAGCAGAGCGGTGCGCACGGCGATGAGCGATGCCATCCGCCGCATGGTGGAAGAATACGGCGCGGATTATATCAAAATAGACTGCAATCAGGATTCGGGCGCGGGCACGGAATACAGGAGCGATTCTGTGGGCGACGGGCTGGAAAAGACGACTGCGGCCTTCTGGAAATGGCTTGCCGCCGAACGCAGGAAATATCCGCACGTGCTGTTCGAAAGTTGCGCGAGCGGCGGGCAGAGGATGGACTGGAAGTCGCTGTCCCTCAGCCCGATGATCTCGACTTCCGATCAGGTCTTTTATCAGAAATATCCCTATATCGTCGGAAATATTTTTTCGGCGGTCCTGCCCGAGCAGGCCGGGTTCTGGAGTTACCCGTACTGTTCTTTGAAGGGGCTGGGCATCGACACCCCCGACGAAAAGAACCCTGTTCCCCATTCGGTCGTCATGAACATGGTCAACGCCGCGCTGGGCAGGCTGCATCTCGCATCTGACCTGTCCGCGCTTTCCGCGCCTCTGTTCGAACTGGTAAAGGAGGGCGTCGCCTACGGCAAGAGCATCGCCGCATTCCGAAAAAAAGCGTCGCCGTTTTTTCCGACCGGCTTTACCTCCTTCGGCAGAGAGGTCGTATCCGTCGGGCTGATCAAGGGCAAGCGGCTTGTTTTGGCGGTGTGGAACTTAGGGCTCGCAAAAAAGGCGGAGATCCCCCTCGGCGGCCAGATCGCAAAGGAGGTTCGGGTCGGGTATCCCGCTCAACTTCCCGTTGCCTTCACCTGCACGGACAGCGGGATCCGGTTCAGCCTTGAGGACATGCAGTCTTTCGTGTTGGATATCCGCCTGAAATAAAATTTGCGTACAGCCGGTCGGCAAACGCAAATACGGTCTGCGGATACGGAAACGGGCGCGGCTTTTCGGCCGCGCCCGTGCGTATTTCGGATAAGTAAGCGGAGCCTGCCGCCCCCGCTCGGTTTATTAAAAATCCAGACTCTTTTCGATATAAGACGCAACTTCGTCGATGTCGAGGCGGATCTGCGACATGGTATCCCTGTCGCGGATCGTGACGGTATTGTTTTCCAGCGTGTCGAAGTCGATGGTGATGCAGAACGGGGTCCCGATCTCGTCCTGACGGCGGTAACGCTTGCCGATCGAACCCGCTTCGTCGTAAGTGACCATAAACTTTTTGGAAAGAGTTTTGTAGATCTCTTTTGCCTTTTCGGAAAGATTTTTCTGCAACGGGAGCACCGCCGCCTTATACGCCGCAAGCGCAGGGTGGAAGTGCATGACCGTGCGCACGTCTCCGCCTTCCAGTTCTTCCTCCTCGTACGCTTCGCAGAGCACGGCGAGCATCAGCCTGTCCGCGCCGATGGAATATTCCACGACGTACGGGATGAATTTTTCGCCCGTCGTCGGGTCCAGATAGTTCATGTTTTTGCCCGAATATTCCTGATGGCGGGAAAGATCGTAGTCGGTGCGGTCGTGAATGCCGTTGAGTTCCGACCAGCCGATGGGGAACAGGTACTGTATGTCGCACGCGGATTTTGCGTAGTGCGCAAGTTTGTCGTGATCTTTGAAGCGCAGATGATCTTCCGAAAAGCCGAGGCTCAAAAGAAAATTGCGGGCTTTTTGCTTATATTCTTCGTAATATTGCAGGTCCGTTCCCTCTTTGCAGAACCACTGGTGTTCCATCTGTTCGAATTCGATGGTGCGGAAGATAAAGTTGCCGGGCGTGATTTCGTTGCGGAACGCCTTGCCGATCTGCGCGATGCCGAAGGGGATCTTTGCGCGGGTCGTGCGCTGTACGTTCAGAAAGTTCACGAACTCTCCCTGTGCCGTTTCGGGGCGCAGATAAATTTTGTTCTGGCTCTCGTCGGTCACTCCGCGGGAAGTTTCGAACATGAGGTTGAAAGTGCGGATGGGCGTCCAGTTGTGTTTTCCGCAGTTGGGGCAGGCGACCTTATGTTCGGCGATGTACGCTTCCATTTCCTCGTTGGTCATGGTATCGGGATTGACTTTCCCTTTGGAATGCGCCTCGATCAGGTTGTCCGCGCGGAAGCGCGCCTTGCATTCTTTGCAGTCCATTTTGGGGTCGGTAAACGAGGCCGTGTGCCCGCTCGCCTCCCAAACGCGCGAATTCATCAGGATGGCCGCGTCTACGCCGTAAGAGTTGTCGCTCTCCTGAACGAATTTTCTCCACCAGGCGCGCTTGATATTGTTTTTGATCTCCACGCCCACGGGGCCGTAGTCCCAGGTGTTACCCATTCCGCCGTAGATCTCGCTGCCGGGGAAAATGATGCCCCGCGCCTTGCACAGATTCACGATCTTATCCATTGTTACCGCGCGCTTTTCTGCCATAGTGCAATACCTCTTTCTTTACAAATATGATTCAACAATATATTTTATCGATTTGCCCGAAAAAGTCAACGATTTACGTATGCTGCGGGCAAAAACGGAAAAATCCTTTCTCCTTTACAGCCGGAACAGTTTGATCAGGAAGGGCGCGCCCGTGATCGTGATGAGGATCGTCAGGAAATAACGGAGAAATACGAACCAGTTGCCCGCCGGCAAAAGGCCGAGCAGAAGGTAGGGGATCGCCGCGAGAAGGCCCATCAGCACAAGCCGCACGCCCCGTTTCCACCATTTGTTCGCGTTCTGAAAGCGGATGAATTTTTCTTCGATGATCAGGCCGATCGCCGTTGCCGTCGTCAGGGCGCAGATCTGGAACATGGATTCGGTCGCCGTGCGGCCGAATGCGAGAAAAACCATAGACAAAAGTCCGATGCCGAGATAAACGTACAACCGCGCATCGTAAAATCCGGTATAGATAAAATGCCAGAAAAAGGCGAACCCCACGCCCACCGCAAGCCCGGCAAGCACGTCCGTAGGATAGTGCACCCCCAGGTACAGGCGGGAGAGCATGACCAAAAGAGTGAATACGGAGGACAGCACGATGACGGGGGCCTTTCTCTTTTGGATGGCGATGCATGAAAAAAATCCGCTCGTTGCCGTCGCGTGCCCGCTGGGGAAGGACATGTCCGCATCCAGATCCGCCGTGGAGACAAAGGCGTTGTCGATCTGCACTTTTCCGACTACGCCCGCCTCGTAGGGGCGCAGCCTGCGCACGGCGCCTTTTACCCCGGTCGTGGCGCAACTGGCGGTAAGCACGGTGATCAGCGCTCTTTCGCCCAGATTTTTGTCGAAACACATATAGATGACCGCGATGATTCCCGCGATGATCGTTTCTTCGCCGAGCGCGGTGAAAATGCCGAAGAACACGTCGAGAAAACCGCAGCGTATGCTTTCGAATGCTTTTAAGATGACAGTATCCATAAAAATCCCTTCCCGCGCTTCTTTTATCGGCAAAAATATGCGGAATTAAAAAAATTATACCATAAAATGCCGTCGGGGCACAATGTTTTTTTGCTATAAATTTTCATTTATGTTATAATGTGCGTATGCTATCCGTTTTATTGAAACCAAAAGATGGGTTTTTCTTTTATTTCGAACTGACCGACGGCCGGTGCGTCAGCGGCGGAGGACTGGGCGAGGACGGCTTGCTGCGATCGGACGTGCCCGACTGTTACAGGGATCTGATGCTGCGCGCTCTCGTCAGCAAATGTATGAACGATTTCGTGCCCGAAGTGAGGGCGCGCGGGGAATGGGGATGCGACCTGACCCGTTTCGGATTTGAAAAGCGGGACGATCTGTTCGTCTCGTCCTGGGATAAATTGAAACTTCCGCACGATTGCGCGGGGAAATAAAGAGGTTATCGGAGGGATTATGCTCAGCGACATCGAAATCGCAAAAAGTTGCAAAATGAAGGACATCGGCGAAGTTGCGGCTTCGCTGGGGCTGAAAGAAGAGGACATCGAGCGCTACGGCAGATATAAGGCGAAGATCTGCGCGCCCGCCCGCCCGCGCCGCGCGAAACTCATTCTCGTCACGGCGATCAATCCCACCGCCTCGGGCGAGGGGAAAACGACCGTTTCCATCGGGCTTGCCGACGGCATGCGGCGCATCGGCAAAAACGTGTGCCTGGCTCTTCGCGAGCCCTCCCTCGGGCCGGTGTTCGGCGTCAAGGGCGGCGCCGCGGGCGGCGGCTACGCGCAGATCGTGCCCATGGAGGATATCAACCTGCACTTTACGGGAGATTTGCATGCCATCACCGCGGCGAACAATCTTCTCTGTGCCGTTGCGGACAACCACCTGTTCCGGGGCAACGAACTGGAATTGGATCCCGAAAAGATCTATTTCCGCCGCTGTCTCGACATGAACGACAGGGCTCTGCGCAATATTTCTATCGGCCGCGCGGGCGAAGGCATAGAAAGGGAGGAACATTTCGAGATCACCGCCGCGAGCGAGATCATGGCCATCCTTTGCCTTGCGACCTCTCTATCCGACCTGAAAAGGCGGCTGGGCAATATCATCGTCGGCGAAAACAAGCGCGGAGAATACGTGTTTGCGCGCGATCTGAAAGTGGAGGGCTCCATGGCGGCCCTTTTGAAAGACGCGGTCAAGCCCAATCTCGTGCAGACGCTGGAGGGGACCCCCGCCATCGTGCACGGCGGGCCGTTCGCAAATATCGCGCACGGCTGCAACAGTATTTTGGCGACGTATGCGGCGATGGGGCTCTCCGATTACGTCGTTACCGAAGCGGGATTCGGCGCCGACCTCGGTGCGGAGAAGTTCTTGGATACAAAGTGCCGCGTGGCGGGCATTCAGCCTGACTGCGTGGTCGTCGTGGCTACCGTCAAGGCGCTCAAACTGCACGGCGGCGCGGACAAGGCGGATCTGGCGCGCGAAAATCTGGATGCGCTCGAAAAGGGCCTGCCCAATCTGTTCAAACACATCGAAAACATGAAAAACGTATACAATAAGCCCGTCGTGGTCGCCATGAACCGATTTGCGAGCGACACGCCCGCCGAAATCGACGCGGTGATGCGCGCGGTGGAGGCGGCGGGGTCGGCTGCCGTGTTTACGGACGTTTTCCTGAAAGGGGGCGAGGGCGGCAGAGAACTTGCCGAAACGGTCGTAAAGGCCGCGGAGCAAAAGAGCGAACTGAAATATTCTTACGATCTTTCCGATCCGATCAAGAAAAAAATAGAGGACATCGTCGTCAGAGTGTACGGCGGTGCGGGCGTCGAGTTTTCGGAAACGGCGTCTGAAAAAATCGCGGAAGCGGAAGCGCGCGGGTACGGGAAACTTCCCGTCATCGTGGCAAAAACGCAGTATTCCCTGTCCGATGACCCGAAACTGCTTGCCCGTCCCGAAAAATTCATTGTCCGCGTGCGGGACATCATCGTCAAGGGCGGCGCCGAATTCGTCGTCGCCGTCGCGGGAAACATCATGCTCATGCCGGGGCTTTCCAAGCATCCCGCGGCGGAAAAGATCGATATCGACGGCAACGGAGAGATCACCGGCCTTTCGTAAGGCGGGCATACGCATTTGAGGAAATCCTTTTCGGAGTTTGTAATATATGGAAGAAATCAGTAAAGATCTGCCCGAAGCGGCAAATTTTATCGAACAGATCATCAATGAGGACATCGCCGCGGGCAAGTTGCGCCCCGAGCAGGTGCAGACGCGATTTCCGCCCGAACCCAACGGCTATCTGCATATCGGGCACGCGAAGAGCATGTTTGTCAACTTCGGCACCGCGCTCAAATACGGCGGCAAGTGCAACCTGTTTTTCGACGATACCAACCCGTCCAAGGAAAAGACGGAGTTTGTCGACGCCATCCGCGCGGATATCCATTGGCTGGGCTACGAATGGGCGCGCGAATGCTATGCGTCCGACTTTTTCGATACGATTTACGAGTATGCCGTCCGCCTGATCAAAGAGGGCAAGGCGTTCGTATGCGACCTTTCTCCCGAAGAGATCAAAAACACGCGCGGCACGCTCACGGAACCGGGTACGGAAAGCCCTTACCGCAACCGCTCGCCGGAAGAGAACTTAAAACTGTTCGAGGAGATGAAGGCGGGTAAGTATAAGGACGGCGAAAAATGCCTGCGCGCCAAGATCGACATGGCGTCGCCCAACGTAAACATGCGCGATCCCGTCATCTACCGCATCCTGCACGCGACGCATCACCGCACGGGGGACAAATGGTGCATTTATCCCATGTACGATTATGCGCATCCCATCTGCGATTATTTGCAGGGAGTCACGCACTCTCTGTGCACGCTGGAGTTTGAGGACCACCGCCCGCTGTACGATTGGGTGGGCATCTCCCTCGGATTCAACCCCAAACCCCGCCAGATCGAGTTTGCCCGTCTGAATATCACCAATACCGTGATGAGCAAGCGTTATCTTAAAAGGCTCGTCGAAGAGGGGGCCGTGCACGGGTGGGACGATCCGCGCATGCCCACGCTGACGGGGCTGAGGAACCGCGGCATCCCCGCGGAAGCGGTGCGGGATTTTTGCTCCCGCATCGGCGTGGCAAAGGCGAATTCCGAGTGCGAATATTCCTATTTTGAAGCGTGCGTGCGCGAATACCTCAATGCGCGCGCGCAGCGGGCGATGGCGGTCGTTTCTCCTTTGAAACTGACGCTGACCGATTACGAGGGCGAGGAGGAACTCGATTGCGAGGTCAATCCGCAGGATCCCTCCGCGGGAACGAGAAAGGTGCGCTTTTCCGGCCGGCTGTTCATTGAGAGCACGGACTTTTCCCTCGATCCCCCGCCCAAATATTTCCGTCTCAAAAAAGGCGGGTACGTGCGGCTGAAAAATGCGTATATCGTTAAATGCGAAGATGTCGTGACGGACGGGGAGGGGAACGTGACCGAGGTGTTGTGCACGCACGTTCCGGAAAGCCGCAGCGGAAACGACACGAGCGGCATCAAGGTAAAGGGCGTCATCCATTGGGTAGATCGCAGCGCGGCGGCGGACGTGACGCTCAAACAATACGAAAGCCTGTTGCGCGATGCGGAATATGCAGGGCAGGATTTCGGCGAGCGGATGAACGGCGAGAGCGAAAAAATTTTCACTGCCAAAGCGGAGCCGTATCTTGCGGCCGCGGCAGACGGCACGCCTTTCCAGTTGCTTCGCACCGGATATTATAAAAAATGTACCGAGGGGGGCCGCCTGTGCCTGTCTGAGATCGTATCTCTGAAGGATAATTTTAACAAGAAGTAAGGACAAAGAATATCCGTCGTCGGATTGACATTTTTCATTTTTGAGATTATAATGATAGCGACGGAGTTTTTGTCGGCTCATGCCGAAAATAAATTTGTTAAGGGTGATTGCGTTGAAAATTTGTAAAAATTGCGGCCGTCAGACGGAAGACGGAAAGATCCGCTGCCCGTATTGCGGCTATCTGTTCGAAGAGGATATGGACAAAATCCTCGCCGAAATGAAAAACAATCTCGGAACGTACAAGTCCGAGATGGAAAAACCGGCCCCTGCTCCCGCTGCGCCGGCTGTGCCCGCGCAATCGGCGGAGGGCGCGGCGTATGCCCAGAGCACGCCGCAGGGCGCCGCTTATGGCGTGGCATATGCGCCGCAGGGTGCTTACGGCCAGGACAAGAGCGATAAAGAGCGGTTCGAACTTCTTACGGAAGTTGCACAACTCAAAGGAGAATTGCGCGCCCTTCACGGCGAGATCGACCGCATGAACGCAGCGCAGGCAAGGCCTGTGCAGCAACAGCAGACGTATTCTCAGAACTATGCGGCGCCGCAGCCCGTGGTGTATGCGTATGCTCCTGCTGCGCAGCAGGGCGTCTATTCGCAGTATGCGCGGCCCGCAGAGGTCCCCGCAGGTTCATCGAAAGCGCTCGGAAAACCGAGAAGCAAAAACCGCATCGTGCTTGCCGTTCTGTGCCTTCTTCTGGCAGGGCTTTCCATCGGGCTGTTCTTTATGGATTGGATCAATGAACTGACCGTTTCCGGTTTAACGCTGAAAGATATTTTTACCGGATATGACGGGGTTCTTTACATATTCGATAAAGACAATACGGACGTTTTAGGGTTTGCGTTTGCTTTGGAATATATTGATCAGTTTGATTTCAAAGGCGCAGATTGGGTGGCAAAAGCCTGCCGCGCGTTCTGCCGTTATACCGTGGAATACGGCGTGATCGTGTACGCGGGGCTGCTTGTTCTGAGCGTCCTGTTTCTCCTGTTCAGCCTTGGCGGCAAAATTCAGTTGCGCGGCTGGCACAGATTTTTTGCCTGGATGTCCTTCATCGTTTCCGCGATCCTGTTCGGCGTCTTTTGCTGGATATTCGGATTCAAGCAGATCTCCGTCTGGTTTATGGTGTCTGCGGGGGCAAACTTCCTGCGCGCGATCTTCCTCGCGTTTTACAGGAAAAACAATAAATTTGCGGAAGCGGGCCTGCGCTGAACTTTTTTGAAAGACGGTTTAAAAATCCGCAGAAATGAGAAAAAATTAAAAGCGTTATGTCTATCATTATCGATATTGTATTTGTACTTTTTTTGGTACTGGTGTTTTATCTCGGATACCGCAAGGGCTTCCTTACGAAGGCATGGTGGCTCGTCGATCTCGCGCTGATTGCGATCGTCGGGTTTCTCCTTTCGCCCACGATTTTCAATGCGATCAAGAATAATACGGGCTGGTATACCGGCCTTGCCGATTCGCTCGCGTCTTTCGAGGATAATCTGAATATTCAGGCGGAAGAAATCGCGGAATTTATCATCCGTCTCGGCATCTGGATCGTGCTCGGCATCGCCGTCATCATCGTTATGGCGATCGTCAAGTGGCTGTTGCGCAAACTTTCCTGCTATAAGGCGTTCGAGATCATCGATAAGATTCTCGGCGGCGTATATTCGGTCTTGATTACTGCAGCCATATTTCTTGTTATCGGCGCGCTTGTCGGCACGTTCGACGTGTTCGGCCCCGTAGCGAAGGCGAGCGATTTCTGTGCGGACAGTTACGTGTTCAGGTACATTTTCGGCGCGAATCCGTTCCAGAATTATTTCGACGCGCATCTGCCATTGGGCACGTGGTTGCAGAATATTTTATAACGAAATGTATATGCGCCCTTCGGATTTTTCCGAAGGGCGCTGTTTTTATGCAATGCGAAAAGAAAATGCGGAAAGGTAAAATTTTTAAGTTCGGTTAAAATTTCCATAGCGCGAAAGGTATGAAGTTTTGTATCGGGGAACATAATAAGCGCTGTAAGGAGGAGGAATCCATGCAGTTCCAGGACACGAAAACTTATACGAATCTCGCGCGTTCGTTTGCGGGCGAAAGCCAGGCGGGCATGCGCTATCAATTGATCGCGAAACTCGCCACGGCGGAGGGATATGCCGTACTTGCGGATACCATCCGCTCGATCGCCAAAAACGAAACGTATCACGCCAAGACCTTTTTCGATACGATTATCCAAAAGGCCGGCAGCAGCGAGAACATCGATCTGAACGCGGGTTATCCGTTTCATTTCGGCACGCTGGAAGAAAATCTGAATTTTGCCGCGCAGGACGAAAAGGCGGAATTCGACGAGGTATATCCTGAATTTGCGAAAATTGCGGAAGAAGAGGGCTACCCCGACGTAGCGGCGCTGTTCAACAGGGTCGCAGGCGTCGAAAAGGAGCACAATATCGTTTTCAATTATCTTTACGAGGCCTTCCGCGACGGCACGCTGTATAAGCGGGATAAACCCACTCTCTGGGTGTGCAGCGAATGCGGCTACCGCGCGACGACGAAAGAAGCGTGGCATATCTGTCCGCTGTGTAAGGCGAGCCAGGGCTTTGTGGAGATACGCCTTCCTTTCGACAATAAATAAGGAGAGAATTATGAAAAACAAAGAAACGTCTAGCAAGAGCACGCAGAGCAAGTCTGCACAGAGCAAAACCACGAATTCCAAAACTTCGGGCGGAAGATGCTGCTCCAAGAGCACGCAGAAGGGCGCGAAGGACTAATGAAGTCTGAAAAAAAGCGCGTTCGGGTCGGCAAAATGAAATCGTCTTACGACGAGAACGGCAGTTACACGGGGACCGCCGCAGACGGCGGCAAGCCCGTACAGGATGCCGATGACCTTTAAGGAAGACCCGTCGTTCTGTCAGAAAATGTTTTTGGGCCGCAGCGGGATCGTTTTTCGATCCCGCTGCGGTTTTTTATCGAAAAATGCAAAAAAATCGAAAAATATCCAACAATTTTGCGCGCTTATCTGTTATAATAGTGGAGAAATGAAAAGAGATCTCTTGGAACAAAAGATCGCCGAATATACAGCGGGCAATACTGCCGCGTTCGACGATCTATATGAAATGACCAATCGGGCGGTTTATTTCGGCATCCTCTATATCGTGCGCGATAAAATGCATGCGGAAGATCTGATGCACGAAACATACATACGCGCCATGCAGAATATAACCTCCTATCGGTCGGGCACGAATTTTTCGGCGTGGCTGATGAGAGTCGGCAAGAATCTTGCGCTCAATTTTCTCGAGCGGCAAAAGCGGGAAATGCCGACGGATTTTGAGGAGGAAAGTTACCGTTACGGAACTTCCGAAACGGAACTCCCGTTCATTTTCGAGGCGGCGCGCAAGATCTTGTCCGAAGAGGAATACGAAATCCTCATGCTGTGTCAGGTCGCGGGGTATAAACGGAGAGAAGTTTCCGCAATGCTTTCCATGCCGATCGCCACGGTCACATGGAAAAACAACGAGGCGCTGAAAAAACTGAAAAAATATCTCGAAAAGGAGGGCGGAAGATGAAAGAGAAAGACGTCAAAAAACTTTTGCAGGCCGATTCTGCCAAAATTCTGCCCGACGACAGGATAAAAGAGGAGATCCGCCGCGATCTGGGCATCGAAGATGAGGTGCGCGAGCGCGAACTGGCGCTTGCGGGCGGCGGTGCGGAAAGGGTCAAAAAGAACCGTTCGAATCTGATCGCGGCCGTCGCGGCGCTGCTGATCGTCGTTTTATGCGCGGCGTTTCTGCTGCCGGTCCTGTTCAGAAAGGAAAAGGGCAATCTCACGGGCGGCAACAAACTGGACGGCATCACCACGACGGACGAATTTTATGCGTACGGCGCGGCGTCGGTGGGGGCGCTGCTGGCAGAATCCTCCGCGGGAAACGGAATGCGGGCGCTGTCCCTTTCTTTCGCGCGCACAGAGCAGGATCATACGGAGTTTGAAAAAAAAGTCACGGAGTATCTCGCACTTGCGGAGAGCCTTTTAAGCGAGGGGAATATCGAACACGAAACGGAGACGGGCGGCGGATACGGCGATTACGAATTTGCGATGACGATCACCTTTCAGGATATTCTCGGCGAAACGGTCGTGTACCATATGTACTACGACAAACAGTTTTTGGCCGGCGAAACGGACGGAGATGAACGGGAGGAGAAATTTTCCATCACCGGTGTCCTCGCCGTGGGAGAGGCCGTTTATCCCGTATCGGGCAGATACGAAACGGAGTCGGAAGGGGACGAACAGGGCGAAGAACTGTCCTTCCGCGCTTATACGGGCGAAAATTCCTATATTATGGTAGAGCAGGAACGTGAACAGGAAGGCGGCACGGAGGCGGAAACGGAAAAAGAGTACGTCTATACCGTCGTGGAAAACGGACAGCGCCTGGAAAGGACGGTCGTGGAATACGAGCAGGAAGAGGGGGAGACGGAAGTAAAAATGACCGTCGAAAACTATTCCGGCGGGGAAAAGGTCAGAGAGGATGTGCTCGAGTTTTGGGAAGAGAGCGGCCGAAAGGGCGTCCTGCACGTAAAGGCGGACATCGGCGGCGAGCGCACGGAATGTCTGGTGTTCGTGCGCGAGGGAACGGACCGCTACGAATTTGTTTACGGAGCGTTCGACGATGACGACGACTGACGCTCGCAAAGGACGGGGCGAAAGGCCCTGAGAAAGGTACAGCCGATTTTGTCAAAAAGCGCGGAGATTTGTTGCAAATCTCCGCGCTTTACCTTTACTCCCTTTAATTGGAAACTGCGCGGGCGGGTATTTTGCGGAAAACTGCAAAAAATAATTTTAAAAAATTTTAAAAATTTTCCAACAATTTGTGCGGCTTAACTGTTATATAGGTGTTCGGACAAAAAAATAAAAAGATCAAGGAGAAAAATGAAATGAAAAAAATCTTGGCAGTGATCCTTTTGGTGTCGGCGATGTGCCTGGGCCTTGCCGCCTGCAGCGACGATGCAAGGGGAAACAAATTGAACGATATCGATTCGAAAGAGGGCTTCTATGCTTACAGTGCGGCGTCCGTCGGGTCGATCATCTCGTCTTTGGATCTGGGAGGAGCGCCTTCGGCAAAATCCATGTCCGCCTCTCTTCCCGAACAGAGCGCGTCCGATGCGTCGAACACGGGGTCTTTGACGGACGAACAGATCGAAACGGTCAATAAATACATGGCGCTTGTGGAAAATCTTCTTTCCGAGGGCAACATTCAGAGCACGGTTTCCGAGTCGGACAGGGAAGGTTATCAGATCAAAAACGTGGTTTATTACGAGGATATGACGGGCGGCATCGTCGATTATACCCTTTATTATAACGAAGAGTT
>DXCO01000033.1 GCA_019115945.1 Candidatus Borkfalkia excrementavium | reverse complement strand
AACTCAATATTTTTGTTAAACATATCAAATATTGCGTATCTGTTTGGATTTTGATCAGATCTTCCACTTTAAAGCAAAAAAATCCATCTTTGTTTCCATATGAATCCAAACATGCAATCAGACAATTTTCCTTATCATAATCAACGATATAACCGACGCAAAATTTAGACAAATCGTCGGGGTCCAAATAAAATTCACATAACACTTGTTTTTCCTTAAATTTTTTGAAATCAGACAACATTTGACTATCCCTCACAAACTTTATTGGTTTTTTGTGAATATACAGCATTAGGGTCCCGTAAAAGACTTCTGCTTTTATAAGAGCGATATTTTTCTCTGCATATCAAGATGCTTATATCTTCATATACGCATTTGGACAATAGACTTTTTATCTCCGCGGCTCGTCTTTTATCCCCCCCTCTGCATATATTCTATCACCACATTCCGTGAAGTGTCAAGCGTCGCGAAAAAATTCTGTTTCATCGCGCCGGATGGCATTTTATCATGCAAAACAGCGAAAAAAGGAAAAGGACGGCCGAGCCGTCCTTTTTTGCAAAATATATAAATTTACAGCCCGAACGCCTCGCGGTTGGTGACGAATTGCGCTCCGCAGTCTTTCAAAGCGTCGAAGATCCTGCGCAGAAGACCCCACTCGTCGCGCAGATACAATTCGAACGAGTGCCCCCAGATAAAAAATACTTTTCTCTCCTCATCATCCGGCAGGAGGGCAAATTTTTCGATCAGATCAAAGATCTCGGGGCTGGCATAATGGCAGGTCGGCCGATAATCCATGAGCGACTCGGGAACGTCAAAGCAGAGGCTGTTGCCCGTTGTGCGCGCATAGCCGATCCCGCAGCTGCGGACGAGGGACATGACGCGCCGATCATATGAACCGCAGGGATAAGCAAGCCCGACCACTTCCGTACCGAACCAGTTTTCCAGATTCTTTTTATCATAAAAAACTTCGTTCCGCACCGTCTCGTCGTCCAATGTTTCCAGCCTCGGATGCGTCAGCGTGTGCGCCGCGATCTCGTGGCCGCGGTATGCCTCGATCGCTTCGTCCACGTTCAGCCTGCGCACCTTTTTGCCTTCTTTTTCCCAGCAATAGGACGCGGACTGAATTCCCGAATTCAAATTAAAGGTACATTTATAGCCATACTCGCGCAACATCGCGCAAAGATCCTTATCCTGCTCGGTACCGTCGTCAAAACTGAACGTAACATACTTGCTCATGCGTCTTCCCTCCCCCGTTTTTACAAAACCATTATAACGCAACACAAATGAGCCGTCTATATCCTGATTGCTCCGAAATATTCGTTTTTTGAAAATTTTACCCGTTGAGAACGAGCGTGCCGCGCAATTCGTTGATATCGCGGATGCCGTGCGCGTCCAGCCACTCGTTCAGCCCCGTTATGATTTTGGGCATGGCAAGCGTATCGGTGAAATTTGCCGTACCCACCTGCACGGCCGCCGCACCCGCTATGATAAACTCAAGCGCGTCTGCCGCGCACGTGATCCCGCCCATGCCGATCACGGGGATCCGTACGGCACTGCATACCTCGTAAACCATTCTGACCGCGATCGGGCGGATGCCCGCTCCCGAAACGCCGCCCGTGTTGTTTGCAAGCAGCGGCCTGCGCCTTTCGATATCGATCACCATCCCCGTGAGCGTGTTGATCAGTGATACGCAGTCCGCGCCCCCTTCCTGCGCGGCAAGGGCGTTGACCGCGATGCTCTCCACGTTGGGAGAAAGTTTTACGATCAGCGGCGTCTTTTTGAGGGAGGCCTTCGCGGCGGAAGTCACCTCGCGCACGCTTTCGGGACGGATGCCGAACGCCATGCCGCCGCATTTCACGTTCGGGCAGGAAATATTCAGTTCAATCAGATCCGCCTTTCCGTCCAGCCGCGCGCAGATGCCCGCATAGTCTTCGAGCGTTTTGCCCGCAACATTCGCGATGATCGCGATTTTTTTTGATTTGAGGAAGTCCAGATCCTCTTCCAAAAACGCATCCACGCCGGGATTTTGAAGCCCCACAGCGTTGAGGATCACGCCGTCGCCTTCCGCGATGCGCGGCGTCGGATTCCCCAACCTCGGTTCAAGCGTCAGGCCTTTCGTGCTGATCCCGCCCAAAACGCCTATGTCATAAATTTCGTCGAACTCTTTGCCAAAGCCGAATGTGCCGCTCGCGGCGATGACGGGATTTTTCAGACGCACCCCGCAAACGTCTACGCTCAGATTCGCCATCAGATCTCCACCTCGTCTATCGAAAATACCGGTCCGTCTTTACAGACGCGCGCGTTTTCTTTTCCGCCCTGCCGCTTGCACACGCATACGAGACAGGCGCCCACGCCGCAGCCCATGCGCTCTTCCAGCGAGACAAAGCAGGGAATTTCAAGCCCCCGCGCGCGTAACCCTTCTTTCAGCGCGCGGAGCATGGGCACGGGACCGCAGGACAAAATCGCGTCAAATTTTTCTCCGCTGTCCGCCGCATCGAAAAAGGCAGCCACCGCATTGGACTTTTTTTTGTAACTTCCGTCGTCGGTAACAATCTGAACGGAACGGGAAAGTTTTGAAAATTCCTCCTCCATGCATACCGCCCCCGCATTGCGGAATCCTAAAAAAGTATAAAATATTTTGTCCGCTTTCTCGTATTCTTTCAGCACGGAATACATCGGGAACACGCCGACGCCGCCCCCGACAAGGGCGATCTTTTTCCACCCGTCGGACAGCACGAATCCGTTGCCGAGCGGCAAAAGGCAGGACAATTCGTCACCCGCCCTTTTTTCGCTCAGTTTTTTCGTGCCCTCGCCCTTGATCTGATAACAGATCGCCGCACGGTCTTTTTCATATTCGCAGATCGCAATCGGACGGCGAAGGAGATGCGCGCCGTCTCCCACGGAAATATTCAGAAATTTTCCGCAGCGCATCCCTTCCGTTTCTTCGGGCAGCGCAAATTCCATTCTGTATATGCCCGAAGCGATCGGGGCATTGCTCAGTACTTTTACTTTCAGATCTTTCATAGCGAACGATTATCCCTGTTTTTTCTATATTTATGCGTGACATAGTACTTAAAAAATGTACTAAATCAGCCTTTTATCGCACGATTCAAATCATTTTTCATATCGATGCAGGCAAGACGCGCGGCCTCGTCGAAGGCATGCCCAGCGTACTTTTCCTGCCTGTATGCGCACAAAATCCCGCGCGAAGAATTGACGATACCGCCCAACCCCTTTTGATCGAAACAAACTTTCAGATCGTTTGCGGTCCCTCCCTGCGCACCGTAACCGGGGATCAGGAAAAAAGTATGCGGCATACGGCGGCGCAACACTTCCGCCTGTACGGGATGCGTCGCACCGACCACGGCCCCGACGGAAGAATATCCGTATTTACCGATATAGTCCGCCCCCCACTTCTCAACCAGGGCGCCCATATATTCGTAAACCGTTTCTCCGTTTTCCAATTTCAGATCCTGCAATTCTCCGCTCGATTTGTTCGATGTTTTTACGAGCACGAAGATGCCCTTATCGCGCTTTTGCATCCAACCGAGAAAAGGCTTGATCCCGTCCGAACCGAGATAGCCGTTGACCGTCAAAAAATCGGACGCAAACGCCTCGCAAGAATTTTCTCCGACCGCCGTTTCTCCGAGGTATGCCTTCGCGTAGCATTCCGCCGTTGCCCCGATGTCGTTGCGCTTGGCGTCCGTCATGACGATCAGCCCCTTTTCCGAGGCGTAGCGGCAGGTCTCGGAAAAAGCGCGCAGCCCCTCCGTACCGTACATTTCATAATAAGCGATCTGCACTTTGACGGCGGGTACGACGTCGGAAACGGCGTCTATCACCGCGCGGTTAAAGCACACGATCGCCTCCGCCGCGCCCGCGAAATCTTTGACGCCGGCGCGCATATTTTCGGGCAGATAATCAAAACTCGTATCCAGCCCCACGACGCTGGGATTTTCTTTTTCGATAATTTTTTCAATCAGCCTGTCGATCATTTTTCACCTCAGTATTTCGCACCGTATTCCGCAAGATACTCCCGAATGGCGGGAATATGCTCTTTGCCCTCGATGATCCCCTCTTCCAGCGCCTGCACGATATCGCGGATGGTAACGATGCTGTAAACGCGCACCCCCTCCTCTTCCAGCGCCTGCTGCACGGCGGATCTTTCACTGCCGAGCGCCTTTTCCATGCGGTCCACCGTGATGACCATACCCGTGATCTCGACGTCCGCCGCGCCGCGCAGTTTCGGCAACACCTCTTTGAGTGCCTTGCCGCTCGTCATCACGTCTTCGATGATCACGATTTTTTCCTTATCCTCCGGCTGCTTGCCGACGAACATGCCGCCCTCTCCGTGATCCTTCGCTTCTTTTCTGTCAAAGCAATAATAGGCGTCGATACCGTATTTTTCATACAGCGCGACCGCGGCCGACAGGGCGAGCGGGATCCCTTTGTACGCGGGGCCGAACAGCGCGTCGACGGGAATTTTATTTTCCGCGATGCAGTCCGCGTAAAATTCTCCAAGGCGCTTGATCTGAGAACCCTTTTTATATTCTCCCGCATTCAGAAAATAGGGAGCGATCCTGCCGCTTTTCAATTTGAAAGAGCCGAACTTTAATACGCCGCATTCCGCCAAAAAGCGGATAAATTCCTGTTTATACGTCATTTTTACTCCTTTATGTCTCGCATAGTACTTCGATTTTATTGATTTTATCGCTCATCGGCCTTATATTTGATCTTTCCGTCGACAACGGTATATTTGATTTTCCCGAAAACCTCGCGGCCGTCAAACGGGGTGTTTTTCCCTTTTGAGCGGAACTTTTTGCTGTCGATCGTATATTTTTCCTCCAGATCCGCGAGCGCAAAATCCGCCGTGCGGCCGACGCCGATCTCTCCTCCGTCCAGGCCGAGAATGCGTGCGGGCGCCGCGCTCATTTTATCCGCAAGTTGCGTCAACGTCAAAACCCCTCCCCGGACCAATGCCGTATAGGAGAGCGCGAAAGAGGTTTCCAGCCCGCTGATCCCGAACGCCGCGAGATTGTACTCCACGTTTTTTTCCTGTTCGTGATGAGGAGCGTGATCGGTCACGATACAGTCGAGCGTGCCGTCCGCAAGCCCCGCTTTGATCGCCTCCACGTCTTCCGCTTCGCGCAAAGGCGGATTGACCTTTGTACGCGCGTCAAACGTGACGATCGCGTCGTCCGTCAGCGTAAAGTAATGGGGGCAGGTCTCCGCCGTGACGGCTACGCCGCGCGCCTTGGCCTCTTTGAGCAACTGCACGCCGCCTTTTGTAGAAACATGGCAGATATGCACCCGCTTTTTCAGCGTTTCCGCAAGGATGATCTCTCGGGCAAGCATGATCTCCTCCGCCGCGCGCGGGATCCCCTTCAGCCCTGCAAGCGTGCTGTTGTATCCCTCGTTGACCGCGCCGCCCTCCGCAAGGCTCTTATCCTCGCAATGAGAAAGGCACACGAGCCCGAAATCGGAAGCATACTCCATGGCAAGGCGCATGATGCGCGCATCGGAAACGGGCTTGCCGTCGTCGCTGACCGCTACGGCGCCCGCCTCTTTCATTTTTCCCATTTCCGAAAGGCTTTCCCCTTTTTCGCCGACCGTGATCGAACCGATGGGACGGATCTTGCACAGGCCGACCTCTTTTCCCCTTGCCGCGATATAGCCGACGATCGCCGCATTGTCGCAGACGGGAGAAGTATTGGGCATACAGCAGACCTGCGTAAATCCACCCGCAACCGCGGCGGCACTGCCGCTGGCAATGTCTTCCTTATATTCAAATCCAGGCTCGCGCAGATGTACGTGCATATCGATCAGCCCGGGAAACACCGTCAGCCCCTGCGCGTCGAGCGTTTCCGCCTCTTTATCCGAGATCTCCTTTGCTATTTTGATAATTTTTCCGTCCTGCGAGAGGAGATCCGCCCGCTCGACACGGTCGGGAAAGACGACCGTACCGCCCTTGATGAGAAGTTTACTCATTTTCGCTGCCTCCCTGTCTGTTTTTGCAGAGCAGGAACAACAACGCCATACGCACGGCGACGCCGTTTAATACCTGCTCGTTGATTTTGCTGTTTTCCCCGTCGATGACCTCGTCCGTCAACTCCACGCCGCGGTTTACCGGCCCCGGATGCATCACGATCGCATTTTTATCCGCAAGTCTGAGATGTTCTTCCGAAACGCCGTAAAATTTGTTGTATTCGGACAGCGACGGGAACAATCCGCCCTGCATGCGCTCTAACTGAATGCGCAGCCCCATGACCACGTTCGCGCCGCGCAGCGCCTCTTCCCTCGAGGGGGCAATTTTTGCGCCCAGACGGTCGATCCCCTGCGGGATCATCGTCGCGGGAGCGTACATCGTCACTTCCGCGCCCAGTTTCGTCAGACCGAACAGATTGCTCTTTGCCACGCGGGAGTGGGCGATATCTCCCAGTATCGCAACTTTCAGCCCCTTGAAAGAGCCGAATTTTTCGCGCATCGTATAAAAATCGAGGAGCGCCTGCGTGGGGTGTTCGTTCATGCCGTCGCCGCCGTTGATGACGGACGCGCGCACGTTTTTCGCCAAAAGCGCGGGCGCGCCGCCCATGGGATGGCGGATGACGATGACGTCGTTCTTCATCGCGTCGAGCGTACGGCCCGTATCGATGAGCGTCTCCCCTTTCTGCACGGAACTGGACGAGGCGGATACGTTTACCGTCCCCGCGCCGAGATATTTTGCGGCAAGTTCAAAAGAGCAGCGCGTCCTCGTACTGTTTTCGTAAAATAAGGTCGTGACCGTCCTGCCCTGCAAGTGCGGCAGTTTTTTCAGGTTCTGCGTGAGCAGTTTTTTCATGCCGGACGCCGTGTCGAGGATATTGACGATATCCTCCGCCGCGGTGCCGTAAAGACCGAGCATGTCCTTTCCCAACATTTGTATACCTCTTTGATAGAAATTCAGAATCAAGCGCAATCAGCCGCGCGCGCCCGCCGCAGGATCCGCACCGCGGATCCCCAAAGCGTCTTCCCCCTCGATCTCTTTCAGCCTTACGTCTATAAATTCACTGCGCGATGTGGGCACGTTTTTTCCGACGAAATCGGCAAAGACGGGCATCTCTCTGCCGCCCCTGTCGCAAAGGACCAAAAGGCGGATGCTTGCGGGACGGCCGAGGTCGAAGATCGCTTCGATCGCGGCGCGCACCGATCTGCCCGTATGCAGAACGTCGTCACAAAGGACGACACGCTTTCCGTTTACGTCAAAGCCCAGAGAATTTGCGCGCGCATCCGGCACGAAATAGTTGCTCACGAGATCGTCCCTGTACATGCCGATGTCCAGCCCTGCGCAGGGCAAATCGCAGGCGTAATTTTCCCGTATGAGATCGCGGATACGGCGCGCGAGGATCTCTCCACGCCGCCTGATACCGATCAGGCAGACATTTTCCAGCCCCTTGTTCCTCTCGTAGATCTCGTGAGAGAGGCGGTTGAGCGTCCTTGCGATCGCTCCGCCGTCCATTAAAATCCGCTCCGGCATATTTCCTCCTTTGCGCATAAAAAACGCCCGCGCACGGAAGCGCGGGCAAGTCATAAACAAACAGCCGAAAGACCGCGGCGGCACCATCCTGCGCGGACCGCCGACGCTCATTTCGGATACATTCATTCTTTCGACTTTCCGGCATCTCCGTACCGAATGTTTAAAGTCAAATCTTACTTGTATTTATTGTATCACAAACGCAAAACCTTTGTAAAGCGAATAGAAAATGTTTTTTAATAAATGCGCGCAAGGCGGAAGTCGAGCAGGTCGCAAGAGGTCAAAAAATATTCGATACCGCCCCGCTGCGCACGCATGGGATACGCGCCCGCATTGGCGTGCAGATGACCGTAGACGACTTTGGAAACGCCGTTCTTTTCAAAGATATCCGTAAAGAGAGAACTTTCCCTCTTGGCGTTGAAGGGCGGATAATGGATCATTGCGATCAGATCGTCGCCGGGAAGGCGCAGTTTTTCCACGCTTTGAAAGACCAGACGAAAGCGCTCCCCCTCCCGCTCGTATATCTTTTTGTCGCCCTCGGCAAAATCGGCGCAGCCCGGGCATGTCCAACCGCGGGAACCGCAGACGACGAGCCCGTCGAAACGGACGCAATCGTTCTGCAAAAAGAAAAAGGTTTCGTCCGGAGCGCTCTTGCGCAAAGCCGTAATGCCCGACCACCAGTAATCGTGATTGCCGCGGATAAAGACCTTTTTTCCCGGCAGACCGGCCAGTTTGCGAAGATCGGAAAGGGCGTCGTCGAGGACCATCGCCCAACTCGTATCCCCCGCAAGGAGCACGATATCGTCTTGCGAAACTTTTTCCGCCCAATCGGATTTGATTTTTTCGAGATGCCCCGTCCAGTTGCCGCCGAATACGTCCATCGGCTTGTTCTGATTCCCCGGAAGGTGCAAATCGCTGACCGCAAATACCTTCATCCTGAAATTCCTGATACTTTATCTGCCTATTATTTTACCATAAAAGGCGATCATTTGAAAGCGTTTGCGGCGCTTTTCGGGAAAATCGCGCTCCTCCTTTTCCCTGAAAGAAGATTTTCTATGTCTACGAGCGCAAGGCTCTCGGCACAGCATTCGCAGACATTTTCTCCCTGCGTTTTTCCGCCGCATATCACGCAGCGGCCCTCTTTGCGTTCAACGTGATCTGATTTCATGTTTCACCCCCGAAATAAAAGAAAAAAGCCGATATAAAGATACCGGCTTTTTTGTTCAGCACAGCCTTTACTTGTTGCAGCAACCCGAATTATTGCCGCAAGACGTATTGCCCTGCGGATACAAAGGCAGTTCGAAAAATCCGGCGCAGACCTCCTGCGTATATTCCTGGGCGGGCGGGATCACGCAATAGCCGTAGGAAGGCACGAGCAGGTCCACGTTGATGATGATCTTCAGAATCGCGGTGATGCACGCATCGATGACAAACGTGTTGTTTTCAGAATTGAACGAGCCTTCGGGCGCGACGGCGCTGACGACGCACTGCACTTCGTAAGGCATGATCGAGGGCTGCGGCACAAACAGGATCACGTCTTCGCTGACAGTGATCACGGCGCTCGCCTTCCCCTCCGTGCCGTTGGCATCGGTATAGACCACTTCCATGGGAATATCGATCGTGGCCTGCACTCTCGCGCAGTTCGCCCTGTCGGGCAGGCGGTCAACCTGGAATGCGGTGACCGTACCGATCGACGTGGTGCTGCGGGCGCTGATGAAGGTGAGCGGATATGTAGGATTTGCAGGCACCGGATCGGTGATATTCAGCACGATGCCGTCCGTCTGCCCCTGTTTGATGCAGGCGTCAAACACCCTTTGCGCCTGGATACAGACTTTTTCGTTCAACCCGTTGAGCGGATTGCCGTTGATGGGCCCCGGGCATTTATCTGTCTGAAAATTAGAGAAAAAAGACATTTTCAACCTCCGAATGTTAAAAATTCAATAAAGACCGACCGCATGGGCGCAGTCTTTATATTTCAATATATGAAAAGCCGCCGCGCATTGTTACCGCGGCGCGGCCTTTACCCACACTTTCAGCGTGGGATAGAGATAGCGGACACCGTTCAGCGAAAAGAATTCCTCTTCGGTCATGCCGTACGCGCGGCTGACCGATGCGGGCGTATCCCCCGCCCGAACGATATACACCTCGTAGTCTCCTTGCGGAAGAAGGAGGATCTGCCCCTCCTGCGGTTCGCCCGTAAGGCGGTTTTTGCGGATCACGCACAATTCGGGCACGCCGCACTCTTCGCATATGGCGGAAAGCGTTTCTCCCCTTGCCACCCGGCGAAGGCCGAAAGGATTCGCTTCCTCTCTTTGCAGTACCGTCTTTTCCATATCAATGTATCTTATGCGGCGAAAGCGCGGATATGCGCACTTTTGCAAAATTTCGTTATCATATCTCAAAGTTCGACGCTATATAATGAATTAAGACATTTTTTTCACGGAGCGGAACATTTTGAGCAGAGAAAACATATACAGGACAGCGGCATATGTGACGGTTTTTTCCGTCGCGGAAAAATTTTTCGGATTTTTATACCGCATCATTCTATCCCGCACGCTCGGTTCGGAAGGCATGGGGCTGTATCAACTCGCGCTGTCCGTATTTGCCGTACTTGTGACGGCGACATCTTCGGGTATCCCCCTGACCGTATCCAGACTGATCACGAAACACAGGGCAAACGGCAACAAAAGGGCGGAACAGTCCACCATCACCGCCGCCGTGGCGGTAACGCTCATGTTTTCCGTTCCCGTTTTTGCGATCCTGTTTTTCGGGCACGACCTGTTCGATTTTATCTTTTCCGATCCGCGGTGCATGTCCATCCTGCTGATCCTGCTGCCCAGCCTGACGTTTAATTCCGTCTATTCGGTCATTCGCGGCGTTCTTTGGGGAAATAAACAATTCATCCCCTACTGCGTCATAGACCTGATCGAAGAACTCGTCATGATCGCGGCGGGCATTTTGCTTGTAACGGGCATGACCAGCGTCTTCGACGGTGCAAAGCGCGTCGCTTTTGCAATCGTGATCTCTTATCTCGTCTCTTTCTCTCTGTCCATCGCCTACTTTTTCATCAAGGGCGGGAGATTCAGAAATCCGAAACGCGCCTTCAATCCCCTGCTTTCTTCGGCCATGCCCATCACGGGGATGCGGACTTCCTCTTCTTTGATCAACTCCGTCATCGCGCTCATTCTGCCGGCGAGGCTGATCGCGGCGGGTTTTTCCTCTGCGGAAACGATGAGCGGCATAGGCGTCATGATGGGAATGAGCATGCCCGTCCTGTCTATCCCCTCTACGCTGATCGGTTCCCTCGCGCTCGTCATGGTGCCGGAACTTGCGGAAAATTTTTACAAAAATCAGCATAAAAAACTCAAAGACAATATCGAAAAGGCGCTTAAGATCACCTCTCTCATCGCATGCGTGCTCATCCCCATGCTGTTCGTGCTCGGGGAAGATCTGGGAAAAATCCTTTTCGACAACGAATTGAGCGGCAAGATCATACGGAGAAGTTGCCTCATGCTTCTGCCCATGAGCCTGAACATGATCACGACGAGCATGCTCAATTCGCTCGGATATGAAAAGCATACCTGCGGATACTTCTTTATCGGCGCGGCTGCGACGCTCGCCTGCACGTGGTTTTTGCCCGCTTATATCGGCATTTACGCCCAGATCGCGGGCACGGCGCTCAGTTCTTTGATCTGCTGCGTGCTCAATCTGCGCCTGCTGGCAAAAAAGAGCAAAGAAAAAGTGCGCTTTCTCAAGCACACTCTGATTTCGGCATTCACGATCCTGCCCGTAAGCATTCTCGGGGTACTGCTGCACAACGTATTCTGTTCCTGCATGCCCCTTTTGTTCGCCGCGATCTCGACGGGGACAATTTTACTGGCGGCGGATGCGCTGTTCCTGTTCGCGCTCGGGCTTGCGGAACCCAAATGGGTCAAAGTACTCGTCAGGAAATCCTGAATTTGCCGTTCACTTTATTGATGATCTTTGCCAAAACGACGCCGATGACGCAATTCACCGCCATGACGATGCAAAAAGCAGGCATGCGGGTGAGCAGATAGGCCCAGTAACTGACCGAACGGGATGAATAAAAGATGTAAATCGCAAAGGTATTCACCCCCGCCGAACAGACGAGCAGACACAAAAAGAAACTCAGCACGCCGCGAAGATAAAAATTCCCGCGCACGTGCGTCATGATCAGCCCGGGGATCAGCCCCAAAAGTCCCGATGCGATGCAGACGAGCGGATTGGGCACGACGATATTGAAAATATTCGTAAAACAGCCTAAAAGATCGCCCAGAAACATGACGGAAAAGCCGCCCACGGGCCCCAGAATGCCCCCCGCAAGGAAACCGAACGCCGCATTGAACGAGAGCGTGATGGACGGCGTAACGAGAATGGAGATGCTGTTGATCCCCACGCACGCCGCCGTAAAGATCGCAAGATACGCGATCTTTTTCGAGGGAGAGAGAGACACGAACGCTTTTGTGAACATAGAAAAAAACCTCCAGAAAAGTTCTGAGAGGTCCGAAGAATAAGAGGTGCGCCCGCAACAAGGGCGCCTTATTATACAACGGACGCGCCGAACAGCACCGCAGGGGCTAAATTCCCTTTCGTTTGCGAACAACGTCCCGTTTCGCAACACTTTACGCGCTTCGGCTACTCTGCATTTTCGGATGAAATTATACTCCTTTTTTTTGCGTTCGTCAAGCGCGGATATGCGGGTTGACAGAATATTTTTTTCCGACTTGTTTCATACTGCCGGTATGGGACTTGTTTTACTCAGAACGGCAATCATTTTCATAACCCTGCTGTTGGTGATGCGGCTGATGGGGAAAAGGCAGATCGGAGAAATGCAGCCCTTCGAACTGGTGATCACCCTGCTGATCGCAGAACTTGCCTGCATTCCCATGGCGGACACGTCCATCCCCCTCCTGTACGGGATCGTGGCGATCCTGACCATCTTTCTACTGCATCAGATCATGCTTCTGATCGATCTGAAACTGAAACCTCTGAAAACGGTCATCGGCGGAAAACCTGCCATCGTTATCAACAAAAACGGGATAGACATCTCTCAGATGAAGAAAAACAACCTCGATCTTTCCGACCTCATCGAATCCATGCGGGGGGCCGGCTGTTTTTCTTTGGACGACGCGGAATACGCCCTGTACGAAGCCAACGGGAATTTTTCCGTTCTGCCAAAAGAAAAGGAAAAATCCGACGAGGCGCCGTCCGTACCCATGCTGATCATAGACGAGGGAAAATATAATAAGCAGAACCTCGAAAAAATCCGTCTGGACGAAAAATTTTTCGACGGGATCCTGCGGGAACAGAATGTTGCGAAACCGGAAAAAGTTTTTGTGCTCACCCTTGACGGAAACGGGAAAATATATATGCAACAGCAAAAAGAAAAATTCAGGACTTTTCAGATACAACTGCCGGAGGGATGCAAATGGTAAAGACGCTCATATCGATCGCGATCGGCCTGCTCCTGCTGTTCGGCGCGGCGATCGGCGAACATATTTTCGTGAACGACCGCTTCGATACTCTTACGCAGTCCGTGGAAACCCTGCAGACAAAAATACGGGAGGAGACGGCGACCAGAAACGACGCCGAAGCCGTGCGCGCACTTTGGAACAGCGAAAAGAAAAAACTGCACGTGGTGGTGCCGCACAACGATATTTCCTATATCGATTACTGGCTGGGAGAGACGGTCGGCTGCATCGAAACGAAGGATTACAAAGACGCGCTTTCAAAAGCGGAAGTGCTTGTGACCATTTGCCGACAGATCCCGAAAACGTACAGCATTTCGTTCGAAAACGTCTTCTGACGGACGGCGGCGCGCATCTTTCCAACTTTATTTTCAACAATGCAAAAGGCGCAGGAAACTGCGCCTTTTCGGTTATTTTGTCCGGTTATTTTTCGGGGAAAAGCACGAAGAATGTACTTCCCTTTCCGACTTCGCTCTCCACACCGTATTCGAAATCGTGCTTGATGAGGATGGTCTTTACGATGGAAAGCCCCAGCCCGGTACCTTTGATCGGGCGCTTGTGCGTCTCCGCAGAACGGTAATAGCGGTCCCAGATGGTCGAAATTTCTTCCGGAGGGATCCCCTTGCCCGTATCGGTGACGGCAAAACGGATCTTTCCTTCCCCGCTGCGCTTCAAAGATACCGTGATCTTTTTGTCTTCGCCCGTATAATTCACGGCGTTTCCGACAAGGTTGTAGATCACCTGCTCCATCTTTTCCATATCCGCTTCGGTATAGAGTTCGTCCTCGATGTCTCTTTCGAGGGTATACCCCTGCATCTCGGTCAGATATTCGAAGCGCTCGAGCACGGTATGAATAAATTCAGACAGGTTGAACGTTTCCTTTTTGAGCGAATCCATGCCCGAACGGATCTTGGACAGGTTGAGGATATCGTTCACAAGAGCGGTAAGGCGGTCGGATTCGTCAATGATGACCTGCGTATGTTTCGCGCGCTTTTGCGGATTGTCGCCGGAAATCTCCTGAATCATGGAGGCATAGGCCTTGATCATCGTAAGCGGCGTTTTGAGATCGTGCGTGACGTTGGCGAGCACTTCTTTCTGCAACTCGTCCGATTTGCCGATCTCTTCCTTTGCATAGTTGAGCGTTTCGGCAAGAGAGTCCATCTCCGCATAGGCATACCTTCCCGTAAAATCCACGGTAAAGTCTCCCTTTGCCATGCGCTTGGCCGCCTTCGTGATCTGCGCGATCGGCTTTGTCAGTTCCATCGAAATCAGCGTGGAAATGATCAGCGCGATAAATATGACGATAATGGAAATCAGAACGAGATTTTCCGTCATATGCCCGTATACCATATTCGACATTTCTGTCGAATAACTGATATAGAGGTAGGCATCCTCGTCGAGATTGGAATAGTCTTCCGCGCTGAGTTTGGCGGAATATACGTAACATGCGTCGCTCATTTTCATTACGACGGGATCCGTACCGGCGTTTTCGTCCAGTTTTTGCCGTACTTTGTTGAACAGCGCATATTCGGGCTTATCCTCTGCGTACCCCTGCCATTCATCTCTGGCGCCGGAGGAATCTTCGAGCAGCGGGAACATGAGGTCCCCGTCCTCTTTGAGGATATAGATCTTTGCCGCCGGATAATCGTCTTCCTTCTCGTTCATGATATAGAAAAGATACTCCGGGACCGGCTTTTCCGAAGGCTTCCTGAACTCTGCTTTCAGAACGCCGTAAACATCGTCGCCGAATTCGTTGATATCCCGCTCAAACTGATCGCTGAACAACGTTTTCAGCAACGTTGCCTGAAACACCCACGTCAAAATGATGATGAATGCGGCAAACCCCAAAAAACTGAGCCATAGTATGAAGTTGATGCTGCGAATCTTTTTTCCTTTCATGCCTCAAATTTATAACCCATTCCGCGAAGCGTTACGATAAATTTCCTGTACTCTTTCAGACTGCTTCTGAGCATTTTGATATGCGTGTCCACCGTTCTGTCGTCGCCGTAAAAATCGAATCCCCAGACGTCGGAGAGCAGTTTTTCGCGCGAAAGGGCGATGCCGTTGTTTTTGACAAGATAGAACAGCAATTCGTATTCCTTGGGGGTAAGGTCAAGTTTTTCCCCGTCGATAAATACGTTCCTGCCCTTCATATCGATCTCGAGCCCTTCGAATTTGAGAACTTCGCGCGACACGGCGCTTCCCGCTTTATGCCGTTTGGTCACGGCGGCGATACGGGCCATCACTTCTTTGGGAGAAAAAGGCTTCGTCACGTAATCGTCCGCCCCCACTTCGAACCCGAACAGTTTGTCGTACTCTTCGCCGCGCGCCGAAAGCATGATCACGGGGATATCCTTGAATTTGCGGATCTCTTTGACGGCGGAAAAACCGTCGAGCGCAGGCATCATCACGTCCATGAGAATGATGTCGTAATCATTTTCCCTGCACATTTTGACAGCCTGTATCCCGTCGGACGCTTCAAACGCCTCGTTCCCCTCGAACTCCACGTATTCGCGCAATACGTTGCGGATCATCTCCTCGTCGTCTACGATCAAAACTTTCACTTCATTATCCTCCGATTGTACTTACGATCATTATAATCGCTTTATATTATTATACAACCATTGTTCTATGAAAAACAAGTGAAATTTTCATCTTTTTTCATTAAAAAATACGAACATATGTTTGACTTTTTGCCGTTTCGGTACTATAATGGAGACAAAAAGGAGGGGCTGTTCCCGTGATCGATGAAAATCGGCTGAAAATTCTGACAGAAAGCGCAAAATACGACGTGTCCTGCTCCTCTTCGGGTTCGCGAAGGACAAATACGAAAGACGGCATCGGAAACGCGAGTTTCGGGGGCATCTGCCATTCGTTCACGCCCGACGGGCGGTGCATTTCTCTTTTGAAAATACTCATGAGCAATAAATGCTGTTTCAATTGCCTGTACTGCCCCAGCCGCGCGGAAGCGGACGTTCCGCGCGCTTCCGCCACGCCGGACGAGATCTGCGAACTCGTCATCTCTTTTTACAAGCGAAACTATATCGAGGGGCTCTTCCTCTCCTCTGCGGTGGACGGCTCCCCCGACGCCACGATGGAGCGCATGCTCGATACGGTCGTCCGCCTGCGCACGGTATATAAATTCAACGGCTATATCCATCTGAAAGGCATCCCGCGCGCGGACCCGATTCTGACCCGCCGCGCCGCACTGTACGCGGACAGGATGAGTTACAACGTAGAACTCCCTTCTGAGCAGAGCCTGAAACTTCTTGCCCCGCAAAAGAGCAAGGAGAGCGTGCTTTTGCCCATGAAACAACTTGCGGCCGAAACGCGGGCGAACAAGGTCGAAAAATCTTTGCATAAGCAAAAGTTTCTGCCTGCCGGTCAGACGACGCAGATGATCGTGGGCGCTTCGCCCGAAGCGGACGGGCAGATCCTGCGCCTCAGCGAAGCGCTGTACCGCAGACTTTCGCTGAAAAGGGTTTATTACTCCTCCTATATCCCCGTGGTAAAGCATTCTCTCCTGCCCGACCGATGCACGGGACTTTTACGGGAGCACAGGCTGTACCAGGCGGACTGGCTGATGCGTTTTTACGGATTTACGGCGGAGGAAATTGCCGCGGAAGGTGAAAACCTGCCGGAAGAATACGACCCGAAATGCGCCTGGGCGCTCAAAAACATGCAGTACTTTCCCGTAGAGATCAATTCTGCGCCCCTCGAAGCGCTGCTGCGCGTGCCCGGCATCGGAACGCTCGGCGCTTATAAGATCATCAAGGCGCGCAAATATACGCCGCTCGGATTCGAAGACTTGGCAAAAATGCGGATCGTGCTGAAACGGGCGAAACACTTTATTACGTGCAAAGGAAAATTTTTCGGCTGCGACAGGGAGCGGGATGTCAGAACGCTGCTCGCCCTGGCGGACGGTGCGCAAAAATATGAACAGTTGTCCATGTTTTCACAGCCGGAAATCTCCCTTTCCGCACTTACGGGACAGTTATGAACGCTTATTTCACGGACGGGACGGAGGAAGGCTTTTTTACCGCCGTTTTCGACGCCTTTCGCGATCGGGACGGGATCGTCACTTCCTCCCGCGCCTTTCAAATGCCTATCGGCTGTACGCCGGTCGACGTGGCGTCGGACGCGGAAAAAGCCGCGCGGGTCAAAAAGAAACTCAGACAATACGCGCCGAAGTCCGTTCGGGAAATTTCCCTGCTCTTGCGGAGCGGAAACGGACAAAAAGAGCAGATCGCCCTGGAATACGTGCGGCTGATTATGCAAAAGCGGGCGGCCGTTTCGGAAATGCTTTCCCTGCCCGCAGTGATCGCCGCGGCGGAGGAAATCAAAAAGGTCACTTCGGAAGCGCACCGCTTTACGGGATTTTTGCGATTTATGGAAAGTTCGGAGGGGATCTTTTACGCACCTTTCTCCCCCGACAACGATATCCTTGACCTCATCCTCCCCCATTTCATGCGCAGGCTGAAAAACCAGCCCTTCGTCATCCACGACACTTTGAGGAACAAGGCGGCCCTCTACAACACAAAAGAGTGCGTGATCGCGCAAACGGAAGAAAAAATAAGCCTCTCGCTCTCTGAGCGGGAAGCATCGTTTCAGTCGCTTTGGAAAGGTTATTACGCATCCGTCAACGTTGCCGAACGGCCGCACGAAAAACAGATGAAAAATTATATGCCCGTAAGATACTGGAAATATATGCCGGAAAAAAACGGACCCTGAACAAAAAACGAGCGGCAGAGAATTGCCGCTCACCTTGCAGATTTCAATTTTCAGGACAATTCGGGGCGACGAGTTCGCCGAGTATCCTCTTAAAAGCATCCAGATGCAGGCGTTCGTCCAAGATGATCCTTGAAATCACCGCAGCCGCCTGCTCGTTTTTCAGCCTTCCCGCTATGCGCTCGTAACACCGGATCGCTTCCGTTTCGGCACGGATGTCGTCCATGATCATTTTTTGCGGCGAGACAGAATAGGAGACCGCGGAGGCGCAGTAAAAATTAAACGGTATGGGAGGACAGGCCGAGTAGATCGGATATGCGCCCATTTTCAGGATCATCCTGCCCAGCAGATCGAGATGATGCATTTCCGCTACGGCGATCGCCTGCAAAGTCTTCGCGTATTCCGCCATGGACAGGGAAGAAAATATAAAAGACTGGTAAATGTACTGCAACGTCGCGGTCAGTTCCCCTTCTTTCGCCGCATACGCGGGCGCAAGGATGCGCACGCTTTCTTCGTCCTTTTCGATCCCGTTCAACGCAGGATACGGGAGTTCTGCACTCAACCCCATCGGCATATCGTATCGTCCTCCGGCTTTTTTATATCATACTATGCCGAAAGACGCAATCGAAGTGCCTGAAAAGGTCAAAGTTTTCCCTTTTCTTTCAAAAATCCCTCCAGAATGCTTGCCGCAGCCGCGCAGATCTCGGGGCACGGCCGCTTTTTATAATATGCGGGCGTACGCTCTTCCGCATTCGGCGAAGCATCGGACGTGATGCCTTTGAGCAGATCGCGGCAAACAATGCTCCCGAAGCGGGACCTGAAGCGGGCCGCAAGTTCCTGTTCGATCGCATACAGAGCGGATTTTTCTTCCAACGTGGGATGCTTTGCATCGTAAAAGATCATGCCCGCCGCCATGAGCATGCCGCTGACGCATCCGCAAATTTCGCGCATCCGCCCTACCCCGCCGCCGAACGGCGCGGATACTTTCAGCGCGGTCTCGTCATCCATCCCGAAAAGATCGGTAAATGCGAGAAAAACAGACTGCGAACAGTTCAAACCGTTCATAAAATTATTTTTTGCTCTTTCTGACCTGTCCATTTTCAAAAAACCCTTGCACTCTCGTAATTTTGCTGTTATAATGTACTTGTAACAAATGAGAGGAATATGACGATGATTGATATTTATTACACTTATGCACAAATCGATTCGGAAAGTTTTACAAAATTCGTGCTCGACCGTTATTATAATATACCAAACGCGCAAATTTGTAAATCGATTCACGGCAAGCCGTATATAAAAGGCGATAAAGTTTTTTTCAACGCGACCCACAGCAAGGGGCTTTTGGCACTTGCCGTCGGCAAAAAAGAAGTCGGGCTGGATTGCGAATCGCTCCTCGGGAAAGCGCGACCCGCCGTACTCAACAAATTTACCGAGCGGGAAAAGAGCGAGATTTTGACCACTTCGGATTTTTATGCCCATTGGACCGCGAGGGAAAGTTATATCAAATTTCTCGGAGCGACCCTCGCCGCCACGTGGAGGCGCGTGGAATATTACGGGGGCAGAATTTATTTTATCGGGCAACCCGCGCCGCAGAAAATCCTGAATTTTTCGCACGAAAATTATACTTTTTGCGTTTGCGGCAATTACTCGCGTTACAGCCTTAAAAAAATCGATTTCCCCGTCTGAAATATTTATCGAAGACGGAAGGCGTGCCGCGATATACTTGAAAAATAGGGAAAGCCCCTCGGAGCAGACTGTATAACTGAAATCAAAAGCCCCGCGCCGAATCATTCGGCGCGGGGCTTTTTTCGACAAAAATCCAATCAATTTTTTACGATCCTTCGTTCTCCCGTTTTCTGTTCGGTTTTCTCTTAATTTTCAACAGCCCGATAAAGTCCTTAAACAAAGAGTCGTCTTTCGGTTCGAACATAATCCATTTCCCGTCATGATACGCCTGCGTTTTATCGTAAACGTTTTGAACGTATTCCGAATAATTATCCCTGTCTTTTTCAAATTTCAGACGCTCGTCTTTGCCTAATATGATCATAAAACCGATACAATTTTCCCTTGCATATAATGCACACAGAGTTTTTCCTCCCCTACGGTATTTATATTCATATGTCCATGCTTTGCCCCCTTTATCCCATAAACGGTCCATTTCATACCTTTCTTCAATGAGAGCGCATAGTTGAACCCATATCTCATATAAAGTTTTTCCGACTAAATTTGTCATTTGTTTTGGATCGGGTATTTTATCAAGCATGGCAGACTCCGTGATAAATTTTATTTTGTCGTAAAAAATTATAACACGGCGGCAGGGAAAATGCAAGGCCTCCATCGAAAATGATCGCCTGCCGGATAGTCTGCCCGAATCAAACAAAAAAGGACCTGAGCCATTCTCTGACTCAGATCCTTTTTGGCGCAGAAGGCGGGATTTGAACCCGCGCTACAGTTTCCCGTACTACTCCCTTAGCAGGGGAGCCCCTTGAGCCACTTGGGTACTTCTGCACTCGCTCAATCTGCGGCCGCCGGATCCATTTCCGCGACGCCCTATAATCATACCATATCCGCAAAAAATTGTCAAAGTGAATTTCGCTTTTTCTCAAAAAAGTTTATTATTTTTTTATCTATTTTCGATCTGCTGTTTACTTTCCCGCAGTTTTGTGTTAAACTAAAAGAAAAAGGGAATTTTATGAACATTTGGCACGATATTGCTAGAGAACGGATCAACGCCGACGACTTTATGTGTTATATCGAGATCCAGAAAGGTTCCAAAAGCAAATACGAACTGGATAAAGAGACGGGCGTACTGCGTTTGGACCGCATCCTTTATACTTCTACGGTCTATCCCGCAAGTTACGGATTTATCCCCCGCACCTATGCGGACGACGGCGATCCTTTGGACGTGCTCGTTCTATGCAGCGAGCCCATTTTGCCCGCCACGCTCGTGCAGTGTTATCCGATCGGCGTGATCAATATGACCGACGACGGGAAGCCGGACGAAAAGATCATCGCGATCCCCTTCCGCGAACCGACTTACAACATTTACAAAGATATCGGACAACTTCCCCGCCATATCTTTGACGAAATGATGCACTTTTTTGAAGTCTATAAAACTCTGGAACACAAATCCACCTCCGTAAGGGAGATCTCCGCCAAGGAAAAGGCGGTATCCGTCATCAAAAAATGCATCGCAAATTATGAAAAAAAATTCGGAGCAGAAACATGCAGATAAAAGAGCCCGACAACCGGAAAAAGAAAAAACTGCTCGTCGTCGTGGATATGCAGAACGATTTTATCGACGGCGCGCTGGGCACGCCGCAAGCGCAGAAGATCGTGACAAATGTTGCGGAACGGATCAAGCAGGCCGCCGACGAAGGCGAAACGATCGTTTATACGCGCGATACGCATAGCGCCGATTATCCGACGACGCTGGAAGGAAAACTTCTGTCCGTTCCCCATTGCATTGCCGGAACGCACGGGCACGAGATCTCGGACAGGCTTCCTCTGCTCGGAAAGATCATAGACAAACCTACGTTCGGCAGCGTCGAACTCGGCAGATTTGCGCAGGAAAACAAATTTGAAGAGGCGGAACTGATCGGGCTATGCACGGACATCTGCGTGCTTTCGAACGCGATGCTCCTGCGCGCTTTTTGCCCGGAAATGCAAGTCAGCGTGCGAGCCGACTGCTGCGCGGGCGTGACCCCGGACAGCCACGAAACGGCGCTGAACGCCATGAAAAACTGCCAGGTCCGCATTTTATAAACAACGGATACGCAAAAGACGGACATCCCCGCCGCGCAGATTTGCGCGGCGGGGATGTTTTATAATTGCAATTTATTTTGTGCCGAACAGTCTGTCTCCCGCGTCGCCGAGACCGGGAAGAATGTAGCAATTCTCGTTCAGCCCGCGATCGCAGGTAGAAACGAAAACTTTTACGTCGGGGTGTTCTTCGCTGACTTTTTTGATCCCTTCGGGGCAGCCGATGATCGCCATGAAACTGATGTTCTTTACGCCTCGCTTTTTCAGCAGGCTGATCGCATCGCAGGCGCTTCCGCCCGTAGCGAGCATGGGATCGAGCAGGATTACGGACATGTTTTCGATCCCGTCGGGAAGTTTACAGTAGTATTCGTGCGGGATCGCAGTCTCTTCGTCGCGGTACATGCCGATGTGCCCTACCCTTGCATTGGGGAAAATTTTATGCACGCCGTTGACCATGCCGAGACCGGCGCGGAGAATGGGTACGATGGCGATACTGCGTTCCGCCACCATTTCCTGCTCGCAGACCTCAAGCGGAGTCTCCACCGTGACCTTTTGCGTAGGCGCGTCTTTGAACGCCTCGTAACTCATGACGAGCGTGATCTCTTCCACCAACTCGCGGAATTCCTTCATCGGCGTATCTTTGGAACGCAAGATCGCGATCTTATGTTTGATCAGAGGATGATCGAAAATCATGACCGGCATCGTACTATTCCTCCTTCTTTTCTTTTGGATCGGACTCGTTTTCGGGAAAGTCGCCCGTGTCGGATGCGCCCGCCCCGGCATCGGCCTCACCTTCCGCCGCGGCCTCCTCTATATCCGCCTCGTGCGAGACGAGCGAAATGGGGGCTTCTTCCATCGCCTTTTCCTTTTCGGGGGTGACTTCTTTGGTGTTGGGCATGATCAGATTGAGGAGGATGGAGAGAAGGGTCGCGATCGCGAGCGCGGAAATCGTGACGTCACCGATGCTGATGCCGTACCCCGCCATGCTCGCCATGTTCAAGCCAAGACCGACGGAAAGAGTCAGCGAGACGACGATCATATTTTTCATATCGGAGAAATCTACTCTGCCGTCTACGAGTGCGCGCAGACCGTTTGCGGCGATCATGCCGTAAAGAATGAGGCTGGCGCCGCCAACGACGGGACCGGGAATGGATTCGAGAATCTCGCCGAACGGAACGAACAGACCGAGCACGACCGCAAAGCATGCCGCCAGAAACAGGTTGCGGGGGCTGTAATTTTTCGTAATTGCCAAAACCGCGGTATTTTCGCCGTATGTGGTATTCGCAGGGCCGCCGAGCATGGCGCTCGCCATTGTCGCAAGGCCGTCGCCGAGCACGGTGCGGTGCAAGCCGGGGTCGACCATGAAATCTTTGCCGCAGACAACGGAGTTTGCGGAAATATCGCCGAGGTGTTCCATGAAGGTAACGATTGCCAGCGGCACGATGGCGAGCATGGCCGAGCCGAGAAACGCCATGTCCAATTCATCCCAGGCAGCCCAGAAACCCCATATTTCTTTCGCCTGCTGGAAAACGACGATGTCTCCTGAGAATATGCTTTTGAAATCAATCAGAGGGGCGTATCCCGCGGGCGTCGGGCAGACGCTCAGGATCGCCGCATATGCATAACCGACCACAAAGCCGAGCAATACGGGAACGATCTTCAAAAAAGACTTGGGTTTTGCCAAAGAGTTGACGAGCACGATGGTAAGCGCCGTTACGATCGCCGTCGTCCACGCCTGCCAGGGAGCAGCCGTGGCCTGAAAAATATTGCTGGTAAACGCAGTACCCGCAAGGTTCATGCCGATGACGATGATGACGGGACCGACCACGATGGGCGGGAACAATTTTTTGATGCGCTGAACGCCGACCGCTTTAATGACGATCGCCAGAATCACATAAACGAACCCTGCGCACACGAGTGCCAGCATGACCGCCAAAGAACGCGAATCGTACGAAAGCGGCCCGTCGCCGTACCCTGAAATCATTGCGGCCAACGGAGGCAGGAATGCAAAGGAAGAGCCCAAAAATACGGGCACTTTGCGCTGCGTACAAAAATAGAAGATGATCGTGCCGACGCCGGCGGAAATCAGGGCGAGCGGTATGCTCATGCCGGATACGATAGGCACGGTGATGGTTGCGCCGAGCATTGCAAACATATGCTGCAAACTCAGAACGACGTCTTTTCCCGAATAGCCGAAGAGCCTTCGGGAGCCTTTTACGGTTGTCATTGGTTACCTCCGATACATTTTTTCTTCCGTTCCTTGCCCGTACGGACACGGACATAAAAAAAGAAATCCCGAAAGACAAGGATTTCTTAATTTTCAGAGAATATGAAAGAAAAGCGAAACTGAGCCGCCGTGAGATGCAATTTCATCTGCGCCGAATTCCGCATTTTTCTTCCCTCTTTCGCACGATTTTTTTTATTTTATCACATGCGCGGAGAAATGTAAAGCGATTGATGCGAATTTGTCAAAAAGTTCTTTTCAATCGGAAATCGCGCGCAGGATCTCTTTTTTCACGGCGGCGATCACCGCGCCGAGAACGCAGGAATCTTTTAATTCGGAAAAGACTACGTTCAGACTTTTGTCATGCCTGCGGGCGGCTTCGGTCAGCGTATCTTTGTATTCGCCGTCGAAAGCCGAAACAGCCCCGTTTACGATCACGCAGCCGATATCGAAAATTTCGGCGACTGCCCCCACCGCATCTCCGGCGACGGCGGCGGATCTCAAAAATTCGTTCCTGACGTTTTGCGAAGTGAAATAGAGGACCTTCAATTCGTTGATCGTGAATGCCCTGCCCTCTTTTTCGGACAGCCGCTCCGCGACGGAGGTGAACGACGCCGCAGAATCGAGCACCGTCTTCTCGCCGTCGAACAGCACGGGCATCATGCCGAGTTCGCCCGCGAATCCGTGATCCCCTTCATAAATCTTTTCGTTGAGATAAAACGCGCCGCCGACGCCCGCGTCTATATGAAGCAATATAAAATTGCGGCGCTGTTCTCCCAAAGCCTCCTGTTCGGCCAGAAGAGAGAGATTCATATCGTTGAAGATGCGCACGGGCACATCGAAATAGTGCCCGAAAACCTCGATGAGTTTTCCCTCGTTGTCCCCGATCAGTTTATTGAACTGTACGGATTTCGCGATCGTCATCGCCTCGTTGTTGACCTTCCCGGGGACGGAAAGATTGACGGACAGCAACGGAATATCCTTGAACTTTTTGCCGTAAATTTTATTGATCAGCAAAATCGTTTTGTATACGATGGTAAAGTCGTAATTCAGCCTTTCGCTGATGCGCTCTTCGTAGACGATCTTTCCCGCAAAGTCGCTGAACGCGATATGGATCTCGTTGTCTGAAAACCCTACCGCAACGATCATCCCGTAATCGCCGTTGAGCGCAAGATATTTCCGGTGCCTTCCCCGTGCGTTCTGCTCTCCGCTGGAAATGGATTTGATGAGTTTTTTACTGCTCAGTTCGCAGATGATCTGAGAAAGCGCGGCGTTCGACAATTTCATTTCCGCCGCAAGTTCCGTCGCGCTGTAAACTTTTTTGCGCAAAAGATTGAGTATGATCTCGTTGTTTTTGAAACGCGCATAACTCTGCGTTTTTCCGTCCTTCGTCATTTTTTTCGTCTTCTCCCGTTTATCCGGCGTTGCGCGCCATTTCAATCTTCCACTCTGACCGTGATTTCCTTTTTGCAAAGATCTTCTTCCGTAAGCATGACGTAAAGAGTTTCCGAAGCCCGATCGGCCGATGCGGGCCTCGCTTTTCCGTCGACATAAAATCTCCTCTCGCCCCCGCGCCCCTTCGCATATTCGACGCGGACGGAACACCCCCTGACGTTCACCCTGATCTGCGCGTTTTCGAAGGGCATATACGATGCGGGCTTAACATACACGCCCGACAGGGTCGCGTCTACGCCGAAAACATTGCGGACCATCGTTTTGACGAGTACATTCGCCGAACCCGTGTACCAATCGGACATCGATTCGCCGTCCATGCCGAATTCTTCGTTGTACGAATAGGAGTTGCTCATGATAAACTGCGTCGTGGACAAGTGTTTGTGCGTGAAGGGAAGAATTTTTGCAAGTTGTTCCCAGGCAAGTTTGCCCTCGCCCATCATGAACAGAGACCAGATGCCGAACAGCGTCGCATGGATGTACGTCGCGCTGTTTTCCGCCGTGCCGCGGGGAAGATTGCCGATACGGCCCACCCCCGGAACGCCGGGCGCGAAATACTGATCGAACGTGCGCAGGCCGTATTTCGAATCCAGGCGCGCATAGGCGCGCAGGATATCTTCTTTCATGCTCGGATCTTTTTCGAACATTCCGGAAATGACCCAGAACGCATAAGAGGTGACGCCGACGCGGTCCTTGCCGTCCGGATCGCAGGCGCTTCCGACAAGATAGGACCTGCCGTCTCCCCAGCCGTGCAAAATGCGCCTGCCGCCTTTTTCATGAACGAGCGCATATTTTTTCAATCCGCGTTCGAGGCGTTCTTGAACCGCCTTTGTATCGAGAAGTTCCGCCTTGCCGAGATGGCAAAGGATCTCCTCCATTTCCGTCATATTGCGGTATAATTGCAGGGTCGCCATCACGGATACGCCCGTGCCGAATTCCCGATCGGGATCACGGCTGACGCCCATGCCGTCGAGCGCATCGTTCCAGTCGCCGTAAAGGGCGTGCAGGCAGTCCGTCTGCTCGTCTATGTTCGAGATCAGAAAGCGGGAAATGCGGATGAGATGTTCCAAAACGCTCGTTTTTTCGTCCGTATGGCGCACGCTTTTTCCGAATTCGTAATACCCGCATTCTTCGTCGAGGATCGACCAATCGCCCGTATAAGCGAGATACCGGTACACCGTGCCGATGATCCATACGCCCTGATCGATAAATTTGCGCAGATCCAACTGCGGAATGATATCGGGGGTGGGCGGAATGCTGTATTGTCTGGGCGCGCGGCCGTCGCTGCCGATAAAATTCAGGCCCTCTACGATTTTACGGCGGCAAGGCCCGCCCGTCCACATCAGCGCGGCTTCTATCTGCTGGAACACGTCGCGCACGCCGAGAAGGGACACGCCCGAATTTTTACTCAGCGCGGCAAACTCTACCTGCCGCACGACGAACCCGAGAAATTTTTCCAGAATATCCCCGTTCACGCCCGCCAAACTGCTCTTGCCGAACCGCATGGAGAGCATCAGCGGAGAATCAAGCCGCCTGGAATCTTCCTCTTCCGCGTCGAGGACGTACCTGTCAAAAGCGGAAGGTTCGGGCAGGATCTTTTCCTTTTCGGCGCAGGAATCCGCATCGAAAACCGCGTCGAGACTGTAATCTATCCTCGCGGATCCTCCTGCAGCAAGATCGAAGTGCGCGATCTCGCCCGCGACCGCCGTATCGGTAAACTTTGTCGCTCTTTTACACTCTGCAAAACGCCCGCTGCGCAGGGAGCGGGATGCCGCCAGATAATTGCCCGTCGCCCCCGTGAAATCGGACCGGGAAGTGGTCGCGTAAACGGCCTTCACATTGCCCGAAACCGCGCGGTTGAGCACGCCGTAATTGTCGAGATGCGTCTTGCGGTCGAGGTCCTCCACGCTGTAAAATTCAAACCCGTTTTCAAGGACTTTGCACTGTTTGAACCATTTTGTTTCGCAACATTCCGCCGCCGCGTGCATCAGAAAACAATTGAAATAGGAGGAAAGATACAGGCTCGTCTTTCGCTTCGCAATGGCTGCGACGGAAAAACGGACGCTCTTATCCTTCGTCACATACGCGCGGACGGCAAAATCCGCATCTTCGGTGCGGGTAAGATAATAAACCGCTTCGGGCGTGTAAACCGTATAGCGTTCGGTCTTTTCTTCCAAAGGAGAGCGCGCGACCCCCAAAAGGGAGACGGGGATAAACTGATCCCCCCTTTTCAGACCCGCATAAAAGTTCAGGTACGGCTCTTTCCCCTCGTCGGCCGAGAGGATCACATAAAACGTGCTCTCGTTTACGCTGATGTAACCCGACGAATACGCCCACATATTGAACCCGTCCGCCGCGTAAGGATAACGCGCGTCTCCCTTGACGCGCTCGCAGCAGAGCACTCTGTTTTTGTCGAGAAAATACCCGCCGTCAGGCAGTGCCGCGGCAGAACGCGCCGCAGGATCGTTCAGAAGTTTGTCTATATCCGAAAATAGATGTCTCGTTCTCTCAATAAGATTCATGATTTTTCTCCTCGCCGATTTTCATGCAAACTTTTTCAATTCGCCCGTAAGTTCCCGTATGATGCTCTCCGTCACCGCGGCGCTCTTTGTCTCCGCAAAAACGCGCAGGACGGGTTCCGTGCCGGACATTCTTAAAAGCGCCCAGCCGTCGTCGAGGATATATTTGTAATTGCGGCCGAAACAGCGTTTCTCCACCACTTTTTCCGACAGTTCGGGGGTGTTTTCCGCAAGATATTCTTTTACGGGATCCAAAGATCTCAGTTCGATGACCGACTGCGAAGACGAGAGACTGTATCCCGCAAATTCATGCACCTCACGGATAATTTCGGAAACGGGCTTTTTCATCATGACGACCATTTCCGTAAAGAGCGAAGCGGAAAAAACGCTGTCCTTTCCGCGCACGTATCCGCGGACGGTCAGTCCGCCCGAACTTTCGCCGCCGATCAGCGCGTCCGTTTCCGCCATTTTCTGCGATACGTTTTTGAAGCCCACGTCGACTTCGTAACATTTTTCTCCGAACTTTTCCGCAATTTTATCGATCAGAAGGGAGGTCGCGCAATTTTTGACCGCGCCCCCTTTCATGCCGCGGTAACGATGCAGGTAATAGTACAGCGCGCCGAGAATATCGTTGCTGTCCACTACGCATCCGTTTTCGTCCAGAATACCGAGACGGTCGGCATCGCTGTCCGTCGCCATGGCAAAATCGTATCCGCCCTCTTTCACCTTGCCCGCAAGGGAAAGCATCGCTTCGTTTGTCGGATTGGGAAGCGAAAAACCGAAAAAAGCGTCATGTCCGCCGCGAAGCACATCGAAGCGCGCAATATGATAATCTTTTGCAAGTTTTTCAAGACATCCCGCCCCTACCCCGTATATATTATCATACAATATTTTAACACGATTGTCCATTATTTTAGGGCTGATAAAACTTTTGATAAAGCCGAGATAATCTTCGGTATTGTCAAAATCGCGGACGAGACCTTTTCTTTTTGCGATGTCAACGGCAACCGTACCGATCCGCGCATTTTCAAGGCGGGAAATCATATTTTCCATACGGCCGGTAAATTCCGCGTCGGCGTCCATTCCGCCTTCCGTGAACAGTTTTACGCCGTTGAAATAGTAAGGATTGTGGCTTGCGGTGACCATCGCGCCGTATGACAACCCGAGTTCCTTGACCGTATACATGACGGCGGGCGTAGGAGTCGGATGCCGCATCCTCAGCGCGGTCATGCCGTGCGCCGCAAGCACTTCGCAGATCCAGTCCGCCGCAAAGTCGGACATGAACCGGTTGTCATACCCCACCGCGACGGGAATATCCGCCTTTTTCTCTTCTTCGGCAATGCGAGCCAAAGCCTCGGCGATCAGCCGCACGTTTTGCTGCGTAAAATCTTCTGCGATCACGCCGCGGAAACCGCCCGTTCCGAATTCTATCATAAATAATCCTTGCTCCTCCGCTGTCGAAAATTTTTTATTATGCCAACGTCAGGCTGATTTCGCGCAACGTTCCCGTTCCCTCAAACACGAACAGCATGCGCGTCGTACCGTCGGGCGGCTGAATGCGTCCGCCGCTTTCGATCTGCATACTGCCGATCTCTCCGACACCGCCTGTAAACGTTTGAAAATAAACCGTGACGGTTATCTCTCCCTCCGCCTGCATGCGGAAAAGATAGGAAAGCCCCGCGCAGTCCATGTCGACCGTCTGCGTGATCTTCCCTTCAAAAGCCAAACTGCCAGCCGTATATGTGTACGTGCCCTCCGCAACTTGGAAAGCATCGTTTTTTGCGATGTCATAGGCGAACGAACCGTTCGCAAAATAATTTCTTTCGGGCAGAACGACACTTTCGTCAACGCTGCTGTTTCCCGTCCTGTCCTCCGAATTGATCGTACCCGCCTCTTCCCCCTCGAACGCGGTATACGTAAAAGATTTGACCGTGATGTAATCGGTCTCGAAATCGGGTTCTCCGCACCATCCGTTCGGGAACCAACACCCTATATTGAAATACATTTCGTTGGACGGAATACATTCCGTCGACGTATATATCAGCGCGCCGTCTACATAATACTCGATGCGGTCGCTGTGCCAGTCAAAGCGGAAAGTATGAAAATTTCCGTCGTTGAGCGCTTTATTCAAATCGACGATTTCTGAATCGTACACCGTTTCCGTCAACCAAGACGTGCAGGTCACGGAACGGAGATTGCCGCTGTTGATCAGACTTCCGTCTTCATCCGCGGCGGTGCCGTGCACTTCGATGTCGATCTCGTAATTGTGATTTTCCCCGCCCGCTTCGTTCGGAAAATGATTGTATAGCCACACGGCCGTACAGATCCCGTTGAAGGCGGGAACGGTCATTTCAACTTCGAAACTGCCGTAGCCGAATGTTTGTTTGGATTGTATGGCTGCGCCCGTGCGCTTGCCGCCATAAACGTCCGCATAGGAAGAATTGATCCCCTTTTTATCCCCCTCGTAATAATCGCCGTTTACGATCATGACGAGATTGCCGTCGGAATCGTAACATACGTTCTGCGTGATCACGCCGCCGTGCGTCTGTTCTCCGCTGTATCCCCAGACCCTGTTTTCGATCGTCCAGGCGTCAAGAGAGGAGAAGTCCTCCGCCACCGTAGAGGTGGCGGAAGATTCATCCGATTTTTTGAGCACGAGGTGTTTGCTTTCCTCATCCAAGGTCCACAGCGCATCCGAGAAGGTCACCGTAAGACTTTCTCCCTGCGTATAGGTATAGTTGCCGTCTGCATACGCGAATACGGAGTCGCCCCCGTCGGCCGTGAAGGATTCGATCGTGATGACGTTGGTCTTTGTCCCGTCCGGATCGCCTGCACCGACATCGTTCGTCGCATTGGACTCGACCGCGAGACAGTTCTCGATTTTGCCGATATTCGCTTTGACCAGCGAGAAATTATTCAAAGAGGGATCGTCGAACGTGACTTTGTCCGCAATACAGCCGCTGACCGTACCGAAACTCGTATTGTTCGAAACGAGCGCGGCGCCCCACGAAGAAATATCGTAAAAATTGATCACCAGATTATCTTTCACGGTGCCGTAATTATGGATGACGAGCCCCGCACAGCCGGAACCGTTTGCCTGAATGCCGTTGATGACGAGATTCTGAATGACGCCCGTTCCGTTCAGGTTGATAAAGACCGCCGAGTTATGGGAGGCCAGAAGGATATTGCTCATCGAATAGCCGCAGCCGTCGAACGTGCCGGAAAATCCTGCGGTGCCGTTGGGCGTCTCTGAAGGCGTGCCTGCGGCAGGCATGAAATCTACGCCAGCAAAATCGATGTCAGCCGTCAGCCGGTAATTACCGCCGAAACCTTCTACCGTCGTGCCTGTTTTCGCGGCGAAGGCGTTCCACTGTTCCACCGTTCCGATACCGTACCAGAAGGTGATGGTGTGTTCCGTACTCTCAACCGTCTGCTCGCCGTTGAACGTATACACGAATTTCGCGCTCACTTCGCCGTTGAGCACCTGATCCTGTCCGAAAGAAAGATTTTCGAACTTTATGGGATTGCCGTTGTTGTCCTCCGCTTCGATGTACTGCGACCAGTCGATCGCGGATCCTTCCGGATAGGTCACGACGTCCTGATTGACGGTGATCGTGATGCTTTCGGGCGCCTCGTAAACGGTAACTTCGAACGCTGCCGTTTTGCCGCCATACGTTATGGTGATCTCGACGGGATCGCCGGCGGCGTCAAACGTGGTCTTGCTGAGCATATCCAGCGTGATCGGCACAGTCGGAGAGGTTCCGTCGCTGTAATTTGCTTTGAGCGTCAGCCCCGTAAGGTCGTCGAGCGCGATCGAACCGCCGACGTAAAAGACGGTATTCTTTGCCGCGCCTTCAAGAGTCAGACTCTCCAACGAAGCGGCGCTCTCGGCAACGGTGACCTGGATCTGCACGGACATTCCCTGATAGGTCAGCGTCACCGTCTGCGTCGACTCGTCATCGACGTCAAGCCCCGTGACCGAATCGGGGACGACCGAACCGGTACTTCCGTCGGAGTAATGCGCGGTGAGCGCAAATGCGCTTTCGTTGCCCTCTACCGCGGTGCCCTTGTTCCATGCAAGGGGCTGATCGCCGTCAAACGTAACTTCTGTAAGGACCTTTTCCCCTACGGTAACGTTGATCCACTGCGAAACGCCGTGCGCATTCGTGCCCACGCCGACGACGAACGTAGCGCCGACTTCCGTCTCGCTCCAGCCGTCGGCAAAAGAAATGACGTGCACTCCGTTTTCGCCGTCCCAGCCGGATTCGATTTCCGCATTGCCCCAAATCTGCACCAATATATCCTCGGAGACGGCGGATTCAAACCACAGATCGAGAGACAATTCGCCGCCGAGAGGGATCTCAAAGGATTCCGCGCGGCTGAATACGTAATAGTCGTTCGCGCAGATCGTGCCGATCCCTTCAATATATTTCCAACCGTCGAGAGCGGTGAGTTCCTCCACTTCGCCTTCGGGAGCAATATAGACGCGCACAGAGGTGCCGCTGCCGAAATTCTCGTCCGAGGCCTCTACGAAATCAATATCCCCCGAGGAATTCTGCGCCTTTTCCACATAGCAGACGACGTTCGCAATGCTGCCGCCGTTATATGCCGCGACAACGTGCGCCAAGCCGTAATTGCTGTTGATGGAAGAAGTGGATTCGATGGTGATATTTTCAATTGTTCCGAGGTTCAGCCCCGCGATGAACGCGCTGTGCTGCCCTCCCGCGATGTTGTATGCACGCAAAATAACATTTTTCACGACGCCCGTTTCGCCGATATAGCCGAACAGCGAACGGCCGAACGCTCCTGCGGCGTAAGCCGCGCTTTCGTATCCCGTCTTGAAATTATACAGAACGTAGCCGTTCCCGTCGAACGTGCCCGTGAAGGGAATGCCGATCTGGCCGAAATTCCCAGTGGAATCGGGCGTCTCGCCCGCACCCGACGTATCGATATTGTTGCTGCTGTCCGTTCCGTCCGACGTGACATAGAGAGGTACCGTACCGAAAGGTTCGAGATACACGCCTTCAAAGTTGATGCTGTTGTCGAGCACGTAATATCCGCTGAGATCGTTTGCGATCGCTTTGAACTCCTCGACTGTGGAGATGTGCGTCTCGCCGATCGCCTTTACAAACACGTAATCGCTCCCCTTATTGACGCGCAGGATCATCTGAGCCGCCGTTAATTGGGAATTGGCGACGGTAACCTTGCCGTCGCCAACGGTATAAGATACCGTTGTGCCGTCCAGCGTAACAATACCGGTGACGCTGCTCTGCTCGATCGAGAGATCTTCTTCAGCGGTCCTGTTGTAATAATACGTCGCCGTAAGATCGTCGTCGGATACCGTTCTTTGCCGCACGCCGATATAGAAAGTATCTTCAAACCCTTCGTAAGAGACGGTGACGAGGATGTTTTCGTTTACAACCGAAAGATCGACCGTAGATACGGTGACATCATCCAAATCGACGGGTACGCTGTTGCCGGAGGCATAATCGAGCGTGACTTCCATGCCCGTAAGGTCGAGTTCCTGCGCCTGTTCGTCGAGATAGTACGTCTCTTTAACGGGAGCCGTTACCGTGATCCCGACCGCTTCCTCCCCGACAAATTCTGCCGTGATCGTCACGTTTTCCGCGGGCATCGTAAACTTGTTGTCTTCGATGACGGTACCGTTATATCGGAGACTGCCCTCTTTGAGAACATAATTTGCATCCGGCGTGACGGTCACGGTGATCTCCGTTCCTTCCGCCGCCTTGCTTGCGCTTGCGCTGACAGTGCCGTTCTCCGTCTCTGCAACGGTGATCGAGTACTCTGCCGCGGGACTTTCCGCAACCACAAACGTCGCCGTGATCGTCACTTTTTCCGCGGGCATCGTAAACTTGTTGTTCTCGATGACGGTACCGTTATATCGGAGGCTGCCCTCTTTGAGAACATAATTTGCATCCGGCGTGACGGTCACGGTGATCTCCGTTCCTTCCGCCGCCTTGCTTGCGCTTGCGCTGACAGTGCCGTTCTCCGTCTCTGCAACGGTGATCGAGTACTCTGTCTTTCCCGAACCGTCGCTGCCGCACCCCGCCAGAAGGCCGAGGCCGAACAGAGCGACACAGAGAATCGCAAACAACAAAATGACGCCATGCTTTTTCATCTCATCAACTCCTTTGATTTATTTTTTACACTGTCCGCGGTTTTTGAAGCCGCGGACAATATAATTCCGAAACCTGCTTTATACGGGATCCGCGATCGCGAACGTCTTTTCCGCTTCCGCAATCACTTTCCCGTCGATCTCCACATAGGCGCGCACCGTCACGCTCGTCCATTTGCTGTTGCGGCTGACGGTGATCTTTCCGTCTGAAGTGATCGTGATGCGCGAATCCCCGCCGTCGTCTACGATCTGATATTTCAGCGCCCCTTTCAATTCGGCCGTATCCGGCAATACGGAAACGAAAAGGTCATATTCCGTCGCTTTTACGAGCGTATCGCTTTCGATCCCGAAGGTTACGGCGGGATCGAGCAAAGAAATTTCCGCACTGTCCGAAAATTCTCCGCACGTGACGGTCACGACGCATACGCTCGCGTCCGTATCGTAAGGAAGATGCAGCACGCCGTCCGAAATCGTGCCGACGGACGCGGTGTAGACGAGTTCCCCCGCATCGACTGCGCCGGAAGGCGTTACGATCGCCGAAAGAGAAATATCCGACCCTTTATAAGCGGTTTCAGGGATACCCGTCAGGGCAATGCCGTTCATGTAATACGTTTTGACCGCCTCTTTCAGATAGGGCGCCCCTTCCCCCACGACCCAGGGTTCTCCGAAGGGGAAATCGAAAGATTCGAACGCTTCCTGCGATTCAAAGCACTGACCGGAAGCCTGCCCCTCTTCCGAACCGACCAATGTGCTCACGGGAGACGCACCCGCATCGGAGGCGACCGCATAACAGTTGATCAGTTCGCCCATATTGCGGCCTGCAAACGCCCCGACCATCTGTTCGCCGATCACGTCGCCGAGGACATATGCGTTTTCAATCGTCCCCTCGTTTCTGCCGACGAATCCGCCGGTGCAGTTGCCGATGCATTCAAAATCGCCCTTGACATAGCAATTTTCGATGGTACCGGTATTTACGCCCGCAAACAGGCCGGAATAGGAGCGTGCCGCGTTGTATTCGTCACTTTCCAGACCGAGATTGCGGATCACCGCGGAGGTGTCAATATATCCGAACAGACCCGCATTGAAAGCGGTCGTATCATTCACGTCGTCCCTGTAAATATGGAACCCCGTGATCTTATGGCCGTTTCCGTCGAACGTGCCCTTGAAGGCGTCGGCAAGCGCGGTGCCGTCCGTTACGTCGTGATAGACGCCGATCGGTTCCCAATACCCTTCTTCCGCATGCGCCTGACAATATGCCGACAAATCGATATCGCTCATCATGACATAATATCCGGAGAGCGCTTCCGCAGAATCGTTGATGGACGCAAGATCTTCCGCCGTGTTGATAAATTTTGTTGCCGCGATCACGGTGACGGAAACGGAATTTTTAGCCGTTACGATCTTTAACGCATGTTCGCCCGTCGTCCAGGAGGCGAACGCCTCTTTTTTCAGGCGGAGCATCCGGGTCGCGGCGTCGTATTCGTACAGACTTTCGTCGAGCAGAGAATTTCCTTCCTGCACACCCAGAACGCCTTGTCCTGCCACCGTCTCGTCGGATGCAAAGTCCAGTTTGAAGCCCACGTCGCAGGGCGATTCGAGGGATGTGTACTGCGTTGTCTCTTCAGCGGTAACAAAATTTTCCGTGCTCGCTTTGAAAGCGTGTTCGGCCGTCGCTCCGCGGGAGGATGCGACAACGGTAAACGCCGTGCCGTCCTCTACGGACGCGGCAAAAGACACCCTGCCCGTCGTACGGCCGATGGAGATGCCGGATACGGATTCTTTCAATTCGTACGTTACGGCGCTGCCCGTATCGCTGACTGCCGTGACCGTCTCGCCGTCCACTATATTGTCCGTCAGATTCGTGAACGTGAGAGTGGGCGTTTGAAAATCGCTTACCAGCGTCACTTTCGTTTCAGAAACGACTTTCCCGTCCTTTTTTGCGACGACAAGGATCTGCGTATAGGGTGCGGAATCGTCGAAGGTGATCACGCCCGTCTTTGCATCGATGGAAACGCCTTCGTATTCCCCTACGATCTCGTAAGTAACGCCGCCCCCGATGGAGACGGATTCTCCGCTTCTGATTTCGTATTCGGCCTTGAAACTGCCGGTCGTTTCATCCGCGCAGGCCGTAAACGCAGCAAACGCGCCGAACAGCACGGCAAAGACGAGAACGACAAGAATCAATTTCCTCTTCATTTTAATCCTCCTTGGAAAGCGTCAGCCCTTCAGGCCGCCCGCAACGGTATTTTCCATGATCTTCTTCTGGAAACATGCGTACAGTATAAAGATAGGCAGTACCGCCACGATCACGGCGGCAAAGATGCCGGGGTAATCCCCGCCCTGCCCTGACAGTTGGTTCTGCAGCCGCTGCAAGCCGACGGCAAGCGTCTTTTGCGAGGGCATAAACAGGAAAGGCGTCGAATAGTCGTTCCACACGTTGATCGCCTGCAATACCGCGACCGCAATGATCGGCCCCGCCGCGATGGGCAGCATAATGCGGAAAAGAATTTGCGCGCGGTTCGCCCCGTCCAGTTGCGCGGCCTCGGCATATGACCAACTGATGCTTTCAAACGAAGAATGCATCAGGATAAAGTTGAAACCGAAACATCCGGAATACAGGAACAGCACGCCGATCATCGAATCGGAAAGATTGAACATTTCCATCATCTGTACCTGCGCGGGAAGCGTTCCCACGATGGGAATGATCATCGTAAAGATCGCAACGCCCATGACGATCTTGCGCCCGGGGAATTTATATTTTGCGACACAGTACGCCGTGATCGTGGAAAAGAACACGTTCACGAAAGTACCCAGCAGCGTGAGGACCACGCTGGTGAAAAACATTTCGTAGACGGTCTCTCCCTGTATTTCGTATCGGAGAATATTGATATAGTTGCCGAACGTCAGTTCAGAGGGCAAGCCGAAAATATTGCCGGACAAAAATTCGCCCTTCGGTTTGACCGAATTGAACAGCATCCATAAAAACGGCATCAGAAGTGACACTGCATAGATGACAAATATCGCAAATACGATGTATTTGATGACATAATACATGCTGAATTGCACGCGCTTTTTCCGCTTTCCGGAAAGATCTTGCTGCGGACCCGCGCCCGCCTTTTTCGTAAATATCGAGATCATACGCCACCTCTCAATAATCGACGTCTCTGAAACATCTGCTCATCAGATTTCTGACCAGCATGACGATGGGCGCCCAGACGATGGTGAAGAGCAGGCCCTTCGCCGCCGCTTCGCAGTACTGCACGGGATTGTAAGAAGAAGTCGACACGAAAATAGACATCGCGATCGTGTAGGTACTCGCCTCTCCGTTCGTCATAAGATATGGCTGCAGATACAGCGTCAATACGTTCGTCATACCCAATACGACGAGCGTGATGATCGTCGGCCATACGAGCGGAACGGTGATTTTGATAAATTCCGTCGCATACCCCGCTCCGTCGATCTCTGCGCTTTCGTAAATCTCCTTCGGGATCCGCCCGATCGCGCCGGACAAAAGCAGGATATAGTAACCGAGGCCCGCCCAAATACAATAAATATAAATCCAGATCTGCGAACTGGGCCAGGATTCAAAGATGCCCCCGCTCAGGCCGAATGCCGTGAACACTTTATACATATAGCCGTATGTGCTGTCGAACGGAAGTTTGAAAGCCAGCGTGAGCGCAACGATGGGAATGACGTTCGGAAGAAAGAAAATGACGCGGAACACGTTGGATAGCGGCATTTTTTTGGACAGGAAGTAAGAGAACAGCAGCGAGAGCGGGAGGCTGATAAAGATCGTAACAAACCCGTACCCGAAAGAATTGAGCAGTTCGACGCGGGTGCTGTTCAGCCAACTCACCCCCGTCTGGTTGACGGTGGAATGCAGAAGATCGTCGATCACCTTGGCAAACTGGAAAAAGCCGCACCATTCCCAATCGCCCCAGGCATAATAACGCTTGAATGCGAGGAGCACGCCGCCTATATTGACAAACGACCAGACGAGCACGAACTGGATGACCGGGTAAGCGAGGCAGATCGCACAGAAACGCCAGTCGCGCAATGTGTTTTTCGTCAATTTCTTTTTGTGCCTTTGCGGCGCCTGAAAATCACCTTCCGATTGCGTTTTGGTGATTTCCGTTGCAGATCCGGAAGCCATCTTTATACCCTCCTCATCGACACGTTATCGATATAGACCGTGTTGCCGTCGCCGTCGGTATACCATTCGAGCTGAATGCTCATACAGCCTACGGGTGCCGTCAGTTGAACGGTATACGTTTTCCATTCTTCTCCGGAAATCTGAACCGTTTCCGTTTTCAAAGTTCCCACGCTCGACCTGTAAAAGATATCCAGCGCGGCGGACGAATCAGAGGTTCCGCCTTTTGCTTCGAAAGTCAGTTCGTACGTAAAATTATCGTAGACGGTGTCGATGCTCTGCCCGAGGACGCCTCCGTCCTTGACCATCGCCCCGACGGAACCGTCTTTCCCCACCCCGGTCAGGATCGCGCATTCCTCTTCAACGGGCTTTGTAGAAGATGCGACCTGCCCGAGCGTCCAGCCGTTGGAACTTTTATTGAGCGCCGTTTCAAACGCGCCGTTAGAAATTTTGTTCGCCGCTTCGTACACGGTCGGTTCCGCAGGATATTCGCTCAGAGAAGCGACGGAGTTCGTTGCGGGCGTGAATTCATCGTAAGGCTGGTCAACAAACGGCGTGTAGCGTACCCAATCGACTTCCATATAATCCTGCTCGAAATCAGCAGAACCTACGAATCCGGGATTGTTCGGGAACCAAACGCCCACCCAAAGGCGGGTCTGGGACGTAGGAATGAAATTGGTGGAAATCGCCGTCACGACGCCGTCCACATAATATACGACTTTGCCTTCTTCCGCTTCGGGATCGGAACTGTCGGTATACCAATCGAATCCGAAAGTATGCCACTCGCCGTCGGCGAGAGAATACAGGGTATCGGAGCCGAACGTATCCGTCAGGTTCACGTCGTGGGACAATGAATACTGTTCAGTGATATAATTGGTGTTGAGCACGTTGTTGAAGGACTGGTTGCCGGAATTTTTTCCGCCCGGAAGTTCGATATCGATCTCGTGGTTTTCCGGTCCGTCCTCCCCTTCAGAATCGTAGGCGTACACCCACATGGCGGTACACGCGCCCAAACGGGGAAGCGCTTTCATTTTGATCTCATACCGCCCGGGGCCTGTGAGAAATTTGGAAATGATCGCGCCGCCCGTAAGCGAACCATCGCGCACCGAGCCGACGCCCGAAACTTCGTTCGCCGTATAATAATTCCCTCTACCGGTAAAGACGAGCACGCCCTCGTCCGTATAGCCGACATTTTCCGGAATTACGCCGCCGTTTCCGCCGTTGCTTGAACCCCAAGCCTGTTTGCCGATATACCAAAGATCGCTGTCGACACCGCCGACGAAATCATCGAACACGGTATTTTTATAGTCCAACTGCGCACCAGATTCCAAAACGACGGATTCCCCTACCGCGGGCATGGCTGCGGCTGTATCCTCTCCTTTGCACCCGACGAGCAGAAGAGGAATCGCGGCCGACACCACGATACATAGAGCGGATCTTAGAACATGCTTTTTAGATGACGGAAATTTCAACTGAAGTCTCCTCCCTTGTGTTTTTATATATTGTATCACAGCATTCCGCAAAAATCAATACATTTTTTTAATTTTATTAAATATTTTTTGATTTTTGTATTATTTTATACTTTTCACTATTTGAAAAAATAATTCTTAATTTTATAAAAAATTTGTGAATTTTTCCTTATTTTTGAAAAAATTAGAAAATATCCCGCCGTTTCACACGGTTTTTATGCGTTTTGCAATTCTTTCACGAAATTTATTTTAATAAAGTTAAAAAATATCTTGACACCTCCCTATAAAAGTGTTAGAATGTATCCATAATAAAAATAAAAGGGAGATTGCCAAATGAAAAAATTCAAACGTATCGCAACCCTTTGCACTGCCGCGGCCTGCACTGCCGCCCTCGCGCTCGGCCTTGCCGCCTGCGGAAACAATCAGGACGACGACAGACTTCAGATCGTGGTGCTCAGCGCCGGATACGGCGACGAATGGATCAGCGACATCGCCGAAAAGTATTCCGCCGACACGGGCGTCGAAGTCAAACTGACCCCGGAATACGACGCAAAAAGCATCATTTCTTCCCATATGGCTTCCAGAAACAATCCGGACGACCTTTATATCTGCACGGACACGGCCTGGAAAACGTACGCCGCACAGGGAAAATTCCTCGATCTTTCCGACCTTTTGGAAGAGGAAGTGGACGGAGTAAAAGTTTCTGAAAAGGTAAACGACGAATACGCCGACAGCATTTATTATACCGACCAGAACGGGACGCGCCACTGTTACCGCCTCCCCTGGACTTCGGGCGTGGGCGGCATCTATTATAATGCCGCAATGTTCGAAGCGAATCCGTCATGGAAAATCCCTACCACTTTTCAGGAATTGCTTGACCTTTGCGAAACGATCGTCAACGCAAGGATCCCCGTGGAAGGCGACCGGACCGCAACCGTAAAACCTTTCGTGTTCACCGGACAAAACCAGGACTATTTCGATTACACGGTCTTTACCTGGTGGGCGCAACTTGCCGGCACGGATGCGATCGATGAATTCCTTCAGTATTCCGACTCCTCCTCTTTCGCAACAAAGAGCAGCGACGGCAGCGATCTTGACAACACGTATTCCAAACTGAAACAGGCGACCGAATACTGGTCTCAACTTATCACGGACGAATATTGCGTGGCAGACTGCATCGGTAAATCCAACCACGTTGCGCAGCAGAACTTCGTGAACGGCTATGCGGCCATGATGTTCAACGGAGACTGGCTGTACAACGAAATCCTCGGTTACCAGTCGAGCGGCGTCGGAACGGACAATTTTGAACTCGGGATCATGAATACCCCTACCGTGCCCGATGCTCAGTACACGAACGTAACGTATACCGTCGGAGAAGATCAGTTTATCGCGATCCCCGCCTCTTCCAACATGAAAGAAGCCGCGAAAGATTTCATCAAATATATCATCAGCGACGACGGGATCTCCACTTTCCTGAACAAGGCACACGGCATCCTTGCCTATAAGTCTTCGACGGAAATCCAGACGGATGACACGTTTATGCAAAGCCTGCTCAACTTCCGCTCCACTTATTCGGATACGTTTACCAATTTTTCCGACAACCTGATGTACCTGAGCAACGTGATTGATATTTGGGCTATCGGCTCTCTTCGCCCTTACAACGCGATCTATCAGGAAACACAGACGGTGGACGAAGCATTTGACAGCATTCAGTCCACGACCGCCCAGAACTGGACAAGATGGGAGGAAAGCGTAGGACTCTGATCCATGACAAACAAAAAAAGCGCTTGAACATTTCACTGTTCAAGCGCTTTTTTCTGTGGGTTTAGTGAATAAAAATACTGCCGCAAACCGAGCAGAAGGGTTGCAGATTGCGTTCTTTCAAACGCGAGGGCGAGGGAGTTTACTAAAACGTAAATGACCGAAGCCCAAGACGTGAAGAAAGGGCGCAAGATGCGCCCTTATCCTCGGTTTGGCGCAGAGAGAGGGATTTGAACCCTCGGTACCCTTGCGAGGTACACACGATTTCCAGTCGTGCTCCTTAGGCCGCTCAGACATCTCTGCAAAAAAACCTATACAATAATACAATAAATTGCAAAAAAAGGCAAGCGATTTCAGTTATATAGAAAAAATTTTTACCGCGAGGCGCTTAAAATGCCCGTTCTGCGGAAAAACGGGCATGTGCAAAAAGAGTTTGGAAGATAAAGACGAAGGATAAAAAATCTCCTCCCCGTCTTCATCGATCAAAAAAGCGAGCGACAGAAAAAACTGTGCTTGCTTTTATATATTAAGGGGCTGCCTGACGTTAAGAACCGAGGGAGGAATAATTTCCTCCCCTGGCCCGTTTCAGTTGATGCAGATCATGCAGATACATTCATAGCAACAGCACTGCGCGCAGAGGCATGAGCCGCTACAGCAGTTGCCGGAACAACAACAAGGACAACAGCGGCAACATCTTTTGACATAACAATAAGGAATAAAATGCGGTTTTTCGTTGATGACCGTCGTTACAGGATTGCTGAAAAACTCATTTCCCGATCCGTCCGTGATGCGGGAAACATTGACGATCGTCCTCATTTTACAATACCCTCACGTCAAATTCGACAACGGTGCTTTCGCCCGACGCCGGCCGTGTCTGCAAAAACGCGCCTTTTCCAAAAAAACGCGTGCGCCGCCCCTTTTGCCGTATGCGAAAGATTTATTTTTGCTCTTTCGGACGAACACCCTTGAAAAATTTCGCGCATTCTGATATAATGATAAATATAGAAATCGTAAAGAACAACGGCGGGTATGTTAGAAAAAATTTTCGGCAAAAAGACAACGGGAATCATCTATCTGATCTGCACGGGCCTGCTCGTGCTGCTGTTGGCCGCGTTTATTCTGAGTTACCTGATCACGAAAAATATTTCCGTATATGCACTGATCAACTACGCCGTCTTTATCCTGTTTTCCATTGCGATCATCACCCTGCCCGTGATCGTACAGAAAAAATTCAAACTCTTTATCCCGCCCTTTCTTCAGGCCGGACTGTGCGTGTATGCGGTGCTGTACCTTTTGGACAACCTGATCCGGACGGGAAACACGGGCACGGCGGTCGAAACGCACCGCAACGTCGCGATCGTTACTTTTCTTCCCGCGGTGGGCGGATTTTTTATCGCGGCGGTCGCGTTTTCTCTCGTGTATACCCTGTCTTACCGCCGCGCGGTCAAAAAGGACAAGAAGATCTCTGCATGGGCCGTCTCTTTACTGACTTTTTTGTTTGCGAGCATTGCCGTCGTACTTTTGAACGGTCCGTCTTTCTTCCTTTCCCTTACCCCGCCGACGGACGAAACCGTGGGATCGAAAGAACTTTTATACCATACGGCGGGATACCAGCACGGCGTGATCGCTTTCTGCATCGTCGGCTGGATCACGGTGCGCTCGCGCAATGCGGACAAGTACAGGATACGCAGTTTCAAAGACCCGGAACACGCGAAATCGGAAGCGCTGTCAAAGGGCAACAAGACCCTTTACACGGTCATCGAAAACATTGATAAAGACACGACCGACTATAAAAAGATTTTCAGGAAGGCGAAAACAAAATTTTTGTTCGTCCGCATCCTCTATCTGATATTTTATGCCGTCTATCTGGTTTTCACGGGAATTTCCTTCTACAAAACGGGCGGGATCGGCTATGCGGTCATCGGGTGCCTGTGCATCGGTTTTATTCTGACGGCCGCCGTCTATATTTACGAATACGATCTGTTCCGCAAAGACGCGCTCAACCAAAGGCTGCGGAAACTGAAGATCGCCAGGACGGCCGTACGCATCTATTCTCTGATGCTGATGTTCGGAGCGATGTTCGTGGCCGATTATCACTACGATCCCCTCGCCGCGCTCGTTTCCATCGGCATGGCCGTTTTCAACCTGTGCGTACTGTTCTATAATCTTTTCGGAAAACCCCGCCATTATCCGTCGTCCAAGGGTGCGGAAAATACGGAGGACGCGGCGGAAACGGACGACAAACTATCGGGAGCAGCAAAATGAGCGACATCATCAATCAGAAAAAAAATTTCACACTGCAGGTGGGGAATCCCAAAGATTTCGACATGCTTTACAAGGTGAGCAAGGCGCTCGCCAACCCCGAACGCATCAAAATACTCGATTGCCTGATCGGAAAGCCGAAATATCTTTCGGACATTTCCAGAGAACTGGATATCCCCGTTTCGAGCGTAGCGCGGCACATAGACGCGCTTGCCGAGGCGCAGTTGATCTTCGTAAATTATCAGCCGGGACCGAAGGGACATATGAAATTCTGCTCGCAGGCCGCAGTGAGTTATACCGTGCAACTATCCAAAGAGGATGCTACCGAAGATACGGAAAAGGAATACTCCGTCGAAATGCCCATCGGCATGTTCACGCAGTGCGATATTACCCCGCCCTGCGGCATGACGGGCGAAGACGACGGCATCGAATATTTCGACGAACCCAAGTTTTTTTTCAGCCCCGAACGGCTGAAAGCCGAATGCCTGTGGTTCGACAGCGGCTTTATCACCTATTCGTTTCCTACCACGCCCCTGCTGCATCACCCCTGCTCGGAGATCTCGTTTTCCTTCGAGGTCTGTTCGGAGACCTCTTATTACAACAACGTTTGGCCGAGCGATATAACCGTTTTTATCAACGGGATCGAGATCGCGACCTTCACCTCTCCCGGAGATTTCGGAGGAAGGCGGGGCAAATATACGCCCGAGCGCTGGCCGCTGACGAGCACGCAGTTCGGATTTTTGAAAAAGATCTGCGTGAACGGAACGGGCGTTTATACCGACAACCTTCTGAGCGACAAAAAGATCACTTTCGACATGCTCGGACTGTATGACCGCCCCTCCGTCGAATTCAAGATCGGGGTCAAACCGGACGCCGTGCACCGCGGAGGCATCAATCTGTTCGGCAAACACTTCGGCGATTACCCGCAATCCATCGTCATGACCGTCAGATGACTCCCTTGCAGGCGGAAACTTTGAAAAATATGCAGAAAAAGGCCCGAGAGCGCATGTGATATGCACCCCAAAAGTTAGACACTTTTGGAGGTGCATATTTTTTATGGCAAGAAGAAAGAAATTTAACACAAAGTACTCACCCGAATTCAAATTATCTGTTATACTAGATATGCGTGAACATGGACTT
>DXCO01000032.1 GCA_019115945.1 Candidatus Borkfalkia excrementavium | reverse complement strand
AATGCGCGGGCGTGTTGTTGTCGGTAGAATAATCGAGATAGAAATGTTCGAATCTGTCTGCGGCGGATTCGTAATAGGCGTCTTTCATAAAATATATTCTCCGTATCTATTATAGCGCGCCCGCGGCGCTTTGTCTACCGTTGAGCGGAAAGTGCCGCCCGCCTTTTTTGCGGGAAAAGTTGACTTTTTTCCCCGAATGGAGTATGATAAAGGCGGAATCGTATGGAGAGACGGCCATGAAAAAGACATTGATCAAAAATTACGCAAAACTGATCGCGCGCGTGGGCGGAAATATTCAGAAGGGGCAGGAGGTTTTCATTACCGCCGAGACGGAGGCTGCTGACTTTGTGACGCTGCTTGCGGAAGAATGTTACGCCGCGGGTGCGTCCAACGTGTTCGTGGAGTGGAAAAACCAGAAGATGGAAAAACTTTCCGCACGGTTTGAGTCTCTGCGCGCCCTTTCCGCCGTGGAACCGTGGGAAGAGGCGGCTTTTTCCTATCGCGCGGATACGCTGCCGGTTACCATTAAAATTCTGTCCGCCGATCCAGACGGCATGCGGGGTGCGGACAGGGAAAAACTGACCCTTTCTTCCGCGGCGCGTTCGGCCATCCTCAAGCCGTATAACGACCGCATGACCAACAGGCATCAGTGGTGCGTTGCAGCGGTCCCCTCGGAAGGATGGGCAAAAAAGGTGTTTCCGGAAGACCGCGCGGGCGCGGCCGTGGAAAAATTGTGGGAACTGATCCTGAAAACTTCCCGCGCGGACGGAAAAGACCCGCTCACCGACTGGATGTGGCATAACCGCGCCCTGCGCGACAGGTGCGACAAACTCAACGCCCTCGGCCTTGTTTCGCTCGAATATAAGAGCGCGAACGGCACGGATTTTCGCATCGGGCTCATCGACCGTGCCCGCTTTATTGCAGGGAAAAAGTGCACCGCCGACGGAAAATATTTCAACCCGAACATCCCCACGGAGGAATGCTTTACGACGCCCCGCCGCGATTCGGCGGAGGGGATCGTCTATGCCGTAAAGCCCCTTTCGTACGGAGGGGAACTCATAGAGAATTTCTGGCTCCGGTTCGAAGGAGGGCGCGTCGTCGGTTTCGGTGCGGAAAAAAACGAGGAAGCGCTCAAAAGCATCTTTGCGGCGGACGAAGGGGCTTCCTATCTCGGCGAATGCGCGCTCGTGCCTTACGATTCTCCGATCAATCGCTGCGGCGTGCTCTTTTACAACACGCTGTTCGACGAAAACGCCTGCTGCCATCTCGCATTGGGCAGGGGATACACGAACACGATCGAAAATTTTGCCGCTTATTCCCGTTCCGATTTTGAAGAAATGGGCGTGAACGATTCGTCCGTGCATGTGGATTTCATGATCGGCGCGGAAGATCTGCGCATCGACGGCGTAACAAAATCGGGGGAGCGGGTCAGGATATTCGAAGGGGGAGTATGGGCGTTCTGACGCGAAAGTGTACGGTCGGGCCGCTCTATGCAAAGAGAGGATATTTATGCTGAAAACGACGTTGAAAAATTATGCGAAACTGCTCGCCAAAACGGGGCTCAACGTACAAAAGGGGCAGCAGGTCGTCATTTCCGCCGATCTGGAAAACGCAGATTTCGTTCTGCTGGCGGCGGAAGAATGCTATCGCGCGGGCGCGGAAAGGGTGGACGTAGAGTGGACGCATCAGCCTCTGGCGCGTCTGCATGCGGAAAAGCGTTCTCTCGAACAACTTTCCCGCGTGCTCCCCTGGCAGGAAGAGCGCCTGCGTGCGGAGATCAGAACGCTGCCCGCAAGGCTGTATATTTTAAGCGAAGATCCGGACGGGCTCGCGGGGGTAGATGCGGAAAAATACGCTTCTGCCGCCCAGGCGCGCTCGCGTATCATCAAACCCTACCGCGACAGGACGGAGAACAAATATCAATGGTGCATCGCCGCCGCCGCGGGAAACGCATGGGCGAAAAAGGTATTCCCTGGAGAGACCGCCGCGCGCGCCGAGGAAAAATTGTGGGAGGCGATCATAAGCACCTCCCGTGCGGACGGCAACCCCGTCGCGAACTGGAACGCGCATAACGCCGATCTCGCGCAACGGTGCGCGCGCCTCAATTCCCTGCGCCTCGCCTCCCTCGAATATGAAAGTTCCAACGGCACCCGCCTGAAAGTCGGGCTCATGCCCGAAGGCAGGTTCGCGGCCGGCAGGGAAAAGACGCTTTCCGGCGTCGAATTCAACCCGAACATCCCGTCCGAAGAGGTTTTTACCAGCCCGAAACGGGGAGAGGCGGAGGGGATCGTCTATTCCACCAAACCGCTCTCCTATCAGGGGCAACTCATCCGCAATTTTTCCGTTCGGTTCGAGGAAGGGCGCGCCGTGGAGGTGCATGCCTCGCAGGGAGAGGCGGCGTTGAAAAAGATGATCTCGGCGGACGAAGGGGCCGCTTATCTCGGCGAATGCGCGCTCGTGCCTTACGATTCTCCCATCAGCCGAAGCGGCGTGCTCTTTTACAATACGCTGTTTGACGAAAATGCCGCCTGCCATCTCGCGCTGGGGAAAGGGTTTCCCGAATGCGTGGAAGGGTTTGGATCCCTGTCCGAAGAGAAACTCCGCGCTCTTGGCCTGAACGATTCGATGATCCACGTCGATTTCATGATCGGCAACGAGGATATGAAGATCACGGGCATAACGGAGCAGGGCGCGCGGGTCAGGATTTTTGAAAACGGCAACTGGGCATCGGAAACGGATGCTTAAAAGCAGTCAGAAGATCAAAAAAACACGATAAAAGGGGGGCTTCCGTCCGGAAGCCCCCCTTGCAGATAAAGATCCCCGCGTGAATCGCGGGGATCCTGTTTTTTTCTTCGTCCGAAAGATCAGATCACAGTTTTCTTCCGGGCGGCATATCCGCGCGCTGCGCAGCGGGGGCGGTTTCTCCCTCAACGAGGCGCACTTTTCCGAAATAAACGAACAGCGCAATACATCCGGCAATGCTCAGGATCGTCATTGCCAGAACGGGAATAAACGCAAGGTCGTTCAGGAACAGGCAAAGGATAAAAATTCCGATCCCGATGATGAGATCGCCGAAAGAGAGGATGAGAGCGGGGATGCTGTTTTTCAGGGCGGCGCGCTCGTTCGTCCATTCGTATTTCGGGAATTTATAATTGAGGAACACGCCTGCTACGGAGATAAAGGCGGCAAACGCGATCGGCGCGGCGAGAGACAATATCCAGGTAAAAACGTCCGCCTCGGCCTGCACGCACGCGACTGCGGAAAAGAAGATCGCTGTCGGCACGGCGAGGATAAAATTGACCAAAGCCTTCGCCATGAATATTTTGCGTGCCGACACGGGCAGCGAAAACATGATCCAGCGCGATTTTCCTTCCATCGACAAAGAGGCTGCGGATGCGAGCGTCATGCCTGCAAAAAGCATGCACATCGCGGCCGCCGCATAACCGACGGAAGGGAGGGCGACGCCCTCTTGTGCCGCCGCGCCGACGATGGTGCCGATCGGATCGGAAATGAGCATCAGGATGGTAAATACCAACAGCATGGCGCTTCCCGCCGCGCCGTTCATCAGATAGGCGGGGCTTGTAAAGAGCCGCTTGCACTCTTTTTTCAAGAGCGCGCTGAAAGAAGAAGCGGTGCGCACGGATCCGATCTTGAATTTGCCTTTGGAAACGCCGGCGGTGAGCCGCGCGTTGATCTTCGCGTAAAAGGCGGATATGACGAACACGAACACGGCCGCCGCGGCAACGGAAATGCCGATAAAGGCAAAGATCCCCCAGACTTTTCCCTGCATGGTATACAGAACGAAGAGTGCGGGCGGGTAGATATTCCGCACGATCAGATCGAAGACGGAATTCATGTCGGCGGCAGAGTCTGCCGCATCCGATGCGGAAGAGTACGAAAGCGCGAAACTTGCCGCCATCAGCCCGATAAACAAAAGGATCGCGAGGATCGCCTGCGCGAGGCTCTTATAGCGGAATTTCGCCGTCAGAGCGGCCAGGACCGTTCCGATCGCGACGGACAGGATCATGGGAAGAAGGGGCGTAAACAGAAAGGCCGCAAAAATCGTAAACAGATCCGCCGCGTTCAGCCCCTGCGGCAGATAAATAAAATAGACGACGCTGACGGGGATGATGAAGATCGCGCAGAAGAGCAGTTCCGCGATATACGTGCATACGAGCCTGCTCACGATGACGTCGCGTTTTTTTACGGGCAGGCTCATCACGGCGTCGTAATCTTTCGTCGCGAAAAGAGTGTTGCCTCCTTTGAGCAGTCCGAAAATAAATACCGTAATCGCCGCAAACGCGACGGCAAGGGAGGGCAGACAGTCGTTCATCCCCATTCTGGCGAAGGCGATGGCCGTCAGTACGACGTAGAAAAGGATGACCGCCGCCGCCAGCACGAATACGGCCGCGGCGCCCGCGACCCGCCTTTTGACGCGCGCGTCGTCCGAATGCCTCAGTTTATTGATCCCGAAAAATTCGGTCAACTGAATTTTGGTCAGCAGCAGCCATTTAGCCTTCATTTTCGTGCAGGACCTCCATGAATACCTCTTCTAGGCTGTCGTCGCCGCGCACCGCGTCGATGTCACCGCTGGCCATCAGTTTTCCGCCCTTGATGATCGCGATCTTATTGCACAGTTTTTCCGCCACGTCCAGAACGTGCGTGGAGAAAAAGATCGCCGCGCCTCTTCCGCACAATTCGCGGAACACGTTTTTCAGGTTGAACGCCGCTTCCGGGTCTAGCCCGACGAACGGCTCGTCGAGAACGAAAAGTTTCGGCTCGTGCAACAGCGCGGAGATGACGGCAAGTTTTTGCTTCATGCCGTGAGAATAGGATCCGATCAGCGCGCCGAGGTCGTCCGAAATATGGAACATTGCCGCATATTTCTGTATCCGTTCTTTGCGTACCGCATCGGGCACGCCGTAGATGTCTCCGATATAATTGAGGTACTGCACGCCCGTCAGAAACTCGTAAAGGTCGGGATTGTCGGGGATATAAGCGGTGATCTGCTTGCAGGCGACGGGCTGTTCCTTGATCGATTTGCCGTCGATCAGGATCTCTCCTTCGCTGAAATCGAGGATGCCCGTTACGGCGCGCAGGGTCGTCGTTTTGCCCGCGCCGTTCTGCCCGATAAAACCGTAAATATCCCCCGCGCAGACCTCGAGGGACAAATCGTCCACCGCCCGTTTCGTCTTGGAATAACTTTTGGAAAAATGATTGATTTTCAAAACCGTTTCGTTCATAGTCCTCTCCGTGTTTCGGAAATTTATGATGAAATCATGATACCATAACCGCTTACGGTTGTCAATTTATTTAACAATTATTCTTCTTTCCCCGAACTCCCGCCAAAGACTTGCGGGCGTGCGGAAAAGAGTGTATAATATTCATAATAATCGGCAATCGGAGGAAAATAAACATGAAAGAGATTTCATTCGGAAAATCTGGCTTGCGCGTGCCCGCCGTCGTCGTGGGCTGTATGCGCCTGAGCGGACTGGAAGGAAAAGAGCAGGAAAAGTTCGTGGGCGGTGCGCTGGATCTCGGCCTGAACTTTTTCGATCATGCGGATATTTACGGCAGGGGCGAGTGCGAGCGCGCGTTCGGCAGGGCGGTCCGCTCGCTCGGCGTCGCGCGGGACAGACTGTTCATACAGTCCAAATGCGGCATCGTCCCGGGAGTGATGTTCGATTTTTCCGCAAAGCATATTCTCGAAGCGGTCGACGGCATCCTGTCCCGCCTCGGAACGGACTATTTGGACAGCCTGCTTTTGCACCGTCCGGACGCGCTCGTCGAACCGGAAGAGGTGGCGAGGGCGTTCGATGCACTGGAAAAAGCGGGCAAAGTGCGCCGCTTCGGCGTGTCGAACATGAACCCCGCGCAGATCGCGCTTCTCAAAACGTGCGTCAGGCAGGATATTGAGGCGGACCAACTGCAGTTTTCGCCCGTACATGCGTCCATGATCTCCGCGGGAACAGAAGTGAATATGCAGACGGAAGGCGCCGTTTCCCGCGACGGGTACGTCCTCGATTACTGCCGCCTCAACAAGATCACCGTGCAGGCATGGTCTCCCTTCCAGTACGGCTTTTTCGAAGGCGTGTATCTGAATAACGACAAGTTTGAAAAACTCAACGCCGCGATCGGCGAATTGTCTGAAAAATACGGTATCGAAGGGGAGGGCGCGGTGACGGCGTGGATCTTGCGCCATCCTGCGGACATGCAGATGATCACGGGGACGATGAACCTGAAACGCCTTGCCGCGATCCGTGCGGGCGCCGACGTGCAGATCTCCCGCGAGGAATGGTACAAAATATATATGGCGGCGGGGCACATTCTTCCCTGAAGGGGAAAATAGTACCGCCTTACGATTGCGTTTTTGCGCGATTTGTGCTATTATAATCAGGAAAATACGAGTTTGGAGCGAATGGTATGCAGAATTTGAAAAATATACGCGCTTACGTGGCGGGCAGAGGGATCTGCCGCGTCGACGTAGCGGTCGAAAACGGAAGATTTTCCGCGATTTCCGAGCCTTCTTCTGAAAGCGGCTCCGGCCTGCCTTCGGGTGCGTTGCTCGTTCCCGGCTTTGTCGACGAGCACGTGCACGGCGCGGGCGGCGCGGACGCGATGGACGGAACGCAGGAGGCTCTCGGCACGATCGCCGACAGGCTTGCCGAAGAGGGGACGACCTCCTTTCTGGCAACGACGATGACGCAGAGCCGCGAAAATATCTGTAACGCTCTTTCCGCCGTGCGCGAATATATGAACGCCGGCAGAGAAGCGGGCGCCGCGATCGTCGGCGTTCATCTGGAAGGCCCCTTTATCTCCCGCGAATATTGCGGCGCACAGCCTCCCGAATATATCCTTGCCCCCTCCGTCGCAGATTTTTGTCAGTTTAACGAGGCGGCGGGCGGAAATATCCGTATCGTTACCCTTGCGCCCGAAGAGGCGGGCGCGGACGAACTGATCGCGTATCTGAAAAAGCACAAAATCGTCGCGTCCGTCGGGCATACGTGCGCGAAATTTGCAGACGTAGAGAGGGCGATCTCTCTCGGGGCATGCAGCGTGACGCACACGTATAATGCCCAGCGGCCGCTGCATCACAGGGAAGCGGGCGTCGTGGGTGCGGCAATGCTTTCGGACAAACTGAATTGCGAACTCATCTGCGACACCATCCACGTTTGCGTGCCCGCGATGAAACTGATCGTAAAGAACAAGCCGCGCCGCAAAGTGACGCTGATCACCGACGCGATGCGGGCCAAGGGGATCGCGGACGGCGTTTCCGAACTCGGCGGGCAGACGGTTTACGTCAAAGACGGTCAGGCGCGGCTTGCGGACGGTACGCTCGCGGGGAGCGTTCTTAAAATGAACGTCGCCGTAAAGAATATGGTCGAAAAGGTGGGCGCGCCCATCGAAAAGGCGCTCGATTTCGCGTCTTTCAATCCGGCGAAAAATCTGCATATGGAAAAAGAGATCGGATCCGTTGCCGTGGGCAAGCGGGCCGACTATGCGGTGCTGAACGAAAATTTCGACGTGTTGTGCACCGTAAGAAACGGAAAAATAATTTATAAGAGGCGGTAAAGATACCATGAAAGTCATCATCACCAAAAACTACGAAGAAATGAGCGAAAAGGCGTACGAGATCGTGCGCGACGTGATCAAGGCCAATCCGAACGCAGTGCTCGGCCTGGCTACCGGTTCGAGCCCCATCGGGCTTTACGACGACCTCGTAAAGGCGTACGAAAGGGGGGAGATCTCTTTCAAAAATATCAGGACGGTCAACCTTGACGAATACGTCGGGCTGGATTATTCCAGCGATCAGAGTTACGTATATTTTATGCGCAAGAACCTTTTCGAAAGGGTGGACATCGATCTTGCGAACACCAATCTTCCCGACGGCAAGGCGAAAGATCTCGAGGCGGAATGCGCGCGCTATACGAAACTTGTCGAAGGCATGCAGCAGGACGTGCAGGTGCTCGGCCTCGGATCCAACGGACATATCGCGTTCAACGAACCGGGCACGCCCTTCGATTCCACGACGCACGTTGTCAAACTCACCGAAAGCACCATCAAAGACAATTCCAGGCTCTTCAAGAACATCGACGAAGTGCCCCGCAGCGCGCTCACGATGGGCATCGCGAATATCATGAACGCGAAAAAGATCGTCGTCGTTGCCAACGGCGCGAATAAAGCGGACGCCATCTATAAGACGGTCAAAGGGGAGATCACAGAAGCGGTCCCCGCCAGCATTTTGCAGAAACATCCCGACGTCACGATCGTCTGCGACGAACTTGCCGCGGCGAAACTGTGACCGGAACAAAAAATACATAAACCGTAGTAAAAGGGAGCGGACTGTTTTGTCCGCTCCCTTTGTCGGTAAACTATTCTTTTTCAAAAGCGATTTCCGCGCCGTGTTTCAAAGGCAGATCCTCGTTTTCCTCCAAACCCTTGCTTTGCGTGCCGCGCGAAAAACGCAGGTATGCGCGATAGATCAGATAAGTGATCAGCGCGAGCGCATATTGTACCGCAACGAGTACGAGATAATACAGAGGAGAAAAAGTGAACGGGCCGATGCTGACCGCCCAGACCTTTTCGAGCGCAATGGGCAGGGGGCTTTTCGATATGAACGAAAAGTTCGGGTTGGAATTTGTGGACGACAGCCGGATGGCCGCGGTATTGAGCAACAGCATGACCGCATAATATGCGGCGATCATGTAAGGCAGGTGCATCAGGTGCTTTTTTTGCGGTTTTGCTTCAAGATGGAGCGCCATATTCGCGGTGATCGCAAAGAGCAGGATGTGCGAAAAAACAAAGCACGTGACGTTATAATTCCATACGGAAGATCCTTCCATGGGCGGCCAGACGAACGCGACGATCGCCCCTGGCGTGTTGACAAGGAACAGAACGCTCTGAAAGAAGGGGGAGCACGAAAGGATCGCAAAGGGCAGAACGGCGATGCCGAAAGTGCATACGTACAGCGGCAGGACAGAGACGATGCCTTTCAGCGATTGATAGGAATGCAGCCGCACATAGGAAAAGCGGAGCACGAACTGGAAAAAGAGCGCTTCGGACAGCATGAAGAGGGCGATAAATTTTTCCTCTTTGCTTTTTTCTTTGATAAAATGCGACAGGATCGCCGGGGAGGCGAGCGTTTCGATGATAAAAAACCAGTGCCATTTGCCAAACAGAGTAAATTTCAACTCCTTCGGCTCCATGAGGGCGGGGAACTGCATGAAAAAATTGAGGGGAAAACAGGCGAGGGTCACGAGCAGGAAGAGCACGGCGGCGCGGGGCAGGATATTTCCGTTCGGAACAAATTCCGCGCCTTTGTGCCTGCGGGAAAATTGCTCGGCCGCAAGGTATACGCAGGCCGCGACGGCAGAAGATCTCGAAAGAATATACGCCGCAAGTTCGTCGGGCGGCGTCGGCAGCAGAGAAAAATAGACCCACGCCAGGCAGGCGCCCGCGATCAGAACGGGCAGAAGCGCATAAACGGCCAGCGCGCGGCAGCGGCGTTCCCCGAACAGCAAAGCGGGCGGCAGAATGACGAAAGCGGTCATGCCCAGCCAATGGATGGCCGCGCTCGCCCATTCCCACGCGGAACGGATATGAAAAAATTGTTCCATAACGGATGCGGCAAATCCGTTCCAGACGGAGGTGCCGACAAACAGAACGGTGAGAATAACGGGAATCGTTTTTTTTGTGATCTGCATATTTTTTCTTCCGTGTCGATGATTTTGGCGTGAGCAGGATTCAAAGGAGTGGAATGATCAGTTCCGCAAGGTAAACAGCCGCGATGCTCGCCAAGGAAACGACGAGAAGGCTCCGCCTGAAAAAAGAAAGTATGAGCGCGACGGCGGTGCCGATGATGCCCGACCAGATGCTCGCCGTGGAAAAGAATATATCCGGAAACACCATCACGGCAAGCACGCTGTAGGGGATATAATACAGAAAAGACTGTACGAAAGTGTTTTTAATTTCTTTGCGGAAGAGGAGCAGGCTGATCGCTTTGGTAACGTAGGTGACGGCCGCCATGATCAGACAGCCGATCAGCATATCTTTCAGGGTCATTGTCCGCCTCCCTGCCGTCCGTCCGGCTTTTTGGCGGGCGTTTCCGCATTTTCCTGTTTTCGGGGGAAGAGGAGCGAGACGATCAGCGTGCATACGACGGAGCAGATGATGATGACCCAGCCGTCGGACAGATTTTTGAGTACGGGCGTAAAATAAAAGAGGCAACTTGCCGCAGCCGAGATGACGACGAGCAGGAGCACGCTCTTTTCCTTGCGCGCGGGAGGGATGATGATCGCCACGAACATGGCATAAAGCGCGATGCCGAGCGCGCTCATCAGCGAAGGGGGAAAAACGTCTCCGAGAACGGCGCCGAGCGCGGTGCCGCCCACCCAGCCGAAAAAGGAACAGCCCATCAGTCCCAAAAGATAGGGCATGGTAAGTTTTTGCGGCTGCCGGATCGCCACGGCATAATTTTCGTCCGTTACGCCGAACGCGACGATCGCCCTCTGCCACAGCGGAAAGTCCGATCCCATTTTCTGCGACAGGGACAGGGACATCAGCGTATACCGGATATTGATGATGAGCATGGCGGAAAACAATTCCACGAGCGCGGCGCCCGCGGCGATGAGTTCCGTCCCTACAAACTGTCCCGTTCCGGTAAAATTCGTTGCCGACACGAGAATGGGGAACCACAGCGGAAATCCCGTGTTTCTCGCCAGTACCGCGTAAGCGAATGCGACGGAAACGTATCCCAGCGCAATGGGCAGCCCGTCTTTGAGTCCTCGCGTAAATTTCATTGGTCGTATACCTTATATGATAGAGTGAGCGGCTTTTTCCGCTCCCGTAATCGCTGTTTGCGTAAAAGTTACACATATTATATTATAAATCTGTCGGAAAAGCAAGTCCGCAGGCTTAATCGCCGCGCCTTTCCCGTTTTTTGACCGGTTTTGGAAAAAAAAGGCCCTCAAAAACTTTTATTAAATAATTTATAAAAGTTTTGTGAATATTTGCCTAACTTATTGATTTTTTAACCGCTTTGCCTTATAATGATAGATATACTTTCAAAATTTTTTCAGAAAATTTCAGCATACAGGAGACAAAACGATGAAAAGATTCTTTGCGTGCGTTTTTGCATTCGCGATCGCGCTGAGCATTTTCGCCGTTGCCGGATGCGGATCGGGCGATGCAGACGGAGACCCCGTCATGCATACGGTCACTTTCGATACCGACGGCGGAAGCGAGATCGCCCCCGTGCAGGTGGAAGACGGAAAGACCGTTGCCGAACCCGAAAAACCTGTCAAAGACGGCTGCACGTTTGTGCAATGGAATTATCTTTCGGAAAAATACGATTTTTCTTTGCCCGTAACGTCTGACCTCGTTCTGGTTGCCGTTTGGGAAAGCGACGGGCAGGATCAAGAAGATCAGGAACCCGTATACGAAGACAACGGAGAGCGGATGATGATCACGATGTGGAACGAACCGCGCCCGATCTCTGCGAATGCGGAAAAGGCGCTCGAAGTCATGGCACAGTCGGGGATCAACACCTACGTAAAATGGTCGTACGATCAGAGCCTGACGGAATACTGCGAAAAATACGGGCTCGATTACATGCCGCACGTGCGTGGCGTAACGCCGCAGGGGAATAGCGTTTATCTTGCGCCCGACAGGATCTCCGATGCGGTAACGGGATTTCTATATCAGGACGAACCGACGTACAGCGGCATCGATGCGTTGGAATCTTTGGCAGAAAATCATGTGCAATATTACAGCGACAGGCTGTTTTTCTCCAACCTCTTCCCCGAACACGACGATTCGGATACGGGCGTATTCGGCGGTCATACTTATGAAGAATATGTGGCGCATTTTTGCGACACCGTCTACAGCATCATCACGGAAAACCGGCTGATTTCCGTCGACTGCTATCCGCTCTATGCGGACGGGAGGATCCGTACGCAATGGCTCACCTGTTACGAGGTGATCGCAAAATACGCCAAACAATACGACGCGGATTTCCATTTTTATGTTGCGAATACCCAGCACAGTACCTACCGCGCGCTGGATTTAGAAAATCTGCGTTTTCTGGTCAACGTGGCCATGACGTACGGCGCGAACGCCTTCGGATATTTCACTTATCAGAACTATGAAGACGGATGGGGCGACGGGCTTGTGGAGGAAGACGGCATCACGCCTACGGAGACTTATTATTATGCGCAGCAGGTCAACAGCGAACTTTTAAGTTGGGATCACGTCTTTTTGAATTTTGAGTGGGATTGCACGATGGCCTTGGAAGGGGCGAGCGACGGAGAAAATCCCTGCTTTACGGGTCTGCAATACGCGGTCGACAGTATAGACGCTCTCACGACCGTCGCCGCTTCCGAAGATACGCTTATCGGCAGATTTACGGGCAAGGACGGCGAGGTCGGGCTCATGTTTACCAATTTCAGGGATCCGGAAGACAATAAAACGGACACCGTCACGATGTTTTTGAAGGATGCGCAGCAGGCGGTCGTCTACGTGAACGGAGAGCGCACCGTGGTCGACGCGGTTGGCGGCATGCTCACGCTGAGCATTGCCCCCGGCGGTGCAGCGTTTGTGATCCCGTTCTGATCGATCAAAAACGAAGCGTGCAGGCGAAGATTTTTCTTCGCCTGCACGCTTTTTTTTATGCGGCAGAAAAGGCATATAAAGGGCTGTTGCGCGGCAAACTGAAAAAAAAGAAAAAATTCGAAAAAATTTTTCAAAAACCTATTGCAAAGTCCAAAAAAGTGTGATATTATATAAACAATAAAAAATGTAATCGATTACATTATGACGAGAGGGACCTTATGAACATTAAAGAAGTAGCGGCTTATGCCAAAGTTTCCGTTGCCACGGTATCGCGGGTCCTCAACGACGATCCGAGCGTGGCGCCGAAAACGAGCGAAGCGGTCAGAAAAGCGATCGCGGAAACGGGATATGTCCGGTCCGCCTTGGGCAGAAACCTCAGGCGGGCGCAGTCAGACGTCGTGCTGGTCGTCCTGCCGAACATGAACAATCCGTTCTATGCGGATATCGCGGAGGGGATCGACAGCCGGTGCAAGGATTACGGTTTGAGCGCAATGGCGTGCAACACGTACGGCTCGCACGAGAAACTCGAATATTTTTGCGGCTTTATCGAAAAGAGGCAGGCGCGCGGCGTGATCATCGTGTCCGCTCCCTGGAAAAGGGATTATTCCTTCCTCGAAGGTCTGCCCGTCGTCGGGTGCTGCGAGTCGCGCGAGGACATGCCCTGCGCGCAGGTAGACATCGACAACGTACAGGCGGGTTACGACGCGACGAAATATTTGATCTCGCTCGGCGCAAAGCGCATCGCGCTGATCGGCGGCGGAGAGATTTCGCCCTCGAACATCAAGAGGGAACAGGGTTACCGCCTTGCGATGCGCGACGCGGGATACCCGATAGACGAATCGCTTGTCGTGAACAATTGTTACAATTATGAGCAGGGCAGTGCTGTCGCAAAGAGGATTTTGAATGCCTCGCCCGACGCTCTGTTTGCCGCGGCGGACGAGATCGCGGTCTCCTTTATCAACGCCGCGCAGGACATGGGAATATCCATTCCCGACGAATTGAAAATTTTCGGTTTCGACAATGTTCATTACTCTACCTTTGTCAAACCCAAATTATCCACGATCGATCAGCCCCGATACGAAATGGGCGTCCAATCGGTCGATCAGTTGATGCGGGTTCTGGAAGGTAAAAAGGCAAGAACTGTCATGTGCCAATATAAACTCATACGGCGCGGGTCGACCGAAAAGGGGGTTTTATGAGCAAATTTACAGAAAGTCTCCAAAACTGGTGGCGGAAACGGAGAGAAAAGAATCTGATCGAAAAGCGCGAAAACGAAGCGGTGAAAATGGATCCGGCGCATAAGCCGATCCTCATCGTCGTCTGCGTGCTCTTTTCCATCTATTCAATTACTCTGTTTTTTCCGCTCGTTTGGCTGTTCGTCAATTCGCTGAAGGACAAGATCATCTTTCTCAACAATCCTTAATACCGTTCAGATCCCCGATCCCGTCTCCGTTCGAATCGTAGAAACTGCGGGGATACACCTGATAAACGACCGCTTTCTGCCACCACTTTGCTGCTTTTTCCATTTTTCAAAACCTCGCTATGTAATCGATTACATAATCTATTATACCTTAAAAGTTGAGATTTTGCAACCGATTTTCAAAATTTTTGCCGTATGCGGAAAAAATTCGTCAAAAAAGGCGCAAACGCTTTCTTTCGGTGCGGTTTTTTGCTATAATATCGGAAATAAAAAGATTCCCTGCACGGCAGGGGGCGGGAGATGCGATATGGCATTGACAAAAAAGAAGATCACGGCGGATTTTTGCGTGATCGGCGGAGGCATGGCGGGCATATCCGCGGCCATTACCGCGGCACGCCTGGGCGTTAAAACGGTGCTCATTCAGGAGCGCCCCGTGTTCGGCGGCAATGCGTCGGGCGAAATACGCATGTGGATCTGCGGCGTAAAAGATTACCGGTTCAAAGAGACGGGCATCGCGGAAGAACTCAATCTGGAAAATTATTATTTCAACCCCACCAAAAATTTCAATCTTTGGAACGCGCTCTTGAATTCAAAAGTGAAAGGGGAAAAGAATATAACCTCCCTTCTCAACTGCACCTGTTTCGATGCGCGCACCAAAGGGGATGAGATCCGTTCCGTGACGGCCTATCAGATGACCACGCAGACGGTATTCGAAGTAGAGGCAAAACTGTTTGCCGACTGTTCGGGCGACAGCATTACCGCCCCTTTGACGGGCGCGCATTTCATGTACGGGCGCGAAAGCGCACAGGAATACGGCGAACCCATGTATATCCATTCCGAGCGGGATATGAAGACGATGGGGAACAGTTGCCTCATGCAGGCGCGCAGAACTTCCCGCAAGGTGCCTTTCCGCGCTCCCGATTGGGCGGAAAAGGTGAGCGTGGAAAAATTGCGCAGCAGGGGCGTCGATCTTACGAACCCGTACGAAAATTTCTGGTATATCGAGATCGGCGGAAACGACGACGTGATCGGCAATGCGGAAAACATCAATCAGAAATTGCTCGCGCTCTGCCTCGGCATTTGGGATACGATCAAAAATTCGGGAGAGTTCGACGCGGACAATTACGAACTGGATTTCCTCGGATTTCTTGCCGCAAAACGCGAATCCCGCAGGATGAAGGGCACTTATGTGCTGACGGCGAAAGACATCGTGGAAGGAAAGATCTTCCCCGATACGGTCGCTTACGGCGGCTGGCCGCTCGACGATCATAATCCGGACGGATTTTACGGCGATCTGGCAAACCACAATATTTTTCTCTCCAAGCCCTACGGGATCCCGTACAGATGCCTGTACTCGGAAAACATCAAAAACCTGTTTTTTGCGGGGCGCAATATCAGCCTGACGCATATGGCGATGAGTTCGGCGCGCGTGATGGGCACGTGCACGACGATCGGGCAGGCGGTCGGCGCGGCGGCGTATCTTGCGGATAAATACGGCTGCGATCCCGGCGGCGTAGGGGAGAAAATGGACGAATTGCAGCAACTTCTTCTCACGCTCGATTGCTGGCTGCCCGGCGTGGACCGCAAAGTGTCCGGCTTGACTTTGCGCGCGGCGCTGTCCGCCCCGTCCGTGAAAAATGCGGATTTGCTGCGCAACGGCAAAGACAGGGATCTTTGCGGCGAGACGAACAGGGTATTCCTGAAACACGGCGTATCCGCCGCATATACTTTGCATGAACCTGCGCCCGTACGTTTCGTAAAGATCGTTTTCGACAGCGATCTTCTGCGCGAGTCTTTCGGCGATATGCACGAATGCGAAAAGATCCACAGCATGCGCTGCAACACTTCGGACGAAGATCCCGTCATGTTTGTTCCGACGGGCCTGGCCAAATCGTTCGAACTTCGCGCTGACGGCAAAAAGATTTTCGGAACGGACCGCAATCTTTCCAGAAACCTTCTGATCCCCGTCGGCGGAACGGTAAGCGAGATCTCGCTCACCGTCAAAGAGAACTGGGGCGGAACGGACGAGAGCGCCGTATTCACTTTTGAACTGATCTGACGCGGAACCGCAAGCCGGTTTTTGCGCCGATCCCATCCTGAACGCCCGTTTCGGGCAAAATGGTTTGATTTCCCTCTGCAGATATGATATAATAGGGCGAATGAAACCGAAAGAGAGGTCTGTATGTTTTGGGCAGATAAATTGGCGGACGAGGTGATCCGCCGCAAACCCGACAAGGAAGAATATGTCTGCGCCGCGGGTATTTCTCCCTCCGGCTCCGTGCACATCGGGAATTTCCGCGATATCGCAACCAGTTATTTTGTCTATCGCGCACTGCTGCGCAAGGGCAAAAAAGCGAAACTTTTGTTTTCGTGGGATGAATTCGACCGTCTCCGCAAAGTGCCGAAGAACGTGTCCGATCATCTCGGAGACAACTCTTTTGAAAAGTACATCGGATATCCGTACGTCGATATTCCCGATCCTTTCGGCACGGACGAAAGTTATGCCGCGCATTTCGAGCGGGAATTTATGGAATCCGTCAAAAAATTCGGCATCGAAATGGAATACCGCTATCAGGCGAAGGAGTACCGTTCGGGCAGATACGCGCAGTACGTGATTTTCGCGCTGAAAAACCGCAAAAAGATCTTCGATATCCTGGACAGGCACCGCACGCAGGATGCGGAGGAAGGAGAGCGCGACAATTATTATCCGGTCAGCATCTTCTGCCCCGAGTGCCATAAAGACAGCACGAAGATCGTATCCCTTTCCGACGACTGTACGAAGGCGCATTATACCTGCTCCTGCGGGCACGAAGGAGATTTCGACTTTACGAAAGATTTCAACTGCAAACTGCAGTGGAAGGTCGACTGGCCCATGCGCTGGCTTGCGGAGGGGGTCGATTTTGAACCGGGCGGCAAAGACCACGCATCCAAAAACGGAAGTTACGATACCGCAAAAGATATTTCCCGCGAGGTATTCGGCTATCAGCCGCCGCTGTTCCAGGGCTACGAATTTATCGGCATCAAGGGGAGCGTCGGCAAAATGTCCGGCTCGTCCGGGCTGAACATGACGCCCGAATTCCTTCTCAAACTGTATCCGCCCGAACTGATCTTGTGGCTGTATGCTAAGACGGAGCCGCTGAAAGCGTTCGATTTCTGTCTGAGCGACGAAATTTTGCGCCAGTATTTCGAATTTTTCAAGATGCTGTCCGCCTATCGCGACGGCACCGCAGACGAAAACACCAAGCGCATCGTGGAAGAGAGCCTCGTCCGCGGCAGAGATCTGACTCCCGTGCCCATGAGCCAACTCGTCGATCTGGGATCGGTCGTCGATTTTAATGCGGACATGATGGAAAAATTGTTCGAAAAGATCGGCACGCCTTATAAGATCTCCGACTTTGCCGAATTGTTCGAAAAGGCGAAATTCTGGCTGAAAACCTGCTCGCCCGAAAGCGAATATAAAATATTGGGCAAGCGCAACTGGCCGTATTGGCGCACGATGAACGAATCGGAGCGCGAATGCGTGCGGCAACTCAAAGCATATCTGTCGGAAGGGGATTATACGCTCGATTCCCTGCAATCGGAACTTTATGCGATCCCCAAGCGGGTATATCCCGACAAGGTCGACGATAAAAACGCCCTCAAAGAGGTGCAGAGCAAATTCTTCAAAGACGTGTACAATCTTGTTTTGGGCCGCGACAAGGGGCCGAGACTGTATCTGTATCTGTTTGCGGTAGAGGCGGATCGGTACCTGAAACTGCTCGATTTTTCCCTGCCCGAATCGGAGGATCCGGACGCGAAGGAAGAAGAGATCCCCGCCGCCGCACAGGCGGAAGAAAAGGCACCCGTCGAAGAAAAATTCGTGCAGGAGCCCGAACCCGTCCGTCCGCAGGTGACGCTGGAAGATTTTGCGAAACTGGATATGCGCGTCTGCAAGGTCTTGTCTGCAAAGCTCATGCGCAAGACGAACAAACTCATGAAGATTACCGTGCACGACGGCATGGGCGAACGTATCATCGTTTCGAGCATTGCGGACGAATATGCGCCCGAAGAACTCGTCGGCAAAAAGATCATCGTGATCGTCAATCTCGAGCCGCACAAATTCGGCAACGAGATCAGCAGGGGAATGCTCCTCGCTCCCGTCAACGAGGACGGCAAGTGCCGCGTACTCTTTGCAGACGATCTTGCGCAGATCGGCTCGATTGTACATTAAAAAAAGAAAGAAGGAAACCCCCTCTCGGTTACCGGGAGGGGGTTTTGTACTCTGAAGATCTACAGCAGATCTTTGAGATGATCGGCGAGAACTTTTGCCGCCGCGGTATTGTCGGCCAGGCGCGGATGGCCCTGCGCAGATTTCGGAAGTTCCAGCAAAGTCACGTTTTTATTGCCCGCCGCGCGCAGCCTCATGGAAGCGTTTCTGAGCGCGTCTTTATTGTCGCTCACCATCATGCCGTAAATCAGAACGATCTGCGCGTCTTTTCCGTGGTATTCGATCAGGTCTTCGCAGAATTTGATCATTTCTTCCTCGTACTTTTCCGCATCCCACTGATACCATACGTCGTTGGTTCCCAGATTGACGAGCACGGCGTCTGCCGCATGGTCTCCTTCCCATACGGGGTTGCCGTAACCCGTGCCGAGAAAATCGTCTTCGGAAAGATACGTTTTGTTCCAGTTGTCTTTCATCACAAAGGGATTGCCCCAAGCGGAATAAATGCCGATGCCCGTGCGCGCGATGACGCTGACGTCCGCGTTCAGTTCTTCTGCGGCAAGCCATGCGTAAGTCAGACACCCGTTCTGTATTTTATCTGTAGAATCGGGCGGCTCGGCGGCCGTTGTGCGCATGTTTTTGTGCCCTGCCGAAATAGAATCCCCGTAAACTTCTATTTTGTATTCCCTGTCTGCGGGGCGGGAGAGAAAATATCCGTCCGTCTCTAACGAAACAAACCCCACCGAGGTCGTCATCGCCTCCGTGATTTTCAGCACGCGCGCGGTGTGTTTGCCTGCGGGCAGATCTTCGACCAAAACGTATTCTTCCGTCGCCTTGGTCTTGGTCAGGTCGATCACGTTTTCGGCAGGATCCGTTTCCCCGTCCGTCAGAACGCACAGTTGCGGCGTCTTTTCTCCCGCCGCGCTGATGGTCGCGGAAAGTCCGGTCCCGTAAAACGAGATCTCCAATCCGCTTGCGGTATTATAGCAATTCACGGAACCCGCCGCCGTAAAGTTGCGCCCCAGCCATTTTACGAGCGGTTCATTCCCGTTCAAAGTTTCATAAGAGGAGGGGTTTACGTTGACCGTGCACTGCGCCGAAACGCTCTTATCTCCCTCTGTCGGCTTAGCCGTCGCCGTAATGACCGCGCTGCCCGCGGCAACTCCCGTGACCGCGACCGTTTCGGAGACCGTAGCCACTGCGGGGTTATCGGAAGCGTAGGTCACAGTGTCTGCATTTTCCGTCTTGACCTTTGTCTGTACGGCATGCCCGATTCCCGTCTCGTAAATATTTTCCTCAAAAGCGATGCTCGTCTGCGTTTCCTCCTCCGTCGGGGGTGCCGTTTTTTTCTGTTCACATGCGGCAAAGCACACGGAAAACAGCGCAACGGCAAGTATAGCCGCGATCACCTTTTTCATATCATACTCCTTCCGTCCGCGCGGGATTCAGGCAATTTGCGCGGTCGGTATTTTACCTTTCGCGCGGCTCTGAGATCCGCAGATTTCTGACTATAAGTTTACATCGGCGAAGCGGTTTGCATCTATATAATCCTTTTGCAAAAAGATTCGTTTTTTTATCATGCAAATTTTAATTTTTGGCAAAAGAAAAACGGGCCGAAAAATCGGTCCGTTTTTTTACTGTTCCGGTTCTCCCTGATAAACGGGGTAGCGGTATTTGTCCTCTTCGGTGATTTTTCTTAAAACTTTGCAGGGTACGCCCACGGCGATGACGCCTTCGGGTATGGATTTTTTGACGACGCTTCCCGCTCCGATCACGGAATTGTCCCCGATCGTCACGCCCGCAAGAATGATCGAGCCCGCTCCGATCCACACGTTGTTGCCGACCGTGATCGGCTTTGCGATCTCAATACCCGCCTTTCTCTGTCCGGGGTCAAGCGCGTGTTCCGCCGTGGTAAAACAGCAGTTGGGCGCGATAAACACGTTGTCGCCGAATGTTACTTTTGCTCCGTCCGTGATGACGAGATTATGGTTGGAATAAAAATAATCGCCCACGGAAATATTGTATCCGTAATCGCACCAGAACGGAGGAGTGATGACCGTCTCTTTTCCCATTTTTCCCAAAAGGCGGGAAAGGATACGGTTTTGCTCCTCTCTGTCGTTCGGATTCAATTGATTGTACCGATAGCATACATCCTTGCATTTTCTGATCTCCGCTTCAAAAGCGGGGTTGTAACAGCCCTGAAAAAAACAGTTTATCGGAACGATCGGCCTTTTTTCCATATAAATACCTCAAAAAAGTTACAATTTTGAACCCGTTTCGTCTTTCAGTCCGAGCAGACAATCGGCGCTGATCTGAAAATTTTTACAGATCATAAAAAATCATTTCGGTTACTGCTGGTCTTTGGATTTTAACGCGCGCAATATAAGGATGAAAAAGAAGACGATGCCCAGCGCGATCAGCACGTGTCCGATTCCCGCGATCCCTGAAATTGCGGCGTCCGCGCCGGAAGGGATTTCGGTGTGCAGCACCTGCACGATCCCGCGGACCAGCATCAGGGCGGATGCCAGGGGAACGCCGATATTATAGACGATCATAAACGGTTTGTACAATTTTTGTCGGCTGAAAGAAAGTTTTGCGTCGAACAGTGCGACGAGCAAAAACATCACCATACCCAAAAGGAAAAGGTGCGTATGTACTTTTCCGAGCGAAGTCACACCGGTAAAATCGTTGAATTTGGTAAACTCGCGGTAAAACACGCCGCAGGCCATCGCGGCGACTGCATACGCGAATGCGACGATAACATGTTTTTTCATAGCGTTTTCTCCTCAGTTTCCGTTTTTATATTGTCCGAGCCGGACTGTTTTTTCCACACGTTGAAATATTCGAAGACGACCATGACAAGATAGGAAAAGACCAGAAGCAGAATACCGCAGAACCACCACGTAAAGATGGTATCGGGAAGAAGGGGATTAAAAATCTGCATCGCGTCGTTCGAATCCAATACCGTAATTTCAAAGATGCCCAAAGTCATCACGCAGCAAAGCCCGAGCGGCAAAGCGTACCATTTTTTGATCGTCGGCACAAAATATTTTGTGATGGTCATGATCAGGATGGTGTAGAACATGATCGAGTGATGCAGAAGGCCGCTGATCGTGTCGGGATAAAATATAGAGGAGGCCTGACCGATAAAATCGGGATAGACCACGACGATCAATCCGCCGATAAATCCGAGGTAGCAGATAAAATGGAAAACGATATTATCCCTTTTGCCGAGAAGCAGGGCGAGTGAAAGAATAAGGCTGCTGATACCGCAGAACGTATCGGGGATCAGTAGAAGCGCATTTTTATGGCTCACGCATATGGAAATTCTGTTCCATAAAATACAGATAAACAAAACGCCGCCGATGATCCTCATGATCATGGACAAAGTTTTTTCCGTTTTAACGTATTTCAGGATCAGAACGATGGCGGCGATCGCCAATGCAAGAAAAACAGCGGTGTACGTCAGGTGCTCCCAGCCGAAAACTTCGGGCAGTGCTTTTCTCCTTTTGTATGATTAACTATAAGAAACATTATAATATGTTTTATTTATTTGTCAATAAATTTAACGTGCCAAAACCTGGGCAAGGAGAGGAAGCCGTAATTGACGGGGAATGCGACCGCGCGCGATCATTTTTATAAAACTGTTGCAATGTCCCTTTTTATCTGTTATAATTTGACTGGGAGCAAGGCAAATTTTATGTGAGGGGGAACATGAAAAAAAGCATCGCGGCGGTCCTGTCTCTTATTTCGGTTGCGGCTTTTCTTTTTGTAATTGCCGGCTGCGGAAAGGAAAACAAACATCCGGACGCAAAGAGGATTGCCGCCGAAGAATTCGGTATGGAGGAAATTCGGGTCACTTGTTCGGGGGGTGCCGGGCACCGTCATATCTCCCGATACAAAGCGTTACGGGATCTATGTGTTGGGGCTCAAAGATGGGGAAGAGATGATGATCGTTGTTCCCGCCCTGAAAAAACAAAAGGCTTATGAAGTGGACTGGGTATTCGATGCTTCCTTTCAGGAAATCATCGAAAAACTGAATTCCTCCGAACTGGGTGAAATCTGTCCGAAAGAAAATTATCGACTGATCGAATTTGTGGATTATCTCGATACGATAAAGATGCTGTTTCCCGCTATCGGAGATACCGCCTTGGACGTAAATTTTATGATTACGTATCTAAGATATGGAATCGTACAGATAGACGGTGAGATCGTGATATACGGGGAAGGGTTCGAACAGCATGAATAAATGAACAAAGCAGGCAAAAAATAGGCGGTATAAACCGCCTATTTTTTGCCAAGGCGTCTGTTTTATGACGTGCAATAAAAACCTATCGGGTATCCGCAAAAATTTTAATTCTTATACGGATATATTTGACATGTTGGTCGGGGGCGAGTAAGCGACCTCAATAGAACTATGAAAAATGCGGATAACAAGTAAAATCTGATGTATAGAGCCGCATTTTAATTAAAAATTAAATAAAAACACAGATAGTAAATTTAGCAGTATAAGTTTGTAACGGAGCGCCTCTGTGTCGCCGCCCGACTTTTGGCTTCTCGATGCTTTTGTTGTATCGGACAATGAAACAACCCCGACCGGAATTGTTCCCGTCGGGGCTGTTTGTTTCATTGCTGTCGGGAGAGTATTTCAGGAATACTTCCGC
>DXCO01000031.1 GCA_019115945.1 Candidatus Borkfalkia excrementavium | reverse complement strand
GACAGAACGCTCATGGGATTTCCGTCGGAAGACGATCTGCACGGCATGATCGTGAGCGGCTATGCCGTCTGGAGATGGACGTATTCGGGAGAAGAGGTGATCGTCGACATCCGCAACGGATTTTCTGGCCTGACTACGGACAACGTGTCGGGCGCGGCGGCGGTGGTCAGTCGCATCTCTGCCCCGCAAAGCGTGGATAAAAAGGACGTTTCGGACAATAAGCACACCGTTACCGCTGTGCTGTACGGCGGAACGGAGGAGAAAGTGAGCGCCGAGTTTATCCGCATCTCCGACGATACGGGCGTGTTCAAGTATACTTACGAGACTGCAAGGTATCTGCCGATGGTCTATTATTCGGCGCCGGTTTCCGTGTCGGACGGGGGGATGGGCATTTTTGTCTGGATCGTGATCGGCGTAGGCGCGGCGATTGTTTTGGCCGCGGGGATCTGCGTTCCGGTGCTGGTCGTCCGCAGAAAACGCCGCGGAGCCCGTAAGGTTTCAGACAATTAAAGTTGATCCGCATACCAGATCTTATAAAAAATCCTTGCGAAGAATTTTCGCAAGGATTTTTTCTTTTTTCCCTTTTTTCCGTACGTTTTTATGTTATAATAAAAGCATGGAACTTCTGAATGCCCGCCGCCGCATGCCGCGGCCGCAAAAATTCTGTATATTTGCGCTGTGTACGCTCGCCGTTTTCGCGTTGGGGAATATCCCCGTCTTTGCGGAATACGTTTTCGCGCGCGGCATCACGCGCTGGATAAGTTTTTTGATCGGGCGCATCACCAATTTTATTGCCGTCTCCTTCTACGAATGGACGGCAGTGCTTTTGATCGTCGCGGGGGTCGCGTATGCCGCGGGCGTTATCCTTCTGTTATGCAAAAAACGGTTTGCGCGGGCGGGAAGATGGCTGTATCGCCTCGTCATGTTCGGGCTGGCGGTGTTGCTCGCCTTCGGCGTATTATATGCGCCGCTCTATAATCGCGGAGATCTTTTTCCTGCGCTCGGCCTCCCGCAGGTGCAGGTCACGGAAGAGAACGTCTATGCGGCGGCAGAATATTTTGTGGATATGCTCAATCAAACGTCGGCAAAACTCGAACGGGACGAGAAGGGGAACGTCGTTGCGGACTGTTCGTTTGACGAACTTGCCGATATTCTGAACGAAGAATATCAATCCTTGGGTTCGTCGTATTTTGCCGGCTTTGAAGTGCGGCCGAAACAGGTCGTCTTGTCCGTCCCGATGAGTTATCTTGGCATTACGGGCATTTATTTTCCCTTTTATGCGGAAGCGAATGTTAACGTAAACATTCCCGCCTGCGATCTTCCCGTAACCATGGCGCACGAGATGGCGCATGCGAAGGGCGTTTCCATGGAAAACGAAGCGAATCTGATCGCGTACGTTCTCTGCATCCGTTCGGGCAGCGATTACCTTGCGTACAGCGGGCTGATGGCCGCCGTGTCCAATCTTTTGAACGCGCTTCCCGACGAGTCGTACTCTGCGCTTCGCGACAGGCTTTCTCCCGAAGTCCTGCTCGAATACCGCAACGTGTCGGAGCATTACCGGCAGTATTCCGGCATTATCGACGAAATTTCTTCCTGGTTCAACGATCTCTTTCTGAAGGCGAACGGGATCCCTTCCGGGACACGCAATTACGGAGAGACGACGCGCGGCCTCGTCTCCCTGTATCTGTCTCTTGCGCAAGGCTGATCGGTCCCCGCGGCTTTTGCGCGTTTTCATTTTAATAAACGCAAAATCAGACAAAAATCCTCCTTTTTTATGCGGAGATCCCCTTAAAATCTGCCGCAAAGCGCAAGTTTTGCCCGATAAACCGTTGCCCCGCATCGCAAAAAATGGTATAGTGATTTTATGATTGAAATTTCTGCCGAATCGCCCCGCAAAACGGGGCGGCGCACACTTGCCCGAGCGTTGCAAAAGGCGGCGCAAAAACCTGCCCTGCGCAGGATCGTTCTCTTTTTTGAAGGGCCTTTCTGGCCCGCGGCGTATGCGTTCCTCACGCTGATCTGTTCGCTTACGGGCGGAGAGATCCCTTTTTATATTTTTACGGGGGCGGCGCTCGCGTTCATTGCGCTGTTTTCGCCCGATACGAAACCCGCGCTCGTGCCCGCGCTTCTGGCCGTGTACTCCACAAGTTTCATGCATTCTCCCCGCGCCGAAGAGGATCCGTCCGGATATTTCGGGGAACCGCACGTTCTCGCGGTGCTGGGCGCTTTTGCCGCAGTCGTTTTAGCGGCATATGCGTTCCGCCTTGTTGTGTTCGGCGCCGAGCGCAATTTTTTCAGGTCTGACGGAAATTTCCGATGGTCTGCGCTCTTTCTTACCGTCGCGCTCCTTCTGAACGGCGCATTCTTTGCCGATTATACCGTTTTCGATCTCCTGCTCGGGGCGGCGGTCGCCCTCTCTCTGTTCGGGCTGTATATCTTTTTCTTTTCCACACTGCGTACGCGCGCGGGGCTCACGGAATATCTCGCCGTGAATTTGGTGTTCGCCTGCGGTGTGATTTTCGCGCAACTTTTATGGGCGCTCTTTGTCGAAGGCGCATATTCGGGCGGCACCATCGATAAAGACCTCGTTCTGGTCGGGTGGGGGATGAGCAACAATATCGGCGGCATGCTGGCCATGTTCTGCCCCGCGTGCTTCTATCTTGCCGCCGTCCGCCGCCGCGGATGCATCTTTTACGTGCTCGGCTTTCTTTTTTTCGGCGGTGTATGCCTCACGCAAAGCCGATCTTCCATGCTCGTGGGCGGGGCGATCCTGCTCTGTATCCTCGTGTATCTGAGCGTGAAACCATCTCCGCATCGCCTGTTTTTCCGCATTTTCAATCTTGCCGCGCTTTTTGTCGCCCTTCTGGCGTCGGTTCTCTTTCGGGAACGGATCCGAGAAATTTTTGCCGTGCTGTTCGAGCGCGGATTCGACGATTCCGACCGCTTTTTCATCTGGAAAAGCGGTGTGAAAAATTTTTTGCGCGCGCCCCTTTTCGGCGTAGGGTTTTACGAGCCGATCGCGCCCGACTGGTCGTACGATATCGTGAATTTTGTCTTTCCGGACATGTATCACAATCTGTTTGTCCAGATGCTCGCAAGTTGCGGCGCGGCAGGGGCGGCGGCGCTCGCGTTCCATCTTTTTGAACTGCTCCGTCTATGCGCCGGAAAAAAGCCTGCAACGGAAAAGTTGTTTTCCCTCGCTGTGATCGCGGCTATCCTCGGCACCAGCCTTTTGGACAATCACATTTTTCATATTTTCCCCGCGATGGTATATTCTGTTTTTCTGCTTTCCGCCGAATGGTCTCGCGCGGAGGAAAAGAGAGGAGCGGACGATCCGAAGGAGAAAAAAGATCTTGTCCCTTCTCCCGTTCCGACGGAAGGAAAGTTCTGAGTTTTGCGCAAAAAATCTGTTTTCATAAAAGGGCCGCCCGATTTCGGGCGGCCCTTTTATATCTTATTCGTTGGTCATCATCTTTTTATAATGGGTAAAAACCTCGTCGATGTTCCCGTCTTCCCGTACGACGCCTTTATCCAGCCAGATGGCGCGCGTGCAGTACCGTTTGACCGATTCGCTGTGCGAAACGATGAGAAATGTCAGGCCCTTTGCCCTGAGTTCGTCCAGTTTCTGATAGCATTTTTTGTTGAACGCAATGTCTCCGACGGCTAAAATTTCGTCGATGAGCAGAATTTCCGATTCCATATTCACGGCGATGGAAAATCCAAGCCGCGCCATCATGCCCGACGAATACGTTTTGATGGGGGAATTGATAAAATCTCCCAATTCCGCAAAACCGAGTATGTCAGGCAGTTTTTCGTCGATCTCGCGCTTGGTATAGCCGAGGATGGCGGCGTTGAGGTAGATGTTTTCCAGCCCCGTCGCGTTGCCGTCGAATCCCGCGCCCAATCGCAGCAGGGGCGTGATCCTGCCGTTGCAGACGACGCTGCCCCCGGACGGTTTCAGGATCCCCGAAACGATCTTTAACAGGGTGCTCTTCCCCGCGCCGTTTCTGCCGATCAGGGCGACCGCCTCTCCCTTTCTGATGGAAAAGCCCACTTGTTTCAGGCATTCGAATTTATTTTTTTTCAGATTGCGCTTAAATGCACGCACGACAAGTTCTTTCAGGGAATTTACGCCCACTTCGTAGCGGTTGAACGCCATGGAGACGTTTTGTACGTCCATCAGGATCTCCCCTTCGTCCGGTGCCTTTTCCGCCGCGGCGGGTTTCGTTTCTTCCATATTTCACCTCACAACTGCGCGGCGATCTTGTTTTTGACCGCGCGCAGGAACAGCCAACCGATCGCGAGCGAAAGGAAGGCGAACCCGTAGCAGAAAAGATATTCCACCCCCGTGGGGATGCGCCCCGCCAGCATGTCCCGGAATGTTTCGACGTAGTGGAACATCGGATTGAAGACCATAAATTTCGAAACGGCGGGGTTTTTGAGCGCACTCACCGTATAAAACAAGGGCGTAAGATACGTCCAAAGGGTGAGAATGACGCTGTATATATGCTTTATATCTCGGAAGAATACGTAAAGCGTGCTCAGGAAATAAGAGATCCCGAGTGAAAACAGCGTGAGCGCGGGCAGAGTGGTCAGGATGAGCAGCGTTTCCCAACAGAAGGTATAAGCGCCCGCCAGCCAGCGCACAAACATGACAATGATCAGGGCGATGAAGGAAAAACCGAACGTGACCAATGAAGAGAGCACGTTCGCCGTGGGGAAGAGCGCAATGGAAACTTTCGTTTTTTGCAGCATGTCCCGCTGGTTGACCAGGCAGGGCAGCGACCCCGAAGTGGAGGAGCGCATGACCCCGAAAATGATATTACCCGACAGGATATAGACGGAATAATCGATCTCCATGCCCTGTCTTCCGAAGATCATGGAAAAGACGAACGCCATGACGAGCATGTTCAGAAGGGGGTTGAGCACTGTCCACAGCACCCCGATAAAGGAGCGGTAGTATTGATTTTTGATATTTCTGCGCACGAGCATGCTCAAAAGGAAAGCCCTTTGCCGCAACTCGCGCGTTCTGTCATACTTGATTGTCTGCATCGGCAACCTTCTCCGCTTTTTTATTTTTCAGCTTTATATACATTTTTTTCGGCATGACCATGAGCAGCAGGCAGCGGAATGCGATCAGAGCGCCGAGCGGCTTGCCGAGGGAAAGGCTTCCCTTCACGCGCACCTTGAATTCGTTCAGCCGCGTCTTTGCGGTATGTTTGGACGCATCGCCCCGCTTTTCTTCATAGTCGATGAGCGCATCCCGTATATTATACCCGATTAATTTTTGTTTGTAAAGCCGAAAGTACAGGTCGTAATCTTCGCAGCGGCAGGTGAATTTTGCGTCGCGGTAACCGCCGACGCGTTTGAGCGCCTCGGCGCGGAACATGAGCGAGGGGTGTATGAAAGGGCACCGCCTGATCAGTTCCTTTTCGTCCGGCGCGGCGGGAAAGGAACGGCGCCCGTAGATCTTGCCCTGTTCGGCAAGGTTTGCCGCGCTCCCTACAAAAGCGTAGGAAGGATTTTCTTCGAGGAATTTTTTCTGTGCCGCAAGTCTGCCGGCATGCGAAAAATCGTCCGCATCCATGCGGGCGATGAATTCTCCGCGCGCGACATGCAGCCCCGCGTTGAGCGAGTATGCGAGTCCGCGGTTTTGGTCGTTGCGCAGCAGCAAGACTCTGGCATCCCTCTCTTTCAGTGCGCCCAGCACGTCCGGCGTTCCGTCCGTGCTGGCGTCGTCTATAAGAATAAGTTCAAGTTCTTCCTGCTCCGCAAGAATGCTTTCGGCGGCGCGCAGCACCGTCTTTTCGGCGTTGTAAACGCCCATGATCACGGAAATCATATTCTCTCTCCGAGCGCTTTTTCATAAAAATCGGTCAAAAGGTGCGCTTCTTTTCTGATCTCGTATCCCGCCCTGAGCAGGGCTTTGTCGCCGTCAGGGTGGCGGGGTCTGTCTTTGAGCATGGCGTCCGCCCAACGGACTTCGTCCAAAGGCAGAAAGATGCTCTTTTTGGAAATATCCGCCTCTTTCGGCACGGCGTCCGAAAAGATGCACGGAAGGCCCGCCGCCTGCGCCTCGATCGCCGCCATGCCCAATCCTTCGTAGCGGGAGGGAAGGCAGAACAGATCTGCGGCCTTGTACCAAACGGCAGGGTCGGCGGGCGGGATCAGCCTCACGCTCTGTTCCAGTCCCTTTTCGCGTACGGCGTTTTCGAGGGCGGGTCGGTGTTCTCCGTCTCCGACCAAAAGCAGCGTCATCTGCCGCTGCCTTCGCGCCAGCGCGAAGGCGTCGAGCAAAAAGAACAGGTTTTTTGCAAAGGCAAATCTGCCTACGAACAGGATGGTCCTGCCTTCGAGGCCGCATTTCCTTTTCGCCTCGAAGTGTTCCTGCGCGGAACAGGCAAAATGCGCCCCGTCTATGGCGTTCGGCAGCAGAAAGGCCTCGTCCGCGCGCGTGCGGAACAGGTTTTTTGCCGCATGCGCGCTGCACGCCATCAGATGCGTCGCGCGCTTTGCCGCGAACGGCCGCAGGATCTTTTTGAACAGATACCGGTCCGAATTTTTATCGAAGGCGCTGTGCGCGTGACAGATCCTGACAGGCACGCCCGCTTTCGCCGCAGGCGGAAGGGCAAAGGCGGACAGGGTGGTCATGTGCGAATGGACGATGCCGTATTTTTCCGTGCGGCAGACGCGCCCGATCTCGCGCATCGATTTGAAAAAATTTTTTTCAAAAGAGGGGATATGGAAGATGCGCGAAGAGGGATCGATCTCTTTCACCCGTTCGTCGAGGGGGCTTTCTCCGTAAGTCGCGAAGTCGAATCTGAATTTATCCGTATCCGCAAAACGGAAGTAATTCATCAAACAAGAGGCAACGCCGCCGAGGCGGGCGTTGCCGATGATCTGTAAAACTTTGATTCTGTTGTCGTTCATGGCCGCCACTCGTTTTCCGCGCCGGAAAGTTGTGCAAACGTCTGCGGATCGGGAGTAAATTTCTTCTTGACCTCCCTCTTTAAGGTTTCGTACTCTTCCGGCATGACGGGATTGAAAAACTTTTTCTCCCCCGCAAACAGCACCGCGGCCGTCTTGAAAAGTATTTTCAGATCGAGCAGGGGGGATGCGTGCATCGCATAATACACGTCATAGTATTTGCGGTCTTCAATGGAAAGATACCCGTTCCCGTTCACCTGCCCGAGCCCCGTAAGGCCTGGCCGAACGGTAAATTTCACCAGTTCCCAATCCTTATAGTCGGAATCGTATACGGGGAGCAGGGGCCTCGGTGCCACAAAACACATGTCGCCCTTTACGATATTGATCAGTTGGGGCAATTCGTCGATCTTGAATTTGCGGATGAACCTGCCCACCTTCGTCAGGTTTGCATTCTGTTCGGAGATGACGGGATTGCGCTTGTCGAACGCGACGTCCGTCCCTTTCATGGAGCGGAATTTATAACAATAAAATTTTTTTCCGTATTTACCCGTGCGGATTTGTTTGAAAAACACCTGCCCGCCGTCTTCCGCCTTGATCGCCACCGCCACCGCGAGCAAAAGCGGGCTTGCGACCGCCAGCGCGAGCAACGCGAAGAAAAAATCGATCGCGTATTTTGTCCGTATATAAATTCTGTTCATGATACTTTTTTCTCCGGCTCTGATATTTTATGCGCCCATTATACCACGCTTTTATGATGGATTTTCCTGAAAAATGTGAAGGATTCAACGGCAATTGTGTTTGTTCTGTAAAAAAGATACTGTTTTTGTACGAAATGTGATCATTCTTTTCTTTTCGACAAAAAAAGAAAACCGCCGTTTGAAAATTTATTCCCATATTTGCACGGTTTTAATCATAATGCAAAAATCGATCGCGCAAAGGCATAAAATGCCCCTTCTCCGTCCGCATTGCGGGCAAAGGAGGGACGTGAAATGCGTGTTAAATCAGTTTTTCATACTCGGCGTACAGCGCGTCCGCCTCTCGGTGCAGCGCGTCCAGACGGGCGCACTTTTCGCCGAGCAGTTTATAGTCGGACGCAATTTCCGGCTTCGCGATCTCGGCGTTGATCGAATCGATCTCCGCTTCGCAGACGGAAATTTTTTCTTCCAGTTCACGCACGCGCTGTTTGCGCTTGGCTTCCTGCGCGCGGTCCGCTTTGGAGCGGTAGGAAGACTGCGCGTTTTTTTCCGGCTGTTCCGCCTGCAAGATCTGCGCCCGCCGCGCATCGTCCGCCCGCTTCCGGTCGGTAAATTCGTCATACGTACCCTTGAATTCGGTCACTTTGCCGCCCTCGATCTCGATGATCTTGTCCGCGAGATTCTGTATAAAATAGCGGTCGTGCGAAACGAACAGCAGGGTCCCCTCAAAATTTTTCAACGCAGATTCAAGGCTCTCCCTTGCAGCAAGGTCAAGGTGGTTTGTCGGCTCGTCGAGGATGAGAAAGTTCGCTTTTTCCGCTTCGAGCAGAACGAGCGAAAGTTTTGCCCGCTCTCCTCCCGAAAGGGCGGATACCCTTTTATCCACGTCCTCTTCCGAAAGTTTTGCCTGCGCGAGAAGGCTTCTCGCCTGCGTCTGGCTCATATACGTGTGTTTATGCCAAAGCGCGCCGAGCACCGTTTCGTTCGGGTCGATGCGCGCGTTTTCCTGATCGTAATAGCCGATCTTCACGTATCTTCCCCGCCTGATCGCGGGGTCGTTCCCCTCGACGACGGTGCGGATCAGCGTGGATTTGCCCGTCCCGTTTTCGCCGATCACGGCAACTTTTTCGCCCCGCCTTATTTCGAACGCGGCGCCGCCGAACAGTTTTTTGTCCCCGACGGCAAGGGAAAGATCGGTCGCCGTCAGCGCGACCTCTGAGCAGTTTTCCGTGAACGCGAAGGAAAAGCGCGGAGGCGCGGGAGGGGGAAGGGGCTTTTCGAGCATTTCCATATTTTCCAGTTTCTTCACCCTCGACTGCGCGCTCTTGGCCGTCGTGGCGCGCACGATATTTTTTGCGATATACTCTTTGAGCGACGCGATCTCTTCCTGCTGTTTTTCGTATTCCTTTTCTTCGTAAGCGATGCGCTCCGCCTTCAGGATTTTATATTTGGAATAATTGCCCCGATAGGAAAAGATGCGCCTGTTTTCCAGTTCGAAGATCTTGTTCGCGGTTCTGTCAAGGAAATAACGGTCGTGCGAGACCGCAAAAATGGCCCCCTTATAGGAAGAAAGGTAATCTTCCAGCCAGAAGAGGGTCTTTACGTCCAAATGGTTGGTCGGCTCGTCCAAAAACAGGATCTCGGGCTCTTCTAAAAGCAGGCGGCACAGTTTCAGCCGCGTCTTTTCTCCGCCGCTCATGGTGGAAATCTTCTGGTCGTAAGCCTTTTCAAACCCCATGCCGCCGAGCACCGTCCTGATCTTGACGTCGGCATTGTAGCCGTCCGCCGCGGCGATCCTCTTTTCCAGTCCCTCGTAGGCGGCGGCAAGGCGCCTGTATTCGTCCGAGCCGAACGGGGCAAGGGAGAGCGCCTTTTCCGTTTCTCTCAGTTTGTCCATGGCGCCGAATACGTCCGAAAACACCGCCCGCATTTCGCCGTACACGGTGCCATCGCTCTCGAAACCGCCGTTCTGTTCAAGGTAACCCCATTTCAATCCGCTCTTTTTATAGACGGCGCCCGCGTCGGGGATCAGTTGCCCCGTCAGAATGCGCAAAAGCGTGGTCTTGCCCTCTCCGTTCGCGCCGATAAAGCCGATCCGCTCTCCTTCGTTCACGGTAAAGGAAACCTTGTCCAATATAATTTTGTCGTCGTACCCGAAGATTACATTTTCCGCGTTCAGCAGCATATTTTTCACCCGCCGCGCAATACTTTTTGTATGAAGCGCGTTTTAATGCAAGAGATCGAAGATCTCGAGGCGGAATTGCAGGCCGCGCCGCCCGCAAAAGTGGCGCGGCTCGTCAAAAAACTCGTCCGCCTGAAAAAGAAGTTTTTTTATCAAAGTTGAAGGCTTTCAGAAAAGTCCGTTTTTTTCCGAAAAGTCGGGAATATATTTTTCGTCCGCCGCGGCAAGTTCCTGCACGAAGGCGTTCTCCACGCCGCATCGCACGAGCGCGTTCTTTGCCTTCGCGTACTCGCGCGGCGTGATGCGCCGCTTCAGTTCGGGCAGATCGCCGATCTCCCCGTGCGGCGTGTATTGCCCCATCAAAGAAAAATAGGCGGGGGAACGCAGCGCGGAAAACCATTCGATGATCTTCACGCTGTCGTCCGTGCACAGCGGCAGCACGAGGTGCCGCACGATGCAGCCGGCATACATTTTGCCCCCGCGGATGTCCGGTTTTCTTTTCGCCATAAAGGCGACGGCCGCCGAGGCGTATTCGAAATAGTCGCTCCTGCCCGTGTACCGCGCGGAAATTTTCGGCGAAAAGTATTTCAGATCAGGCAGATATACGTCGATATATCGATCGATCAGCGCGAGCGCATCTAATTTCTCGTAGGCATGCGTGTTGTAAACGACGGGGATCTTCGGGCGGTAGATCTCAAACGCCGCCGCGATCTGCGGCACGTAATGCGCCCCCGTTACCAGATTGATGTTTTCCGCGCCCGCTTCCTCAAGTTCGGCAAAAATTGCGGCAAGCCTCTTTTCGTCCGCCGCTTCTCCGACGCGCGCGCGGGAGATCTCGTAGTTCTGGCAGAATGCGCACCGAAGGCTGCAGCCGGAAAAAAAGACTGTTCCCGATCCGTTTTTATACGAGATGCACGGTTCTTCGTAAGGGTGAAGCCCGTATTTCGCGATGGAAATTTTGTTGTCCGCGCCGCAATATCCGGCGCGCTTCGTTCTGTCCTGCCCACAAGATACGGGGCAAAGAGCGCAATTTTTGCTCATGAAGAGATTTTAACATATTTAATTCGCATTTGTAAAGCATTGACAACGCGCAGGCAAAATTATATAATATGTGCGTCAGAAATTTACCGAAGAGGTTTGTCCCATGAAAAAATTTTTCACGAGCGAAAGCGTGACCGAAGGTCATCCCGATAAAGTATGCGATCAGATCGCGGACGCCGTTCTCGACGCCGTACTGGAGCAGGACCCCGCGGCGCGCGCCGCGATCGAATGCTGCGCGACGACGGGCATGGTGCTCGTGATGGGGGAACTTTCCACGAATTGCTACGTGGATATCAATAAAATCGTCAAAAACACGGTCAGAGAGATCGGGTATACGCACGGTTCGGGATTTTCCTACAATTCCCTGGCCGTGATCACCGCCATTCACGGGCAGAGCCCCGATATCGCGCTGGGCGTCGATGCCTCCGCCGAAAAAAAGGCAGGCGGCGGCGACCTCGATACGATCGGCGCCGGGGATCAGGGCATGATGTTCGGTTATGCGGTCAACGAGACGGAGGAACTTCTTCCGCTCACCGTCGTCCTCTCGCAAAAACTTGCGGCGCGCCTTGCCGAGGTGAGAAAGAGCGGGCTTTTGCCCTATCTTCGTCCGGACGGGAAGACGCAGGTCACCGTAGAATACGAGAACGGGAAACCCGTCCGCGTGGATACGGTCGTCGTTTCCGCCCAGCATGACGAATTCGTCTCGCAGGAAAAACTGCGCGCGGATATCAAAAAACACGTCATCGACGCGGTGGTGGACGCGCGGCTTCTGGATAAGGATACGAAGTATTTCATCAATCCTACGGGCAGGTTCGAAGTGGGCGGCCCCGAGGGAGACAGCGGCCTGACGGGACGCAAGATCATCGTGGACACGTACGGCGGCAGGTGCGCGCACGGCGGCGGCAGTTTTTCCGGAAAAGACTGCACCAAGGTGGACAGGAGCGCCGCATATATGGCGCGCTACATCTGCAAAAACATCGTAAAGGCGGGGCTCGCGGACGAGTGCGAGATCGAACTTGCCTATGCCATCGGCGTGGCGAATCCCGTCTCTATATATGTGAATACGTACGGCACCGGCAGGATCTCCGACGAGGAGATCGTGCGCGCGATCAAAGAAAATTTCGATCTCCGCCCCGCGGCGATCATTGAAAAATTAGGGCTGAGAAGGCCCATCTTCAAAAAGACGGCCGCATACGGCCACTTCGGCAGGGAAGGATTCCCCTGGGAAAAGACGGATATGGCGGAGACGCTGAAGAAGTATCTTTAACGGAATCGGGGCGGCATTCTGCCGCCCTTTTCTTTGCGGCGATAAGGAGGAATTTTATGCAGCACGTCGTCGTTGTGCCTTACGACCCTTTATGGGAAAGCGCGTTCGAAAAAGAGGCGGAAAAGATCCGGAATGTTCTGGGCGGAGAATGCCTTGCGGTGCATCATATCGGCAGTACGGCCGTGAAAGGGCTGTGCGCCAAGCCGATCATCGACATCATGCCCGTCGTAAAAGAGATCGGAAAAGTCGACGCATTCGATCGCGGTTTTGAAGGGCTGGGGTACGAATGCATGGGGGAATTCGGCATCGCCGGCCGCCGTTATTACAGAAAGGGCGGCGACGAGCGCACCCATCAGATACATATATTCGGGGCGGACAGCCGCCGCGAGATCGAGCGCCACCTCGCCGTGCGCGATTACCTGCGCGCTTTTCCCGAAGAGGCGGCCGCTTACGGGAAACTCAAAATTTCTCTCGCCTTAAAATTCCCTTACGACATCGAAGGGTACTGCGACGGGAAGGACGCCTTCGTGCGCGCCCTCGAATCGCGCGCCCTGCGTTTTGCGGCGGAGGCGAAGAAGGGGAAGAGATGACGGGAAAAGAAGTTTTTGCAAAGATCGGCGGCGCTGTGCGGGCGCTGTTTGCGGAAGACGGACTCACCTGCGCCTGTTGCGGAAAAGATCTCTTTTCCGACGGGCATTTCTGCGAGAAATGCTTAGAAGATCTCCCTTTCAACCTGGGATTTATCTGCAACAAATGCGGCAGGGCGATCGGGGAGGATTATCCCGTCTGCCTGGAGTGCAAGGCGCATATGCCTGCTTTCGACGCTGCGCGTTCCGCGTTTTTGTATGAAGGCGAGATCGTGCGCCTGATACGAAAGTTCAAAACGGGCGCTAAATACCTTGCCGATGCGTTTGCCGAAAATATGTATCTGCACGCGCTTTCCGATTTCGCCGATGCGGATTTTGCCGTATGCGTCCCCATGACGGCGGGCGGCGAAAAGCGGCGCGGTTACAATCAGTCCGCCCTTCTTGCCGAAAGGGTGTGTTCGCGCGCGGGGCTTTCCTTTGAGGAGGGTGTTCTCGTCAAGGCAAAGGAAACGCCTGCGCAGAAAAGCCTTTCCTTCCGCGAAAGGACGGAAAATCTGAAAGGTGCCTTCCGCGTGCATGAACGCAAAAAGTGCGCGGGCAAAAATATCCTGATCGTGGACGACGTGCTCACCACCGCCGCGACGGGCAGCGCGGTCGCGGCGGCGCTAAAAAGCGCGGGCGCACGGAAAATTTATCTTCTCACCGCGGCAAGCGTCTCTTTTGCGGGTAAAAATACGGTTAAATAATTCCGAATTTGTCAAATATACTTAAAAAGTCTTTTACATTTTGCGGAAAATATTGTAAAATAAGATAAGATACGCAATTTATCATGGATCCGCGCCTGTTCTGCGCGCGGATATAGGGGTACGGTTATGGGATTGATCAATTTTATGATGGGCAGCGACGGAAGAAAAAGCCTGAAAAAACTCGACAAGATGGCGAATAAAGTCGAAGCCCTCGAACCCAAATACGCGGCGATGAGCGATGCCGATCTGCGCGCGCAGACGGACGTGCTCAAAGACCGCCTCAAAAACGGAGAAACGCTCGACGATATCCTCTACGATGCGTTCGCCGTCGTGCGCGAAGCGGCGAACAGGGTTTTGAAACTCAAACATTATCACGTGCAGATCGTCGGCGGTATCGCGCTCCATCAGGGGCGTATCGCAGAAATGAAGACGGGCGAAGGAAAAACGCTCGTGGCAACGCTTCCCGCCTATCTGAACGCGCTCGCCGGCAAGGGCGTGCATATCGTCACCGTCAACGATTACCTTGCAAAGCGTGACGCGGAATGGATGGGGAAGGTCCATAAATTTCTCGGCCTGACGGTGGGCGTGGTCGTCCCCGGTATGGACGACGCGGAGAAAAAGAAGGCGTACAACTGCGATATCACGTATGCGACCAACAACGAACTCGGCTTCGATTATCTGCGCGACAATCTGAAGACGGACCTTTCCAAAATGATGCAGAGGGATCTGGATTTTGCCATTGTCGACGAGGTGGACTCCATTCTCATCGACGAGGCGAGAACGCCGCTCATCATTTCGGGCAAAGGAGACAAATCCAGCGAACTGTACGAGCGCGTGGACAGATTCGTGCGCACCCTAAACGGCGGCTTTGAAGACGACGGCGTGAAGGGCGAAGACGACAAGGGCAAAAAGAAAAAGAAGAAAGCGGAGGAAGAGCCGGAAGAGGAGACCGAATCCAAATACGGCGATTACGACGACATCGCAAAGGGGAGCAAATACGGCGACTGGGATTACGTGATCGACCGCAAGGACAGAAGCGTACAGATCACCGAAAAGGGCGCTGCCAAAGCGGAGCGGTTCTTCAATATCGATAACCTCGGCGATATCGACAACGCCTCTTTGAACCACCATATCCAACAGGCGCTCAAAGCGCACAAACTTTTCCACCGCGACGAAGATTATATCGTCAACGACGGGGAAGTCATCATCGTCGACGAATTTACCGGCCGTCTGATGATCGGGCGCCGCTATTCGGACGGGCTGCATCAGGCGATCGAAGCGAAAGAGGGCGTCAAGGTCAGAAACGAAAACAAGACGTACGCCACCATCACCTTCCAGAACTTTTTCCGTCTGTATAAAAAACTTTCGGGCATGACGGGTACCGCAAAGACGGAAGAGGGGGAATTCCGCGCGATCTATTCGCTCGACGTTCTGGAAATCCCCACCAACAAACCCGTGATCCGCAAGGATATGCCCGACAAGGTCTATCCCACCGAAGACGGCAAAAAGCGCGCCCTGCTCAAAGAGATCATGGACGTGCATGCGACGGGCCAGCCGATCCTGATCGGTACCGCCACCGTCGAAAAATCGGAAGAGATCGCAAAAGTATTGCGCAAAAACGGCGTCAAGCACAATATTCTCAACGCTAAAAACCACGAGCGCGAGGCGGAGATCATCGCGCAGGCAGGGCGGCTCGGCGCGGTCACCATCGCCACGAACATGGCGGGCCGCGGCACGGATATCCTTCTCGGCGGCAACCCCGAATATCTTGCCAAAAAACGGCTCAGGGAAGAGGGCGTCGAACATGAAATGATCGAACTTGCCACTTCTTACGCGGAACTTGAAGGCGAGGCGGAGGAAATGCGCAAGCATTACCGCGAACTGTACGATCAGTACAAAGCGGAAACGGATGCGGAAAAAGTGGAAGTCGTAAAGGCGGGCGGCCTGTGCATTCTCGGTACCGAGCGGCACGAATCCCGCCGTATCGACAACCAGTTGCGCGGCCGCAGCGGCCGTCAGGGCGACCCCGGCGTTTCCGTGTTCTATATCTCCCTCGAAGACGATCTGATCAAGCGTTTCGGCGGCGAGACGATGAAAAAGATCTACAACGTATTCAGCAAGGACGAGGATACCTGCCTGCAATCGAAAATGCTCTCGCGCGGGATCGAAAACGCGCAGCGCGCCATCGAGGGCAGGAACTTCGGTATCCGTAAAAATATCCTGCAATACGACGACGTCATGAACAAACAGCGCGAGATCATTTACGCGGAGCGCATGAAGGTGCTCAAAGGCGAAGACGTGCACGAGCAGGTGGTCAAATTCATCCCCGATTTCGTGCATAAAGTGGTCAAAGGCGCCGTCAATACGGATGAAATGCCCGAAAAGTGGGACGCCGCCGTTCTCAACAGGGCGCTCGAAAACCGCCTGCTGCCCGAAGGAAGCAACTTCATCACGCAGGACAAACTCAATAAATGGGATACCGACTACGCGCTCGACCGCATCGTAAAGGCGACGGAAAAGGCGTACGAAGAAAAGATCGCTCAGGTCAAAGAGGAGTTCGGCATCGACTATTCGGACGTGGAGCGCCGTTTCCTTCTGATGAACGTAGACCGCAACTGGATCGACCATATCGACGCGATGGATCAGTTGCGCAAGGGTATCGGCCTGCGCGCTTACGGGAACGTGGACCCCGTCATTTCGTATAAGCAGGAAGGCTTCGAAATGTTTGACGAAATGGTCGAGCGCATCCAGGAAAACACGATCGCGATGCTCTTAAAAGTGCGCATCGAGGTCAACCGTCCCGCGCCGCAACCTGCCGCCGAATCCACAAAACTCATCAGCGAAAGCCATGCGGAACTTACGACGAACCGTTCGGCCGAGGGCGCGCGCACGCCGGCCGTCAAGTCGCAGAAGACGCCGGGAAGAAACGATCCCTGCCCCTGCGGCAGCGGCAAAAAGTACAAAAACTGCTGCGGAAAGAACTTCTGACACAAAAGTTAAATAAAAAGCCCCGGAATGCCGTACATTCCGGGGCTTTTGCGCACCTTTTGGTCGTGTGCGGGATTTATTTTTCTTCGCGGGCGCATGCCTGTCCGTTGCCGGCGCATCCCTTTTGCCCGTTTTGCCTGCGTTCCATTTTGCGCCAGTTCAAAAACCCGTAAAGGTCGTTCACGAGAAAGGCAGCAAAGCAGACCGCAACGGAGATATACGTGACGTCTTCGACGGACGCCATGACCCACAGCACGATCAGAACGACGTCGTTCGCGACGTAACCGAGCGCATAATAGGGGCTGCGGCGGAAAGTGAGATACACGGCCACGAAACTCGTCGTCACCGAAATGGTGCTCGGGATCATGTTGGCGGTGCGGAACGCGTCGAGGATAAAATAAAAGGCAACGGTCACGGCGGCGGCCAAAAGCCACATGAGGGCGGGTTCCTTTTTGCCGATACGGTTGACTTTTACCTCCGATCTGTTCCCGTTATACGGGTTTTTCAGCCAGGCGATCAGCGCGACGACGGCCATGGGCAAGGTCATGCCGAGATAGGTGATCATTTCTCCGTAATAGGAGAAGGTGAAAGAGATGATCCCGTACAGCAAACTGAACGCGATCATCAGGATCTGCCCGACGGGATTTCCCTTTGCGTTGAAAATGAGCGAAGTTACGCCGATCAGCGAGGCTGCGAGCGTCAGATACCTTTCCCTGTCGAAAATGAGGAACACGGCCAGAATGATCGCAACGGACGATATCCATAAGATCTTTTCCGTTTTTGAAAAATAATTGATTTTTTCTTTCAGCATAAAAATAAATTTCTCCGAAAAAAAGCATCCGCATACACATCTGCAAAGACCTAACGATGTGTAAACGGATGCTTGTTCGCATCTGGCTACCCGGTGGCAGCTTGTCATTCGATTTTTCCGTATTATATCATAAGAAACAGAGAAAGGCAACCGAAAAGACGCGCGAAGGGACGGTATTTTTGAAATATGGTCGCGAAATGATTTTTGCGAATTTCAGTTATACCCCGCGCGGTTTTGCGTTTTGGCCCTCTCCTTTGTGTCTGTTTACTTGTTTTTTGTCAGCAGTGTGAGCACCGCTTTGTTCAGGTGCAGCCTGTTTTCCGCCTGCAGATACATGATGGACTGCGGCCCGTCCGCAACTTCGGCGGCTACTTCTTCGCCCCTCCGCACGGGCATGCAGTGCATGAACACGGCGTCCGGTTTTGCGTGCTGCATGACCTCTTCCGTCACGCGGTATTTGGCAAGTTTTGCTTTCTTTTTTTCGTCGTCCTCGTCGTTCATGGAGATGAATACGTCCGTATAAACGACGTCGGCGTCTTTGACCGCTTCATAGATATCGTCGGTGATGAGCACGTCGCTGTACTGCATGCCGCGCTCCACGACCTCTTTTGCGGGGCGGTACCCGTGTGGGCTTGCGATCGCCACGTTCATGTCGCATTTCGAGCACCCGATGATCAGCGAATTCGCCACGTTGTTTCCGTCGCCGATGTACGCGATCTTCAGATTTTCAAGCCCTTTTTTCACTTCCCACACGGTAAACAGGTCGGAAAGGACCTGCAGGGGATGCGCGGATTCCGAAATCCCGTTGATCACGGGGATGCCGCTGTGTTTGGCGAACTCGCTCACCTCCGCATCGCTGAACGCGCGCAGAACGAGCGCGGAAATGCCGTATCTTCCCAACATGACCGCCGTGTCTTTGATGCTCTCGCCGCGGGAAAGCTGCGTTTCGTCTTTGGGCAAAAACACATAGTGCCCGCCCATCTGGCGGATACCCATTTGAAAGGAAACGCGCGTTCTGGTGGATACGTTTCCGAACAGCAGGCCGATCGTCTTGTTTTTGAGGATGCTGTTGATCTCGCCCACCTTGTATTTCTTTTTCATGACCTTCGCCGCATACAGAAATTCAAAAATTTCTTCCGCGGAAATATCCGCAAGCTTGAGAAGGTGCGTATTTTTTACCCTGAATTTGGGAGAATATTTATTGATGTCCATTTTCAGACCCCGTTATCGTTTTTTTGCGGCGCCGTCTTTTGCGCCTGATGTATATCCATTATAGCAGAATGGCACAGAAAAGACAACCCGAATGTGAAAAATTTTCCATAAAACGGGGGCAAAAAAAGCGAGCGCGCGCCTACTTGGGCACTATTAACAGAATCGGGAAAATTATTTGTAATAATTGCCCATTGCGTTTTTTTTTGTAATGTTGTAAAATATTTGTAAGATTTATTGTAGGGAGGAATCTAACTTCATGGCAAGCCTTTTGTTAAAAGGGATCTATAAGGTTTATCCGTCCGGCGTTACCGCGGTTACGGATTTCAACCTTGACATCAAGGACAAAGAATTTATCGTATTCGTCGGTCCGTCCGGCTGCGGAAAATCGACCACGCTCCGTATGATCGCGGGGCTTGAAGAGATCTCCAAGGGCGAACTGTATATCGACGGCAAACTCGTCAACGACGTCGTGCCGAAGGACAGGGACATCGCGATGGTGTTCCAGAACTACGCTCTGTATCCGCACATGGCCGTTTACGACAACATGGCGTTCGGTCTGAAATTGCGCAAAGTGCCCAAACAGATCATCGACGAACGCGTCAAAGAGGCGGCGGCCATCCTCGGCATCACCGATTATCTTACCCGTAAGCCGAAGGCTCTTTCCGGTGGTCAGCGCCAGCGTGTCGCGCTCGGCCGTGCGATCGTCCGTGAACCGAAAGTATTCCTTTTGGACGAACCTCTGTCCAACCTCGACGCGAAACTCCGCGCACAGATGAGGACGGAGATCTCCAAACTGCACGCAAGGCTTGCGACCACGTTCATTTACGTCACGCACGACCAGATCGAGGCGATGACGATGGGAACGCGCATCGTCGTCATGAAAGACGGCTTCATGCAGCAGGTGGATACGCCGCAGAACCTGTACGATTATCCGATCAACCAGTTCGTTGCGGGCTTCATCGGCACCCCTCAGATGAACTTCTTCAAAGCGACCCTCACCAAGGACGACAAGGGCAAAGTTTATTGCGAATTCATCAATAACAATAAGATCCTTCTTCCCAAGTCCGTCGTTGCAAGGATCAGAAATATCGAAGACTATCTCAATACGGAAAAGCCCGTGACTTTGGGCGTCCGTCCCGAAGATATCCACGAAGAGGAAGCGTTCATCAACGCCTCTCCCGATACCGTGGTCAAAGTTCTCGTCGAAGTTGTCGAAAAACTCGGCGCAGAGACGCAGATCTACTGCAAACTCGACTATAAAGAGGGCGAAGAAGTCGGCAACGTCATCGGCGATTCCGCGTCCAGCATGATCGCCAAGATCGATTCGAGAAGCACCGTCAACCGCGGCGAGGTCATCGAACTTGCTTTCGATGCGAACCACATCCACCTGTTCGATGCCACGACGGAGATGTCCATCCTCGCGAGAGACGACGGCTATGAAATCACGCCTGAAAACGAAGTTTCTTCCAACTTCGTGCCTCTGACGCCTCAGGAGATGCAGGCGATCATCGAGAAGAACAGGGTCGTTACCAAGGAAGAAAAGGCCGCAATGCGCCGCGAAGCGCGCGCCGCCGCGAGAAAGGAAAAGGCCGAGGCGAAAGCCGCTGCCGAAGCCGCCGCGGAGATCCCTGCGGAGAACGCGATCAATCAGCCGGAAGCGGACGCCGCTCCTGAAATTCCTGCAGCGGCCGTGATGCCTACGGAAGAACAGCCCGCCGAAACGACGGCCGAGGCTGAAAAGGAAGCCATCGAAGAGAAGGCTGCCGAAGCGGAAGCCGAAAAAAAGGCTCCCGCAAAGAAAAAAACGCAGGGCAATAAAAAACAGTAATCGGATAAAATGAATCAAGAGAGCCTTCTTTAATCGGGAAGGCTCTCTTTTCAATCGGTAGAGGCTCGCTTTCTGAACAAAAACGATGCCAAATTTTTTCGGATTCCCCAAAACGGTTGATTTTACGCGGTTTTTTCAGTATAATACTTCGTATTCGTACAAAGTCGAACGAAAATTTCCGGATGTTTGCCGAAAGGAGGTCGCTAAGTGGGCGAAGTATTGCTGGATGCGCTGCTCGACAGCCTTAAATTGTTCCCTTTTCTCTTTCTCATTTATGTGCTGATCGAGATTTTGGAAAACCGTACCAATATTTCCCGCAATCATAACGTATTGCGCGGAAACCTTGCGCCCCTGCTCGGCGCGGCGACGGGGCTGGTGCCGCAGTGCGGCTTTTCCGTCATGGCGGCAAAACTGTATGACAGAAAGTTGATCCGCACGGGTACGGTGCTCGCCGTGTTTCTTGCAACATCGGACGAGGCTTTTATCCTTCTGCTTGCAGACGGCACGAAGGCCGCCTGGGTGGTGCCGATGATCGCGGCGAAATTCGTGATTGCCGTGGGGATCGGATACCTTGCCAACGCCCTCTTCCGCAAAGAAACGCTTGCGGAACTTTCCGAAAACGAAGAGATCCACGGCACCGCGTGCGGCCACGACCATGAAGAGGAGAGCAAATTCAAAAGTTATTTTCTGCATCCGCTTTTGCACTCTTTGGAAATTTTTGTCTATATCCTTGCCGTAAACATTATTTTCGGCCTCGTCATCCACTTTGTGGGAGAGGATAAACTGGAAGCGTTTTTGCAAAAAGGCGTATGGTATCAGCCGCTCGTCGCCGCGGCGGTGGGGCTGATCCCGAACTGCGCGTCGAGCGTGGTCATCACCGAAGCGTTCATAGACGGTTACATCGCTTTCGGCAGTTGCGTCGCGGGCCTTTGCGCGAATGCGGGGCTCGGGTTCGTCGTCCTGTTCCGCAACGTCCGCAAGTGGAAGCGCAACCTCGCGCTGATGCTCGCAGTGTATGTGATCGGCGTCGGGTTCGGTTATCTTCTGAACGCCGTGCTCCCTCTTTTTTGAATAAAAAATATGCGAAAGGGCTGCGGCCCTTTCTTTTTTTGTACCGCTGGGCTTTATCGGAACCTGCGCGGGCGGAAAAGGAGGGACGGGCTCTTCTTTTTCGGACTGAAAATCAAAAAATGTCTTGAAATATGCGCGGATTTGTGGTATGATAATAAAAACCCTATCTTATCATCGGAGATTATTATGAAAATCAGAGAAGTGGTCAAATTGCTCGACGCGGAGATCCTCTGCGGCGAAGAACATCTGGACACCGAGATCCATACCGCCTGCGGTTCAGACATGATGAGCGACGTGTTGGCCTACGTCAAAGATCAGTCCGTTCTTTTGACGGGACTTTTGAATCCGCAGGTCGTGCGCACGGCGGAAATGATGGATATGCTGTGCATCGTGTTCGTGCGGGGCAAGCGTCCCGAATCTGCCGTTATAGAACTTGCAAAGGAAAAGGGGATCGTGCTTCTCTCCACGGAAAAAAGACTGTTCGTGGCCTGCGGCATCCTGTATACGAACGGGCTGGGCGGCTGACATGGATTGTATCAGACTTGAATTTGAAGTGGACGGAGAAAATTTTTCTTCTGCGGGAAACGCGAGCGAGCGCGTGAAACGCACGCTCAAACAGATCGGCGTGCCCGCCGCTTCCGTCCGGCGCGTCGCGATCGCGATGTACGAAGGGGAGATCAACATGGTCATCCACGCGCACGGCGGACGGGCAGAAGTGGAAATTTGGCCCGACCGTGCCGAGATCTGGCTGAAAGATAGGGGGCCGGGGATCGAAAACATTGAACTTGCCATGAAGGAAGGATATTCCACGGCGTCCGAAAACATACGAAGTCTCGGATTCGGCGCGGGGATGGGGCTTCCCAATATGAAAAAGTACAGCGACGAAATGAAGATCGATTCGACGGTCGGCGTGGGAACGACCGTCTATCTGCGCGTGAATTTTTGATAAGGGGCCGCCCGCACCGTTTTTCGGCGCTGCGCGGCACGGATTTTGAGGTGTCTTATGGACAAAACGCTGAAGACCGTCGTTTTAGAGAGCGAAAAATGCATCGGCTGCATCACCTGCATGCGCAGGTGCCCGACGGAGGCCATTCGCATCGTCAACGGCAAAGCGAAAATTATATACGATAAGTGCATCAACTGCGGAGAATGCGTCAGAAGTTGCAAAGGGGGCGCCAAACGCCCCGTTTACGACAGTTTCGACCTCGTGGAAAGTTATGCCTACAAGATCGCGCTGCCGTCTCCTTCGCTGTTCGGCCAGTTCAACAATCTGGACGACCCGAACTACGTCATAGAGGGGCTGTTGGCGCTGGGGTTCGACGACGTGCTCGAGGTGGGGCTGGCGGCGGAACTCGTCACGGACTGCACGAAAAAACTTATGCAGAAGGGCAATCTGCCTCACCCCGTCATCAGCACGGCATGTCCTGCGGTCGCAGAACTGATCCTTCTCAAATTCCATGAACTGGCCGACCATATGCTGCCCGTTTACGCCCCTGCGAAAGTGGCGGCGAAGATCGCAAAAATGCGGGCGATCGAGGCGGGGATCCCTGCGGACGACATCGGCGTGTTTTTTATCTCTCCCTGTCCGGCAAAGGTGTATTCTCTGCACAGGGAGGAGGTCTCCAACCAAAAATACATATCGGGCGTGCTTTCGCAGAGCGACATTTATTTCCGCCTCGTGGAAAAGATGAATAAAATAAAAAATCCGCGCCGTTTGGGCAAGTGCGGGCACTTCGGCATCGGCTGGGGCTCCTCCGGCGGAGAGAGCAACTCTCTCGGCCTGGGCAATTACATTCATTGCTCGGGGGTGCGGAATGTGCTCGGCCTTTTGACGGAAATGAGCGACGGTAAACTGGAAAGTGCGGATTTTGTGGAACTCAATATGTGCCCGGGCGGCTGTGTCGGCGGGGTGTTGAACGTGGAAAACCCGTTCATCGCGCGCAACCGCATGCGGCAACTTGCCGAAAAAATGAAAACGAAGCCCGCCACCATGGAAGAATACGGGCTGGACGAAAGTTTTTTCCTCTGGGACAAGGCGCCCGAACCTTCCACCTCTTTCCGGCTTGACGAAGATATGTTTGTCGCCATGCGCAAGATGGTGCAGGTCGAGGAATATCTGAAACAACTTCCCGGGATCGATTGCGGCGCATGCGGCGCCCCGACCTGCCGCTGCTATGCGGAAGATCTTGTCATCAACGGCGGCAAACCGGACTGCGTGAAACTGAGGGAGGAAAGGGGCAAATGAAAGTTTCCGAATTGGTGAACAGGGCAGGGTACCGCGTCTTCTGCGAGGGGGAGGACCGCGAGATCGAAAACGGCTACTGCGGCGATTTTTTGAGCAACATCATCTCGCGCGCACCCGAAAACTGTGCCTGGCTTACGGTCATGAACAACGTGAACGTCGCGGCGGTGGCGGTGCTCATCGACTGCGCCTGCATCATCCTCTGCGAGGGAACGGAACCGGACGGACCGCTTTTTGAGCGCGCGAAGATGCAGGGCCTGTGGGTATTGGGCTCGGCGAAAGATGTGTTTTTGACGGCAAAGGAAGTTTCCGCTCTGTGCGGGATCTGACGGGGCCATCCCCTTTGTCGCGGCAAAAAGTTTTCTCGCCCGTTCGGGAGGTCGTATGAAACTGTATTACGATTTTCATATTCATTCCTGCCTCAGCCCCTGCGGAGACGAGGACAATACGCCGAACAACATTGTCAATATGGCGCTCATCAAGGGGCTGAACGTCATCGCGCTCTCCGATCACAACACGGGCAAAAACTGCCCTGCGGCGATCGCGGCGGGCAAAAGAAACGGGCTGGTCGTTCTGCCTGCCATGGAACTGACCACCAGCGAAGATATCCACATCCTCTGCCTTTTCGAAAGATATGAGGATCTTGAAAAATTGGAAAAACATATACAGAACACCCGCATGAAGATCCGCAACAGGCCGGAGATCTTCGGCAGGCAACTGATCATGAACGAGCAAGACGAGATCGTCGGCGAGGAGGAAAACCTTCTCATCGTCAGTTCGGGCGTGAGCGTCGAAGAGGCCGCGCCTCTCGTGAAGTCTTTCGGCGGCATCGCGGTGCCCGCGCATATCGACAAGCAATCCAATTCTCTCGTCGGCATTTTGGGAGGATTCGATTACGGGCTTGGATTTGAAATGGTGGAATGTACCCTCGATTCGGGGGTGGAACTGCCCCAGATCACCGATTCGGACGCGCATTATCTTTGGGATATATCCGAAGCGGAACATTTTATCGATGCGGAAACGTGCAGCGCGCACGGCGTGTTCGAAGCGCTCAAAAAGTTGTGCGGACGCCGCTGAGCGGCGCCGACGGGCGAAAGGTCTGAGCAAAACGCGGAATTTGCCGGATTTTCAGAATCTTTGTCGGAGGGGATGCCTTTGCGCCCCCTCCGCTTGACTTTTTGCATGAAAAAATATATTATGGAATCAAACGAAAGAAGGTGCCGAAACGATGCGTTATCTGAGCGAAAAGGCGAAAAAAATTTCCCCGTACACGGCGGGGGAACAGCCCAAAGATAAAAAATACGTCAAACTCAATACCAACGAAAATCCGTACCCTCCTTCCCCGAAGGTGCGCGCCGCGGTGGAAAAATTCGATCCGGCTTCCCTGAAACTGTATCCGGATCCGACCGCAAAAGCGCTGCGCGAGGCGATCGGGCAGGCGGAAGGGGTCCCCGCGGAAAACGTATTCTGCGGCAACGGCAGCGACGAGATTCTCGCCCTGTGTTTTCCCGCGTTTTTCGATCCGGACGGCGATGGAGCCGCCTTTGCGGATATCACTTACTCTTTTTATCCCGTATTCTGCGACTTTTTCGGGATCCCGAAAAGAATTTTACCGTTGGACGAAGATTTTACGCTCGATCTGGAAAAATTGCTCGCTCTGCCCGCGCAGGGGTTCGTCGTGGCGAACCCGAACGCGCCCACGGGCATCGGCATCCCGCTCGGTGAGGTGGAGGGATTTGTCAAAAAGAGCGGCAGGCTCGTCATATTGGACGAGGCGTATATGCCATTTTTCGGCGAATCGGCCGTGCCTCTTACAAAAAAATACGACAACGTGCTCGTCGTAAAGACTTTTTCGAAGGGATATTCGCTTGCGGGCATCCGCTGCGGATATGCAATCGGGGACCGCTCTCTGATCGAGGGGCTGGAGCGTGTGCGCGACTGTTTCAATTCTTACCCTGTTGACAGTTTGTGTCAGGCGGCGTGCGCCGCGGCCATTTTGGACGCGGAATATTATAGCCGCATGAACGGTCTCGTGATCTTCGAGCGGGAACAACTGCGCGGCGCGCTGGAAAAAATGGGCTTTTTTGTATTGCCCAGCCGCTCGAATTTTCTCTTTGCAAAGAGCAATTCTCTTTCCGGCGGCAAAGTTTATGCGGGGCTGAAAGAGCGGGGCGTGCTCGTGCGCTGGTTCGACAAACCGAAAATATCCGATTTCGTCCGCATTACCGTCGGGTCGGCGGAGGAAAACGAAAAACTTCTCGAAGCGCTCAAAGATCTGCTCGGGCGCTGACCATAGGCGGAAACACGAAAGAAGAAGAATACACGGAGGTCTCTTTTTCTTTTATGTGTTCGCAACTTTTGAACGGCTTTTTGTCGGCGCGCGGCATCCGGACGCGCGTGTATTACGACAGATCCGCGCGGGTGGGGGAATATCTGCGCGCTTTGCTCCCCGGGGGAAAGGTGCTTTTGCTCGCGGACCAAGCGCACGCATCTCTCGCCGCGGCGATAAAAGCGGATCTGGCCGGTTTTAAGGTGATTTCCGTCGTTTACGGCGAAAAAGACAGGCCGGAAGGGCTCTTTTCCCTCCCGGACGAAGTGCGCGGCACCGTTGCGGTGGGCGAAAGGAGCGCGCTTGCGGCGCGCTTTTTTACAACGCTCCGCGGGGGATATTGTATTCTTCTGCCCGTCCGCGCCTCGGCGCGGGGCATATTCGAGCGCTCGATCGAGACGTGCGGAGAGTACCCGCTGTGCGATGCGGATGCGGTCATTGCGGACGAACTGCTGATGAAAACGGATGCCGCGGAGATCGCCGAGTGCGCCCTTTCTTCCCTGTTTGCCGAAGATATCGATATCGACGGCGCCTTTACGGGCAGGCGCAAAGAGGACGCCGGTTACGGACAACTGCGCGCCGCACAAAAATTTTTGTGCGCGGAGGAGATCGGCGCAAAAGATCTTTTCAATGCGTCCGCCTGTCTCGCACTCGCGCGCGCCTGCAATTTCAGATTCCCCGCCGACGCGTTTTTGTCTCTTCTCATACAGAGGAGCGGAAAGGACAGGGGTGCATGTGCGCTGGAAACGCTTCTCTTTTTCACGAAAAAATATTCGTATTTGTTCAATGATGGGCATCTGCGGCCTTTTTATGTGGCCGACTATGCGGCCCGCGCGCAAAGGGCGGCCGAAACGATCGGCAAGCGCGCCTTTTCCCTGATCGCCGTACCCTCCTTGCGGGAAAGTTTCGAACGCGAGCGCGTGTTTGCCGAAAGCAGGCGAAGATTCTGCGACGCGATGCGTCTGCTGTCCGATTTTGCGGATGCCGTCAAAGAAAAATATTATGCGGCGGGCGGCAAGCGGGGCGCTTTCGGAGAAGATCTTCTCAACGAACTGTTTTCTTTCAGCGCCGATCTTTCCCCCTTCCTTTCGGTGGGGGCGCTCATGCGCGATTTCGGCGTCCGTTGCGCCTGAAAGCGGCGCGTCTGCGCGGCCGCGCATATGCGGGCAGGGGCATTTGTAGCAAAAATCCCCGAAAAACGAAGGGAAAAACACTTATATGCGAGGAAACACATATGCTTTTTAGTGCAGAAAACGAGCGTGCTCTGAAAAATTTAGTCAAGCAAACGAAAGTCTTTCTTCTGGACATGGACGGCACCGTCTATATCGAAAACGAACTGATCGGAGATATGAAAAATACGCTCGCTTCCATCCGTTCTTCGGGCAGAAGACTGGTATATTTTACAAACAATTCCTCCAAAACGGTGGCCGAGTATGAGGCAAAACTGAAAAAACTCGGCATTTTCGGGGAAGGGGATTTCGTATATACTTCCGGCACGGCGACGATCGAATTTCTCAACGAGCATTACGCGGGAAAGCGGGTTTACCTTGTCGGAACAGAGGGGCTGAAAGGGGAGTTCGCGGCAGGCGGCGTGCAAATTTCTTCTGCGGACGAGGCGGAAGTAGCCGTTCTCGCTTATGACACCACGCTCACCTTTGAAAAACTGACCGAGATCAACCGACTGATCGCGGAGGGAAAGCCGTATATCGCCACGCATCCCGACGCGGTATGTCCCGCCAAGGGGGTGTTCCCGCCCGACGTGGGCTCTTTTATACAATTATTGAAATGTTCTTCGGGCAGGGAACCCGACATAATTTGCGGAAAGCCGTATACCGTGATGGGAGACTGCATCAAACGCCGCCTCGCCCTTCCCGCTTCCGCGATCGCAATGGCGGGGGACAGGCCGCATACGGATATCCGTTTCGGCAATAACAACGGGTTTCACACTCTTCTCGTGCTCAGCGGCGAGACGGACGCGGCGCTTGCCGAGCGCACGCCCGACAGGGCTGAGGCGGTTGCGCAAAGCCTCAACGATCTCGTGAAATATCTCTGAAAAAATTTTTGAAAAAGGGCAAAAATCGTCATTTTTTTCGCAAGATGTGCAATTTTTTCGGCCTTTCGGGCAGTGTATCCTTTCAAAAATTTTCACACAGCGGTTGACAAAGCGGAAAAAAGCGGCTACAATGTAGAAAATCCGCTGCGGCGGAAATTTTGCAACGGAGGCTGATGGCTATGTTCAAAAAGATGGAAAAGGTGTTCGATATTTTGGGGGAAATTCTGGCGGTCCTTTTGGTCGTCGTGTTTGCCCTGCTCATCGTCAATGCCACGTTTGAATTTCTTCCGGACGGCGTGCTGAACGTATTCGAGGTGATCCGCAACTACGGGTCGCTCGTTCTGATTGCCGTGGTCGGTCTGGAAGCGATGTCCAAGAGGAATTTTATTTTCCAGATCATTTTCCTCGCTCTGCTCGCTTTGATCGTCGTGTTTCTCTTTTTCCCCGGAACGTACGATAATCTTATCAATATCGTCAAATAATCTGAAAAAAATGGCGGCCCGCGGCGTAAAAACCGCGGGCTGTTTTTTGTTGCAGAGTTCTTTGCGGAAAAATGAGAAAGTATGGATATGATGCATCGCGGGGCATATGCGGGCGGGCGCATATACGGATTGCGCGTATGCGTTTTTGCGCAAAAACGGGTCGCGTGCGCCGCGGCGCATATGAAGGGCATGGCACGTTGTATCCTATTTTTACGGTCCGCTCAGACAATAAAAACGGAGGCGGAAGAAAACGCTGTTTTCTTCCGCCTCCTTAACTTTTTCAGGGGTCTCATTCTTCTTCCGTGCGCTCTTCGATGGGCACGTATTTTCTGCGGGGCGCAACCGCCTGATAACCGGGGCGGATGATTTTTCCCCCGTTGGTGATCTCTTCCATGCGGTGGGCAGACCAGCCCGCAATGCGCGAAACCGCAAAGAAGGGCGTGTACAGTTCGCGGGGCAGGTTGAGCATGTCGTACACGAATCCGGAGAAAAAGTCCACGTTGGGGCTGACGCCTTTATAAATTTTCCTCTTTTCCGCGATCAGTTCCGCAGCGATCTCGGCGACCGCAGTGCGCATTTCGTATTCCTTTTCCATATGTTTTTCGACGGCAAGTTTTTCCGCGAAAGATTTGAGAATGTCCGCGCGGGGATCGGAAAGAGAGTAGACCGCGTGCCCCATGCCGTACACGAGCCCCGAGCGGTCATAGGCCTCTCTGTCGAGGATCTTTGCGATATAATCTTTGAGTTTGCCCCTGTCGTAATCGGGCACGTGCGCCTTGATATTGTCGAACATTTCGCATACTTTGATGTTCGCGCCCCCGTGCTTGGGCCCCTTCAGAGAACCGAGCGACGCCGCCACCGACGAATACGTGTCCGTTCCGGAAGACGTCACGACGTGCGTGGTGAACGTAGAGTTGTTGCCGCCGCCGTGCTCCGCGTGCAGAACGAGGCAAAGATCCAGAACCTCCGCTTCGAGTTCTGTATACTTGCTGTCTTCCCGCAGGATATGCAGGATATTTTCCGCGGTGGAAAGTTCCTTTCTCGGCTTATGTATGAACAGGGAAGCGTCCGAATGATAGTACTGATAAGCCTTCTGGCTGTATACGGTGAGCAGGGGGAACTGCGCGATGAGTTGCAGAGACTGGCGCAGTACGTTTTTCTTGGATACGTCGTCGGGTTTGGGATCGTACGAATAGAGGGAAAGGACGCACCGCGCGAGCATGTTCATCATATCGCGCGAAGGGGCTTTCATAATGATATCCCGCACGAATGAGGGTGGAAGGGTACGGAAATCGGCAAGGATCTCGCAGAATCTTTCCAACTGGCTCTTCGTCGGCAGATGCCCGAACAAAAGCAGATAGGTCGCTTCCTCGAAATCGAAGCGCCTGCCCTGTTCGCCTTTGACGAGTTCGCGGATGTCGATGCCGCGGTAGTAAAGTTGCCCGTCTGCGGGGATCTTGTTCCCGTCCGCGTCTTTTCCGAACGCAACGATCTCCGAAATTTCCGTCAGACCGCATACGACGCCGTTGCCGTTGATATCGCGCAATCCCCTCTTTACGTCGTATTTTTCGTAAAGTTTGGGGTTGATGATGTCGCTCTTTTGCGCCATTTTTGTCATTTCCATGATGTCCTGCGCGTATTTCGACAGATTGGTCAGCAGATGGTCGCGGAGTTCTGAATAATTCATAAACCGTCCCTCCTTTTTTGTTTTTTATATCCTTTTCTCCCGCAAAGGTAAAAAAGAGTTCTATAATAATACCATAAAACGCCAGAAATGTCAAGCGCGGGAAAATCCGCGCTTTTTTCCCGTTAAAAATCTGCAAAAAGTATCGGAAAAACCGTGCATAAATGTTGAAAATCCCCGCTGTTTATGATAAAATATATTTATCGGAATTTTTGGGGGCGGCGATACGTTCACCGCCGTAATTTATGTTGGAGGTTATTATCTTGGCTAAAAAGATCGACGTTCCTTTCAACGGCACCAAGGAACAGGAAGAACGGCTGAAAAAAGAACTGGAAAATCTTAAAAAAGAGCACGGAGATAAGGGGTTGATGATTGCCGCGTTGCAGAAGGCGCAGGAGATCTACGGCTACCTTCCCGAAGCCGTGCAGCAGATGATTGCGGATGCGTTGGGCGTCTCTTTGGCGGAGGTGTATGCCGTGGCCACCTTTTACGCGCAGTTTTCGCTGTATCCCAAGGGGCAGTACAAGATCGGCGTCTGCCTGGGCACCGCTTGCTACGTAAAGGGCTCGGGAGACGTATACAAAAAGGTGTGCGAGACCCTGCATATCGAGGGCGGGCAGTGCACCGACGATCTGAAATTTTCGCTGGACGCCACGCGCTGCATCGGCTGTTGCGGGCTTGCGCCCGTGCTCACCGTCAACGACGACGTGTACGGGAAAGTCACTCCCGACGAGGTGGAGTCCATTCTCGCCAAATACGGTAATTAAACTATGCGCGAACTTGCGCTCAACATTCTCGACATTGCGGAAAATTCTCTGGCCGCCGGCGCAAAACTGATCGAGATCGCGCTTTTCGTCGATTTTGAAAAGGACGAGATGCGCATTGCGATCAAAGACGACGGCTGCGGCATGGATGAGGATACCCTCGCCCGCGTGACGGATCCCTTCACGACATCGCGCACGACGCGCCCCGTCGGCATGGGGGTTCCTCTGTTCAAATATTCGGCAGAGAGCGCGGGCGGCACGTTTTTTATCGCATCGGAAAAGGGGAAGGGCACAACAGTCACGGCAACGTACTGCATCAGCCATGTGGACAGAATGCCGCTCGGCGATTTCGGCGGCGTGATCCTGCAACTGATCACGATGAACGAAGGCGTGGATTTTTACATTTCAGTGGAAAGCAGCGGGCGCGTCGGCGCGCTCGATACGCGCGAAGTGCGCGGAATTTTGGGTGACGTCTCCTTCAGGGAACCGGAGGTACGGGCTTTTCTGAGAGAATATATCCAAGAAAATTTAGTCAGCATATACGGAGGTAGGTTATGAAAAGTTTGGAAGAACTCAAAGCGCTCAGGGAAAAGATGAGATCCCAAACGGACAACAGGGCGGTCGCGGGTTCGGACGAAACGGTGATCAAAGTCGGCATGGCGACCTGCGGCATCGCAGCGGGCGCGCGTCCCGTGCTCACCGCGCTTCTCGACGAGGCGGAAAAGAGGCAGTTGCACAACGTGAGCATTTCGCAGACGGGTTGCATCGGGCTTTGCAGGCTCGAACCCATCGTGGAAGTGTTCAGAGACGGGCAGAAATATACGTATGTCCTTATGACGCCTGAAAAAGCGAGAAAAGTCATCGCTGATCACGTCGTCAACGGCAACGTATGCAAAGAATATCTGATCGGTGAAAATTGAGGCAGGGGGATTAGAGACAAATGTTCAGATCGCATATACTCGTTTGCGGCGGTACGGGATGTACTTCCGGAAACTCGATGAAAGTTTACGACGCGCTCGTCGAACGCATCAAAAAAGAGGGGCTGGAAAATGAGGTCCACGTGACCAAGACGGGCTGCTTCGGCCTGTGTGCGCTCGGCCCCATCATGATCGTATATCCCGAAGGCGCTTTCTATTCTCAGGTCAAGGTGGAAGACGTCGACGAGATCATTGACGAACACATCATCAAGGGGCGCATCGTCACCCGCCTTCTTTACAAAGAGACGGTGGGCGAAGACGGCAATATCAAAGCGCTCAACGATACGAATTTTTATAAAAAACAGCACCGCGTGGCGCTGCGCAACTGCGGCGTGATCAACCCCGAAAAAATCGAGGAATACATCGCTTACGACGGTTATCAGGCGCTCGGCAAAGTGCTGACCGAAATGACCCCGCAGGACGTCATCGACGAGATCTCCAAATCCGGCCTGCGCGGCAGGGGCGGCGCGGGGTTCCCCACGGGAAGAAAATGGCAGTT
>DXCO01000030.1 GCA_019115945.1 Candidatus Borkfalkia excrementavium | reverse complement strand
ATTCAAAAAACATTCTTTTCTCATCCGGACTGTACCGTCGGTACGGGAATTTCACCCGTTCAAAGGCCCTTTATTCAAAAAGCCCGTCGCAGACTTTGACTGCCGGTGGGGAATTGCACCCCGCCCCAAAGAATCGTTTTCATATTTTATGTTATGATTATAGCACTGAAATTGTCAATTGTCAAGAAATCGTGAACTCTTCAAAAATTATCCGCGATCATTGAAGAGCGGCGCTGAAATCCCGAAAATGCGGGACAGCCGTCGCAAGGCGGCTGTCCCTGGAAAGATCAAAGAATATCGCTTTCGTACAGGGGATGTTTTTCGCACAGTTTTTTCACTTCTGCGCGCACATAGTCGTACGCGCTTTCCTTTTCGTCGATGATCTTGGCGATCAGGCGGGCGATCAGGCGGGAATCCTCTTCGTTGAATCCGCGCGTTGTGATGCTGGGCGTGCCGACGCGGATGCCGCTCGTTACAAAGGAACTCGTCTCTTCGAACGGGATCGTATTTTTGTTGACGGTGATGTTCACTTCGTCGAGCATTTTTTCCAATTCTTTTCCCGTCATGTTTTTCGGGCGCAGATCGACGAGCATCAGATGGTTGTCCGTACCGCCCGAAACGAGGCGCACGCCGTTTTTGATGAATTCGTCTGCCATGGCCGCCGCATTTTTGACGACCTGCTGCTGATATTTTTTATATTCGGGAGAGAGCGCCTCTTTGAACGCGACCGCCTTGCCCGCGATCACGTGCATGAGAGGTCCGCCCTGCATGCCGGGGAAGACCGCCTTGTCGATGGCCTTGGCATACTGTTCCTTGCACATGATGACGCCGCCGCGCGGCCCGCGCAGCGTTTTGTGCGTGGTGGTGGTCACGATATCCGCATACGGCACGGGGGAAGGATGTACGCCCGCCGCAACGAGGCCCGCGATATGGGCGATATCGACCATCAGATAAGCGCCGACCTTGTCCGCGATCTGGCGCAGGCGGGGGAAGTCGATGATGCGGGGATACGCGCTCGCGCCCGCGACGATCATGCGGGGTTTCGTTTCCATCGCCGTCTTTTCAAGTTCGTCGTAATCGATCCTCTCGTCCTCTTTGGTGACGCCGTAACGCACGAAATTGAAATATTTGCCCGAGATGTTGACGGGGGAACCGTGCGTGAGATGGCCGCCGTGCGACAGATTCATGCCGAGTATGGTGTCGCCCGGTTCGAGCAAAGCAAAATAAACGGCTATGTTCGCCTGCGCGCCGCTGTGCGGCTGTACGTTTGCGTGATCGCACCCGAAAAGTTGCTTGCAGCGTTCGATCGCGAGCGTTTCTACGATGTCGACGTACTGGCAGCCGCCGTAATAACGCTTGCCGGGCAGGCCCTCCGCATACTTGTTCGTAAGGTGCGACCCGACCGCCGCCATCACCGCGGGAGAAACGAGATTTTCGCTCGCGATAAGTTCGAGATTATCTCTCTGACGGTCGAGTTCGAGTTTCATCGCCTCGTATACTTCGGGGTCTGCTTTTTTGATCGTGGTCATGTCTATCATGGTTCCATCTCCGTGCGTAAATATTCTTTTTTGTCTATTATACCGCAATTTTTCTGATTTTTCAAGAAAATACGCGCCACTCGCAAAAATTTGCAAGCGGCGTTCGCCCCGTTTATCCTTTCGCCACTTCCGTCATTTCTTCCCCGGACAGCGCGTTTGTCTCCAAGCCGGCCTGCGCCAGCGTTTTCAGTTCCAAAAGCCGTTCTTTTGCCATCGTCAGCCCGTCCGCATACTTGATTTCAATATGCCGCCCGTCTTTCAGGCTGATGTCGAGTTCGCCCTTATCATATGTGCGGGAACGTTTGCGGATCGGATCTTCGTCGACAAACTGGATCTCTTCCGGCCGGAATTCCTGCCGGCCCGCGTCCGTGAACGCGCACAGCACGCTGCCGCGCAAAACGACGAGATTTTTCGGCGTACGGCTGTGCCGGACGATCCGCGCGACCGTCCATAAAAATCCGCCCGCGCCCACGGCGACGCAGCAGACATAATACCATGAATCGAACGACCATTCGCTCATCCAAAGCATCACCGCACCCAAAACAGCCGCGGCAAGGCATAATGCTGCATAACCGATCAGGATCCCCCTGCCATACCTCTTCACGATGACCTCTTCCTTCTCTTTTTTACGCATCGGCTTTTTCCCTCTCTATAATTTGAATCGGCAAAATCCCCGCTTTCACGCACCATGCTTCCGATGCGAGCGGCAACGGGCCGTGCCCGTATTTTTACCGTTCGGCTGCGGGCGCTTCTTTCCCCTCTCCCCTGCCGGCTTTCTCTTTCAGAAGAAGGATGGCCTGCTGCGCCGCGGATATCCCGTCGACCTCCGGGATCTCAAAAACGCCCGATGCGGTCCGGATGCGCAAAATCCCCGCGCGGGCATCGGCGGCATTGCCGGCTTCGGCAAACAAAACGTCTTGCAGAGCGATGCCGCGGTACGCCTTCTTTTTATACTCATAACAAAACAGAGTTCCGCCCTCTGCATAAACGAGTACCTGCGGCAACTTTTTTACGACTGCAAAGCGGCAGAAGCAATATGCACTGCAGAGTGCGGCGATCGCAGCCGCAGCCAAACTGAGAATGATGCCGGCCGCTCCCCCGCCTGCGTTCAGGCAGGCCGCAACGACGGCCGCCGCACAGAGGACTGCCGTAAAGACCCCGACAATGAGATCACGATGCCCGCTAAGGCGCTTTTTGGCCACGGTCTGTCTTTCCGTTGTATGATCCTGGAACATTTTTACCCCTTTGCCCGCCGCATGCGGGAAGCGTCCGATTGACAAGGGCAGAAAGCCGTGCGGGATAAGGGCGTACGCCGCGCCGCAAAACGCTTTCCCCCGTTCGTTACCAAGTATAGCAGAAGAAAGAAAAAAATACAAGCGTCCCGCAGCATGCATTTTGCGTACAGGACATAAAAATCCCGCCGCGGCCCTTTGTCCGCGGCGGGGTTCTGATTACAGATTTTTATCGATAAATTCTTTCATGGCCGCTTTGGGAACGAACCCTACGTTTTTGCCCGCGAGCGCGCCGTCCTTAAAGACCATGACGCAGGGGATGCTCATGATCGAATATTCCCGCGCGAGGTCGGGATTTTCGTCCACGTCGATTTTCACGAAGTCTGCCTTCCCCTCGTACTCTCCGGACAGTTCTTCCATGACCGGCGCAAGCATGCGGCAGGGGCCGCACCAAGTCGCCCAAAAATCTACGACCAACGCCTTTTTTTCCTGCATGGCGGCGCGAAACGCCGCAGTATCAAATTCCTTTACCATTCTGTTTTTCCTCCTGTTGTTGATTTAATTTATGATCGGGCGCCTGTCCGGCCCCGTCCGATCCCGTCTCTTCGTCCAAAATGGCGCCCTCCGCATTATTTTGCAGAATTTCCACCACTTCCATACCGAATCCGCGCCGCTTTGACAAAATTTTATCCGCCGCAAACACAGCGAGAAACCCGACCGCGAGCCCCGCCAGGCACAGCAGTGCGGTATAAACTTCCTTTTCGAAAAGGAATACGCCTGCAAGCACGCCCGCACAAGCCAAAAGCACGGGCACGATATAGACGATGAAGGACGCCAGCGCACGGTGATCCTTCTCCGCGCGCACGACGACGTTATCACCCGCCCGAGCGCCCGCAGAATTGTACGCCTTGACCTTTACTCTGCTCTTTCCGTTCCGGAAGGCGCAGATCTTGCAGCCGTCGCATTCGGGGCGTTTGACGATTTCCAGCACGGCGATCTTTCCCGCCGTCTTTACGACCGTGGCGATCTCTTTCATGCCTTCTCCGAAAAATATGCGACGATATCTTCCGCCCTGACGGAAACACTGGAAGAATCGGCCATGTTTTTCACCGTGTATTCTCCGCGCGCAAGTTCATCCGACCCGATGACCGCGACATATTCCGCGCCGATCTTGCCGGCGTATTTGAATTGCGCCTTGACCGAACGGGAAGCGTGGTCGAAGTCTGCGGAAATGCCCGCCGCGCGCAGATCGGCCGCGAGGGCATATGCCGCCCGCCTGCCCGCATCGTCCAGCCCCGCCGCATACACTTTCAGAGGCGGCTCTTCGGGGATCTTCGCGCCCGTGTTTTCCAAAACGAGCAGCATGCGCTCGATGCCGCTGCCGAACCCGACCGCGGGCACCGAAGGGCCGCCGAGATTTTCGATCAGCGTGTCGTACCTGCCGCCGGCGAGCACGGTACCCTGCGCGCCGATCTGCGTGGACACAAATTCGAAAACGGTCTTGGAATAATAGTCCAGCCCGCGCACGAGGCGCGGATTCTGCCGATACGCGACGCCGCAGGCATCCAGAATTTCCTTCAGGTTGCGGAAGTGCTCCGCGCACTCTTCGCACAGATAATCTGCAGGATCGGGCGCGCCTTCGTTAATTGTGCGGCAGGCTTCTTCCTTGCAGTCGAGGATGCGCAGAGGATTTTTATCGAAACGGGAACGGCACGTCTCGCACATTTCGCCAAGATGCGGGCGAAGATATTCCCTGAGCGCCTCGTTGTATTTCGGGCGGCAGTGTTTGCAGCCGATGCTGTTGATCTGCAATTCCGTCCCCTGCACGCCCAAGGACGCAATATAGTCGCGCGCAAGCAGAATGACTTCCGCATCCGTCTCCGCGCCCTTGCCACCGAAAATTTCGACGCCGAACTGGTGGTGCTCGCGAAGCCTGCCCGCCTGCGGCCGCTCATAGCGGAAAACGGGCGTTATATAGTACATTTTAAGGGGCAGAACGCCGCTTGCAAGGCCGTTTTCGATAAAGGCGCGCACGGCGCCCGCCGTGCCTTCCGGCTTGAGCGTGATGCTCCTGCCGCCTTTATCGTTGAATGTATACATCTCCTTGTTGACGATATCCGTCGTGTCGCCCACGCCGCGCAGGAACAGTTCCGTATGCTCGAAAACGGGGGTGCGTATCTCTTTCAGGTTGTAAAGCGCGGCGATCCTTCTGGCCGTATTTTCGACAAAGTGCCATTTATAGGCTTCGGAAGGGAGCACGTCTTTCGTGCCCTTGGGTATGTTGATCATAAATTGCTCCTTTGTTCACACGTTTTTCGCGCAAAAACACGGCCGAACGCCGTGACGGCGATCTTATCGTGCTCCGTCACAAAACGTACTTTTTCAGATCTCTGTTTTTCATCATCTTTTCGAGGTGCTCGTCGACGTACTTTTTGTCGATCTTCACCTCTACGGTGGGATAATCCCCTCCCGCATTGAACGAAATGTCTTCCAGCAGATATTCCATGACCGTATGCAGCCTGCGCGCGCCGATATCCTCGCTCGTCGCGTTCATTTCCGCGGAAACCGAAGCGATCTCTTCGATCGCGTCGTCGGTGAACTTCAGATCGATATTGTCCACGCCGAGAAGTTTGCCGTACTGCGTCGTGATCGCGTTCTGCGGTTGCGTAAGAATTTTGATAAAATCCTCTTTGGATAGGCTTTCCAGTTCCACATTGATGGGGAAGCGCCCCTGCAGTTCGGGGATGAGGTCCTCTACTTTGGAAATATGGAACGCGCCCGCCGCAATAAAGAGAATAAAATCGGTTTTTACGGCGCCGTATTTGGTCATTACCGTACAGCCCTCGACGATGGGCAGGATATCCCTCTGCACCCCTTCGCGCGAGACGTCCGCGCCGCCCTGATTCGCTTTGCCTGCAATTTTGTCGATCTCGTCGATAAAGATGATGCCCTGTTCTTCCGCGCGCGCGAGCGCTTCGGTAGTCACGGCGTCGTTGTCGATGAGTTTTTCGGACTCTTCGTTTATAATCTGCTGCATGGCCGCTTTGACGGTCATCTTACGGCGCTTTTTCTTTTTGGGAAGCATGTCCCCGAATATGCTGCCGATATTGATCTCCGCGCCGCCCGGCACGATCTCCATGCTCTTGGGCGCGTCGATCACTTCGATCTCGATCTGCGTATCGTTGTATTTTCCCGCGCGCAGATCTTCGAGCAGGCGCGCGTCGAATACTTCCTTCGACATTTCGCCGCGCTCGGATTTTTTCATGTCGGAAAGCACGTCCACGATCTTTTTCTCGGCGACGCCCTCCGCTTTTACGGCGACTTCCTTCATCTTTTCCTCGCGCACGAGGCGGATGGAACACTCCACGAGATCGCGGATCATGCTCTCGACGTCTCTGCCGACGTAGCCGACTTCGGTATATTTTGTCGCTTCCACTTTGATGAAGGGCGCTTTGACGAGTTTTGCAAGCCGCCTTGCGATTTCCGTTTTGCCAACGCCCGTGGGGCCCTTCATGATGATATTTTTCGGGGTGATCTCCTCTCTGTCCGCTTCGGACAACTTGCTTCTGCGGTAACGGTTGCGGAGTGCGATCGCGACGGCGCGCTTCGCCTTGTCCTGCCCGATGATATATTTATCCAGTTCGTTTACGATTTGTTTGGGTGTAAGACTCATAGTTCCTCCTTGTTTCCTTTCCGGGCGGAAGGGCCGCCTTTCCGGCAAGATCCGCCCCATCCGGATGATCAGACGCATTCGACCGTTATGTGGTCGTTCGTATAAACGCAGATCTCGCTGGCGATCTTGAGCGCCTTATAGGCGATTTCTTCCGCGGAATAATCCGTTTCCTGTGCAAGGGCGCGCGCCGCCGCAAGCGCGTAATTTCCGCCGCTGCCGATGGCGCAGACGCCGCCGTCCGGCTCGATGACTTCGCCGTTGCCGCTGATGATGAGAAGTTGATCCTTGTCCGCGACGATCATCAGGGCGTCGAGTTTTCTGACCATCTTGTCGTTTCTCCAAAGTTCGGCAAGTTCCACCGCCGAACGCATGAGATTGCCGGAAAATTTATTGAGCATCCCTTCGAACCGTTCGGACAGGGAAAATGCGTCGGAAACGCTTCCCGCAAAACCGAGCACGACGTTTCCGCCGAAAATGCGGCGTACCTTTACCGCGTTGTTTTTGAATACGACCGATTCGCCCATGGTGACCTGACCGTCGCCGGCGATCGCCGTTTTGCCGCCCCTTTTGACGGCGCATATGGTTGTACCTCTGAATTCAGGCATACTGTTCTCCTCCATTTTCATTTTTTCGGCCCTTCGCGCAAAAGCGCGGGCCCGCGTTTTTGCGCGGCCTCTTTCACGCTCTTTCCGATGCGCCCGCTGTCAGCACAGCGCTTTTTCCACGCTGTCTTTCAGGCTTTTCGTGATCTCTAAAGAGCGCTCCGCAAAGGCCCGTTTTTTTGCGGCCTTGTCTCTGATTTCCCGCTCGGGCGGCCGCAGGATCCCGTAATTGGCGTTCATCGGCTGAAAATCGGCGCTTTCCGTACAAACGTGCCGCGCCAACGCGCCCATCACCGTGCGCACGTCCGCCGCAAGGCTCTTTTCGCCCGCGATCTTCAGCGCGCAGCAGACGGCCGCATACAGGCCGCTCGCAGCGCTTTCCACGTACCCTTCCACGCCCGTGATCTGCCCCGCGAAAAAGATTTTGCCGTTCTCTTTCAGGCTGTAATCTTCCGAAAGGATCTTCGGCGAATCGAGATAGGTATTGCGGTGCATGACCCCGTAGCGCAAAAACTCCGCGTTTTTCAATGCGGGAACGATGGAAAAAACCCGCTTCTGCTCGGCAAATTTCAGATTTGTCTGACAGCCGACCAGATTATATGCGCTCCCCTCGCAATTTTCCTTGCGAAGTTGCAAAACGGCATAGGGCCTTTTGCCGTCTTTATCGTATAATCCCACGGGCTTGAGCATGCCGAAACGCAATGTATCCGGCCCGCGCGCCGCCATCACTTCGACGGGCATGCATCCGTCGAACACGTCGCGCTTGTCGAACTCTCTGACGACCGCGCGCTCGGCGGAAAGAAGCGCCGAAACAAACGCCTCGTACTCCTCTTTGTTCATGGGGCAGTTGAGATAGTCTCCCTCTCCCTTTCCGTAGCGGTCGGCGGCAAATGTGTGTCCGGTATCGATGCTCGATGCGGAAACGATGGGCGCCGCGGCGTCGTAAAAATACAGGTTCCCGCCGAAACGGGCGGAAAGTTTTTCCGCAAGTTTCTCCGTCGTAAGCGGTCCCGTCGCTATGATCGCATACCCTTCGCAGGGCAGATCCTCCGCCTCTTCCGAAACGATCTCGATATTCGGATCATCGAGCAGAGTTTTCGTGATCTTTTCCGAAAACGCGGCCCTGTCGACCGCGAGAGCGCCGCCGGCGGGCACCTTTGCGCTGTCCGCCGCCGAGATCACGAGAGATCCGAAAAGACGCATCTCCTCTTTCAGAAGACCGCAGGCGTTGCCGTAAACATCGTTGCTCTTCAATGAATTGCTGCACACGAGTTCCGCAAAATTCCGCTCCGAATGGGCGGGCGTGAATTTTTTCGGTTTGATGTCCGACAGGCGAACTTTTATGCCGTGCTTTGCAAGAAAATGCGCGGCCTCGCAACCCGCCAGTCCCGCGCCGATCACGCGCACGATCACATCATCTTTTTCTTTCGGCATATGCGCCCCTTTTCGCTTTTTGGCACTCTTTCGGTATAAATGTTAGCACTCGAATATCACAAGTGCTAATTTATTATAATATGCGGCGCGGCCGCTGTCAAGGATTTTTTAGCCGCACCGCAAAAATTTTTACGCAACTTTATTCTTTTGACGCCCCGCCTCCGTTTTCGGCGGTTTTCTCCCCCTCCTCTTTTTCCGCCGTCTCCACAGAGTAGTCGCAGGAGGAACACTTGATGATCTTGCCCTTTTTGACGAGATATTTGCCGCACTTGGGGCACTTTTCGCCGGTGGGAAGATCCCAACTCATAAATTTGCAGCGGGGATAATTGGAACAACTGTAATAGATCTTGCCCGCCTTGCTCTTCATGCGTTCGGTCGCCGCGCCGCACACGGGGCAGGTGCCCGCGAGTTCGGTAATGCGCTTGTTGGTGCCGCATTTGGGGCAACTCAGATATTTTCCGTATTTGCCCGTACGGTAGATCATCATCTCGCCGCATTTGGGGCAGGGAACGTCGGAAGGCTCGCTCTCGAAAGGCAGGATCGTGGAACATTCCGGATAATTGGGACAGGCGAGGAATTTTCCGTATTTTCCGCTTTTGACCACCATATTCGCGCCGCACTTGGGGCACTTGGTCGCGGAAATCTCCGCGCCTTCGCTTTTGATATTGGAGCAGGCGGGATAGTTGGAGCAGGCAAGATACTTTCCGTAACGGCCGCTCTTCCTTACCATCGGATGGCCGCATTTTTCGCAGAGGATATCCGTGGGTTCGTCGCCGTCGTTCGCGGCAAAAACGAGTTTTTCCGCAAAAGGCGGATAAAAATCGGATACGATCTTATGCCAGTCGGTGCCGCCCTCCTCGATATTGTCCAACTGGTCCTCCATCTTCGCGGTAAATCCCACGTCCATGACGTCGGTGAAATACTTTAACAGAAGATCGGTCATTTTATAGGCGACCTCGGTGGGGACCATGTATTTCCCGTCTTTGGTGACATATTTTCTCTTTGTCAGAACGGAGATGATGGAAGCGTACGTCGAAGGGCGGCCGATCCCCTTTTCCTCCATCGCCTTGACCAGCGAAGCGTCCGTATAGCGCAGGGGAGGCTTCGTGAATTTCTGCTCGGGCAGCATGCGCACGAGGTCGACCTCTTCCCCCTTTTGAAGATCGGGGAGAAGTTTTGCGTTTTCCGCCTCTTCCTCGCTTTCCTTCTTCGTCTCCTGATAGACGGCGGTAAATCCGGGGAATTTAAGCGTTTTGCCGCTCGCCTTGAAACCGTAGCCGCTGTTTTCGATCTTGATCTGCACGCTGTTGTACTGCGCTTCGCTCATCTGCGACGCGATAAAGCGCTCGTATATGATCTTATAGACGTTGTAATGCTTTTTGTCCAACGAGCCTTTCAGGCTTTCCGGCGTGCGCGCAAGGTCGATCGGGCGGATACATTCGTGGGCGTCCTGCGCGTCCTTTTTCGATTTATAAAAGTTCGGTTTTTCGGGAACGTACTCTCTGCCGTATTTTTCCGCAATGAATTCGCGCGCCTTCGCCTGCGCTTCGGCGGATACACGCACCGAATCTGTACGGATATACGTGACGAGCGCGATGTGCCCTTCCGTCTCCGTATCGACGCCCTCGTAAAGGTGCTGGGCCACGAGCATGACTTCGGGCGAGGTCATGCCGAATTTATTGGATGCGTCCTGCTGCAGGGTGCTCGTGGTAAACGGAGCGGGCGCATGCGATTTGGCAAGGCTCTTTTTGACGTCTTTGACGATGAAGGGGTTCCCCTCGATCGCGCGCAGCACTTCGTCCGCCTCTTCCTTATCGGAGGGCTTGTATTTTTTGCCCGCCCGTTCGCCGAGCAGCGCCTTGAACGGAGAATACGCCTTGGGCTTGTCCTGCAATTCCGCATTGATATTCCAGTATTCTTCCGGCACGAACGCCTGGATTTCGCGCTCTCTGTCTACGATCAGGCGAAGCGCGACCGACTGCACGCGCCCCGCGGACAAACCGGACCGGATGCGCTTGCAAAGAAGCGGAGAAAGTTTGTAACCGACCAGCCTGTCGAGTACTCTGCGGGCCTGCTGCGCGTCGACGAGATTATAATTGATCTCGCGCGGGTTTTTCAGCGCGTTCGTGACGGCCGCGGGGGATATTTCGTTGAACTCGATCCGGTTTTTCCCCTCTTTGAGTTTGAGCACGTTCTGAAGGTGCCAGGAGATCGCCTCTCCTTCGCGGTCCGGGTCGGTCGCGAGATATACGTTGTCCGCCTTGGCGACTTCCCCTTCCAGCCGCTTGATGACCGCCTTTTTTTCAGGCGTGATGGTGTAAGTGGGTTCAAAATTGTGTTCGATATCCACACCCAGCCGCTTTTCGGGGAGGTCGCACACGTGCCCGCCCGATGCGTCTACGCGGTATTTTCCTTTGAGATATTTCGAGATTGTTTTCGCCTTGGAAGGCGATTCTACGATGATCAGATCCATAATTCCCTTTTCGCCCCGCAAAAGCGGGCAAGTCTTTTCATACTGAGCGCCGCCCGCCCCTATCTTTTCAGGGCGGACCAGCGGTTGCCGCCGCAGGGAGACGCAAGTTTTTTCATCTCCAACAAGGTCAGAAGGGGCGGCAGTTCGTACGGCTTCAGCCCCGTCTTTGCGGCGATTTCGGAAATATGACGCTCCCCTTCCGCCAGCGCTTCCAGCACGGCGCGCTCTGCCGAGGTGAGAGAAATTTCTTCCTTTTCGGTCAAGTTTATACCAAAAGCGGAGGTAATGTCAACTAAATTATCGGTCAATTTTGCGTATTCTTTTATAATATGGTTGCACCCTTCTCCCGACGCGGTGCCTATAGAATAAGGAAACGCGAACACGTCGCGCCCGAAATTGTAGGCAAAATCCGCCGTGATCCGCGTGCCGCTCTTTTTACCGCCCGATACCACGAGCAGGCCTTCGGACAGCCCCGCAATGATCCTGTTGCGTTCGGGAAACAGATGTTTTTTCGGCGCGACGGAGGGGATATATTCCGTGACCGCCAGCCCTTTTTCTTCGATTTTTTCCAAAAGGCCGCGGTTACATTCGGGGTAAACGTGATCGAACCCGAATGCAAGCACGGAAATGATGCGGCCGCTCTCCAGCGCGCCCGTCGCCGCGGCGGTATCTCCGCCGTCCGCAAGGCCGGTGACGATGACGAAATATTCGCTCAGCGCTTCCGAAAAGGATTCCGTCTCTTTCAGAATGTGCGGCAGCGTCCTGCGCGAACCGACGACGGAAAATTTACGTTCTTTCAAAAGTTCCGCATTCCCCTTGCAATACAGCACGAAGGGAGGATTGTCGATCTCTTTCAACGCTTCGGGATACAGGTCGGAATACCAGGTCACGGGCAGGATCCCGCGGGCGGAATAGCGCGAAAACAGGTCGGACAGATATTCCGGCGTGCGCGCCGCCTCCAGTTTAGCACAGTCTTCCTCTCCGACCGCCGACGCGATCTTTTCGCGGAAATCGGCAAAGCCGGAAACCGTTTCGGCGATATTTTCCGAAATTTTCATGAACGCCGCTTTCCGCGCGTATTCGAGCCCGAAACTGTCCAGCCAGACGAGCGATTTTTCTTCTTTCGTAAACCGCATAGTTCCCTCTCTTTTGCCTTTTCGGCAAATATTTTGTCAGGGCGATGCCCCAACCCTTTTCCGTCACCCGCAATCGGCAGGCGTAGAACGGATCAGCCGAAATTGTCGTATTTTCTGTACGAAACCGCTTCGAGCACGTGTTCGGGGCGAATGTCTTCGGACAGGTCCATATCCGCGACGGTACGCGCCACTTTCAGGATGCGCGACCTGGCGCGGGCGGAAAGTTTCAGTCTTTCGAAAGACATTTTCAGGATGTTTTCGCTCTCGCGGCCGAGGGCGCAGAATTGCCGGATCTCTCCCTCGCCCATATCCGCGTTCGTGCGCGCGTCGCCGAAACGGGTCCTCTGTATGCGGCGGGTACGCTCCACGCGCTTTTTTACTTCCGCCGAACTTTCCTCTTCCGAAGCGCTCGCAAGGTCGTCGTATCCGACGGAGTCCACTTCGACCTGCAGATCGATGCGGTCGAGCAGCGGCCCGCTCACGCGGGAACGGTATTTCTGGATCGCGGCGGGGGTGCAGGTACACACCTTGTCCGCAGAGCCGTAATTGCCGCACGGGCAGGGATTCATGCTCGCACAGAGCATGAAATTTGCGGGGAACGTAACCGCGCCGCCCGCTCGGGTAACGGTGATCTCGCCGTCTTCAAGGGGCTGACGGAGCGCCTCGAGGACAGAGCGGTGATATTCGGGCATTTCGTCGAGAAAGAGCACGCCGCGGTGCGCCAGACTGATCTCGCCCGGCCGGATCCAGCGGTTGCCGCCCCCGCAGAGGGAAGCGGTCGTGGCCGTATGATGCGGACTGCGGAACGGCCGAAGCGTGACGATGCCGTTCCCGCCCAGAATACCCGCGACCGAATGGATCTTCGTGACCTCGAGCGCCTCGTCGAAGGTCATATCCGGCATAATGGTGGGAATACAGCGCGCCAGCATGGTCTTGCCCGTTCCGGGCGGCCCGACAAACAGGATGTTGTGCCCGCCGCTGACCGCGACTTCGAGCGCGCGTTTTGCCGCCGCCTGACCGCGGACATATTTCAGATCGTCCGCGTATTCCGAACGGCCGCTCTCGTACTTTGCCGCGGCGACGGGGCGCGCGGGCGCAAGGCCGCTCAGATGATCGATCACTTCCGTCAGATTTTTCAGCGCGAAGGTCTCTGCGCCTTCGATATATGCCGCCTCTTTTGCATTGGCCGCGGGAATGACGAATTTTCCGTAACCCGCCGCTTTCGCCGACACGATGATGGGAAGGATCCCCGCGACGGGGCGGAGGCTCCCGTCCAGAGCGAGTTCGCCCAAAAACACCGTGCCCGAGCAATCGGCGCCGACAAGTTGCTCCGTCGCTTTCAGAATCCCCACGGCGATCGCAAGATCGAAACAGGATCCTTCCTTTTTCAAATCTGCGGGGGCAAGGTTGACGGTGATCTTCTGCGGCGGAAATTTTCTGCCGCTGTTTTTGAGTGCGGAGCGCACGCGTTCTTTGCTCTCCTTTACGGCGGTATCTCCGAGCCCCACCAATTCGTAGGAAGGGATCCCGTTGTTGATGTCGACCTCCACTTCCACGGGAACGCCTTCCAGCCCCGCCAGCGCGAAACTGATCACTTTTGACAGCATAATTCTCCCTCTCTTTCCGAATAAATGAAAAAAACCGCTTAAAAGCGGATTTTTTCAGAACGATCAGATCCTGTAATAGCCGTTGTTCACGAACGTCGTCCAGCCGAAGCAATACTTCGCGGCCGTCGCGTTGAGCGGAATACAGAACTGCATTGCGAGCGTTAAAACAAAGACTGCGGCGGCAACCGCGCACACGATGATGAGCACTTTCATCGTCGTATTCAGTTTCACGGCAGCCACGGCATTTTTGCCGCCCGCCGGGTCGCTGCCGCTCTTGTCATGCACGAAAGCGGTATAAAACGCCAGCGGGATAAAGCCGATATAGAACACGTTGAAGAGCATACCCGAAGCCGCGCCGGTATCCCCCGCAAAGGCAAACGCCAGCAAAGAAGACAGCAGGCCGAGCGCCATGACGAGATAAGCGTTGAGTATGCGCCCCGAATGCTCGGTGGCATACGGGCCCTTTTTGCCGCCCGTGACAAAATACAGCACCGCGTAGGTTGTCATAAACAGCAGGCCGATCAGCGAAACGAGCATCAGAACGGGGTTCATCTGCGCGTTCATGGCGATATACGTGCTCCCCTCGGAGGCGGACCAGAGCGTCGCGCCCTTGAGGGCGATGAGCCAACCGAAGGCGTTGGACGCATTTGCGGCCGTAAATTCCGTAAGGTTTCCGACGGTGAAATTGTCTTTGAGGTGACGCCCGATCAGCGCAAACAGGCCGAGCGCGGGATTTTCCGGATCCGCTTCGTAAAATTTAACGTAACTGAAGTAAGAGGGCAGCGCGGAAAGAACGGTCACGAGCAGCGTGCCCACGACGAACGCCACGATAAAAAACAGATAGATCAGTCTGTTTTTATATGCGTATTCGGAGAAAAGGGCCGCCTCTCTTTCCTCGCAGGCGTCGATGTTGGCCTGCATTCTTTCTTCGGACGTTTCGACTGCGTTTTTGTCGCTCATCTCTTTACGGACGGCGCGCGCCGCCGCCGCATGCGCTCTGTGCTGGCGCACGGCGCCGAGCACGAACAGCACGACGATCCCGATCGCGGCGATGACCGCCTTGGCATCGATCGCGAACGCAAACGCGAAACTCAGGCCGGAGATCAGCACGTTCAGCGCCGATTTTACGGGTTTTTCGGAGGAGATGCCCTGTTCGTAGAACCGATACATCAGGTAATAGGACAACACGGTGAAGAATGCGAAAAGCGGAATGGCCAGCCCCAGCCGCCCCGCCGTGAGGGCGATGCCGCCGCCCGCGAACAGGCAGGCAAACAGGAAGCCGAAGCCGTCGCTCTTAAACAGTCTCTTCGCAAAAAGATACGCGACGGCGACGAGCGCCGCGGTAAAGATCACGGGCACGATGCGAAGGCCGAACAGACTCTTGCCGAAAACCAGGGTGCCGAGCATGAGGAACAGCGTCGCAAGCGATCCGGAATCGGCGTCGATGGGATAGGAACTCTCTTCGTATACCTCTCCGCCGAGGAACACGTTGTCGATTTGCATGAGCGAATACGCTTCGTCCTGCGTGAAATTCGTATAGGTCGTCTCGCCGTAGCGGAGGCTGTCCTGCGCGTCCAGAATATTGACGACGTCAGGCGTATAGTTCTCGTTGTGACGGAATGCGTCGTCGAGAAGGCTGTTCCAACTGCTTGCGGCGGACTTGGCGCCCTCCCTTGTGACGTAGGCGGGAATGCGGTCTCCGTCGACGTCGACAAAGATCACTTCGTTGATGAGCATTTCCGTATCGACGGTGAGGCGGATGAGTTTATAATTCGTTTCGAGCGGATTGGGGTCGCGATTGCCCTCTCTGACGGTCAGATCGCGGAATTTCAGCCAGTTGTAATTTGCGCCCGAAACGCCCTCTCCGTCCGCAGAATAGACGTTGCCGACCGTGCGGCTGCCGATCCTGTTCGAGGAAGACCAGTTGATCGAAGAGGAAGAAGACCCCGGCACGGAAGCATAGTTAAAGGTGATTTGGGCATTCTGCCCCGCGTCCGTATAGACGGAACCGATATTCAGATAGATCTGGCCGAGATAATCTCCTTTTGAAGAACCGTTATACTTCAGATAAAAAACCACCTCGTCGTCCGGCGTGATGCGCATGGCCTTGCCGGGGGTACCGAAACCGCCGATCGTGCAGGCGCACAGGACGAAAAACGCGAGCACGAGTATGAAAGCCGCCTTTGCGAACTTGGAATACCGGCCCAAAAAATGCCTCATTTTTTCTGAAAAACTTTTCCTTTCCTTAATAATCATATATCGTACATCCGTTGAAACTTCGTATAGTCTATTATAACCCAAAAACGGCAAGATGTAAATAGTTTTTCCGGAAGAATGGCAAATTTTCGTCCGGAAAAAGACAAATCCGCCGCGCAAGTTGCTTTTGCGCGGCGGATTGAATGCCGTTTTTTTGTTATCTTACTTCTTTAATCTTAGCGGCTTTGCCCGTACGGCCTCTCAGATAGTAGAGTTTCGCCCTGCGGACCTTACCCTTGCGGATGACTTTGATGTCCGCAATTTTGGGGGAATGCACGGGGAACGTCCTCTCTACGCCTACGCCGTAGGAAAGCCTTCTCACCGTAAAGGTCTCGCGGATACCGCCGTTCTTCTTTGCGATCACGACGCCTTCGAACGCCTGCAATCTCTCTCTCGTTCCTTCGATGACTTTTACGCTGACTTTCACCGTGTCGCCCACGTTGAATTCGGGAACGCTGTCTTTGAGATTTTCTTTCTCGATCGCTTCGATCAACCCTTTCATCGACTTTTACCTCCATTGTTACTAAGCGTTCGTTGCGCCTTGCGCAAGAGGACCGCCCGAAGTCTTTTGCTATTTTATCATATTTGCGGCCGCATGGCAACCGTTTTTTATGCGGGAACGGCAAAAAAACAACTTTTTTGCCCGTTTTTCGGGGCGATCACCCCTCAAAGGCCCCTATAATGTGATTGATCCCCTGTTCGGTCACTTCCAAAACGTCGAAACGGACGGGCAGATCTTCGCCGGCGCGCATCAGATAATATCCCGCGATTTTTACGTACGTCTGCCGTTTTTTCTGCCCCACCGCATCGGCGGGCGTTCCGAACAGATCGCCCGTGCGCGTCTTGACCTCGCAGAAAACGACTGTTTCACCGTCTTTTGCGACGACGTCCGCCTCGCCGAACGGCGTCCTGTAATTGGCCGCAAGGATCCTGTACCCCGCGCGTTTGAGATATTTTACCGCCCGTTTCTCTCCGATTTTACCGAGAGTTTTGTTGTGAACGTCCTGCGGTGAATTTCGCATAAACCGTACTCCCCGATCGCGCGGATATGTGCCTGCGTGCCGTAGCCCTTGTGCGCCGCGAAACCGTATTCGGGATATTTTTTGTCGTATTCGCGCATGAGCGCGTCTCTGTAGACCTTTGCAAGGATGCTCGCCGCGCCGATGCTGTACGAAAGCGCGTCGCCCCTGACGATATTCTGCTGGGGGATGTCGATATCCAAACGAAAATTTCCGTCCGTCAGCACCACGTCGGGCGGAACGGACAGCCCCTCCACCGCGCGCTTCATGCAAAGTTTCGTCGCCTCTAAGATATTGATGCGGTCGATCTCCGCGTTGGAAACCTCGCAGATCTTGTATGCGACGGCGCGCTCTTTGATCTGCCCGGCCAGGCGTTCCCGATCCCCTTCTTTTATCTTTTTGCTGTCGTCCACGCCGAGGATGAGCGACTCTTCTTCGAGCGGCAGGATGACCGCGGCGCATACGACGGGGCCCGCGAGCGGTCCTCTGCCGACTTCGTCCGCGCCCGCAACGTATTCCGCGCCGGCGGAAAGCATTTCCCGTTCATAAGCAAGTTTTTCGATGATTTTTTCCAGCGTACCTTTCATCATCCGCCTCTACTTTATAAAAGCGCCGTATTCTTCGGGGGCTTCGAGGGTGATCTTGCCCAGCCTGCCCTTTCTGAAATCGTCGAGCAGGGCGCGCGCGCCGCGCTCGCCGTCCGTTTCGCCCCCGCGCAGGAGAAACCCTCTTCTGCGGCAGACGCATTCGAGCATCTTTTCGGGAGAAGAAAAATCTTCGATCCCGTAGCGCTGCGTCAAATACTGCGGATAATCCTGCGCCGTCTCTTTGAGAAATTCGACAGCAAGTTCGGAAAAGTCGAGAATGTCGTCGTTGATGCTGCCGATATAGGCGAGATGGCGCGCAAGCGTCTGGTTATCGAAGGCGGGCGGCATCGTGCCCGGCGTGTCGAGCAGTTCGAAATCGGGCAGGCGGATCCACTGTTTGCCGCGCGTGACCCCCGCCTTGTCGCCCGTAACCGCGCGGCGGGAACCGCACAGAGCGTTGATGACTGTGCTTTTGCCCGCATTGGGGATGCCCGAAACCATCAGCCGCAGAGGGCGCACGATGCCCTTTGCCGCATCCTTTTCCCGTTTTTCGCGCAAAAGGTCGCGAATTTTTGCGGAAAGCGCTTTGCCGGCCGCCGACGAAGTGGCCGAGCATTTTACGCAGAAAAATCCGTTCTTTTCTATCGCCGAAAGAAAGGCGTCCGTCCTTGCTCCGTCCGCAAGATCTGCCTTGTTGAGCACGTATAAGACGGGTTTTGCGCCGAAAATTTCCGTGATTTTGCGATTGAACGTCGCCGCGGGCGCGCGTGCGTCCAACACGACGACGGCGCCGTCGACGAGCGCGGCGCTTTCGCGCATCATGCGCATCGCCTTGGTCATGTGTCCCGGAAACCATTGGATATGTTTCATTCTTTCTCCTTCGCTCGCATACGGCAATACGACGGCGGCCGCGGCGCAAGCCTCGTCAGACGGTCTTCCCGAACAAAGCGCTTCGAAAATGCAGAGATCACTCTTTCGGACCGATAAGATCCGGCCTCTTCTCCCGCGTGATCTTTTCCGATTGGGCGCGCCGCCATTTGTCGATCTCCGCATGGTTGCCGCTGCGAAGCACTTCGGGCACCGCAAGCCCCCTGTACTCGACCGGACGGGTATACTGCGGATATTCGAGCATGTTTTCGGAAAAACTTTCCTGGACGAGAGAAGACGTATTGATCACACCGTCCACGTAGCGGCAGATACAGTCGGTAAGCACCATCGCGGGCAGTTCTCCGCCCGTCAGGACATAATCGCCGATGCTGATCTCTTCGTCGATAAACAAATCGATCGCGCGCTGATCTACCCCTTCGTAATGTCCGCAGAGCAGAATGAGGTGTTCGTATCCTAAAAGTTCGAACACCTTCTGCTGGCGGAACGTCTCTCCTTTGGGCGACATATAGATGCGCCGCGCCCTATGCCCGGGGTCGAGCGCCTCGATCGCAGAGCCGATGGGCTGGGCGGTCATCACCATGCCCGCGCCGCCGCCGAAGGGATAATCGTCGCATTTAAGATGCTTGTCCTCGGTGTAGTCGCGGATATTGATGACGTTGATCTCGATTTTCTTTTCCTTCTGCGCCCGACCCAAAATGCTCTCGCGCATGGGCGCGAACATCTCGGGGAACAGCGTCAAAATGTCTATTTTCATGATGTATTCCCGCTTGTTTACTGTTCTTCAGTGATTTGCGCACGGCAAAGCAACTCATCTGTCAATGTCCGGCAATACTCTTCTCCCCACTTATGCAGACCGAACAAAACCTTATCTCCGTTTTTGCAATAAATACAGAGCGTATCGACCTTTGCTTTCGCCATTTCTGCCACTAACTGAAACCGCGCTTTTCTTCCCTTTCTTTTGTCCCTTTATTGCTCCACCAATACCTCGCCGATACGCTTTTTGCTCACCGTCACGATTTTCTTTTCGACGTCGACATCCAAAAGAACGCCCTCAGCCGCGGGGAACATGTATTCTTTGTCTCCCTCTTTCAATACGTATATATCGGTATGCGCGGAGAGAACGTCTGCAATTTCTCCGAGGCGTTCGCCCTTTTCCGTGACCACGGCGCAACCGATCACGTCTACGATATAATACCGCCCCTCTTCGAGCGGGGGAGCGTCCTCCCGCAGCGCTTCGACCTCGGCGCCCCGCAAAAGTTCCGCGGCGTTTCTGTCCGCAACGCCGGCAAGGGCAAGATACGCCGCCGCGGCATCCGTGCGGCAGCGGAGCACCTTATATTCCGTGCCCTTGATAAAAACCTTTTTGAACAGGCGGATGTCCTCCGCGTCGTCCAGAAGGGGTTTGACCTTGATCTCTCCGCGGATCCCCTGCGGACGGAGCACTTCTGCGATCACGATGCAAGACTGCATGTTCCGATCTCCTCAATGAAGAAAAAGCCGAAAAATTATTCGGCTTTTTCTTTTTCCTTGATTTCGATGTTATATTTTTTGCCCTCTTTCGACGCCGCACAGCGCACAAGCGTGCGCAGGGCCTTGGCGATTTTGCCCTGTTTGCCGATGACTTTGCCCATATCCGACTCTTCCAAAAGAACGGTGATCGTGACCCCCGTGCCCTCTTCCGAAACCTGATATTCGACCTCGTCTTTATGTTCGGCGAACTGATTTACGATATATTTGACTAATTCCAACATTTCCGCTCACGCTCCGATTATTTCTTTTTCCTCGTTTTGGTCCTGGGGGCGGAAAGTTTTGCGGGTTTTTCAAGAATGCCCTGACCGACCAGAAGGCCGCGCACCGTTTCCGTCGGCTGAACGCCCTTTGCGAGCCAGTCTTTCGCCTTATCGGCGTCGATCACGATCTCAGCGGGCTGAGAGGTGGGGTTGTAATACCCGACTTTTTCGATATACTCGCCGTCGCGCGCCTTTCTGCTGTCTACGACCACGATACGATAGAAGGGAGATTTTTTGTCGCCCATTCTCGTAAGTCTCATTTTAACTGCCATGATTGTTGCTCCTTTTACGGTAAAATTGATTTGCTTTGCGCATTTACCGCTCTATTATAGCGGAACAAAAAAGACCTGTCAAGCATTTTTACTTGACAGGCGGAATAATTTATAAATTCAAAAGCCGTTTTTTCTTTAACTCATATTCTTCCTGCGTGATCAACCCGCTGTCGAGCATTTCTTTCAATTCCAGCATCTGCTCTTTCAGCGGCTTTTCCTCTTTAGTTGTTTGCGGTTCAGTTTTTTCTACAGCCGACTGCTCCAAGGTTTTCGCATTCATAATATACTCTAACGCGGAACAGACCAATTGTAAATTTTCTTTCATTGTCCGATATGTAAAACCTGCCTTATCCCAAGCGACGTTATCAACATAAGTAATCACGATTTGCGGACAATTCAAATCGTTCAAGCGTATTATCAATTTAAGCTGATTGCATTTATCTTCGACTTTACGGCTCATGCTACTGCCGACAATCAACCCCGTAAGCCCGAAAAACGCACCGCCGATGAGAGCGGAACCGGCCCTCCCTTTTACTTTGCTTTGACCGTTTTCGTACACCTCATAGTTGATTAAATCGGAAAATTTATACATTTTGATAAAATTTATATCTTTCTGATAAACAAATAGTTTGTGTTGATTATCAATAAAAAGTTTAGATAATATCCCCCCATTTGTAACAATATTGAACGATTTCGAGACAACAAATTTTCCGTTTGTTGCTTTGGTCCAATTTTCATTTTGCAATAATTCCTTCTCTTGTTGAATAATCTTTGAAAATACTTTTCTGATTTCTCTCTTGACTTCTAATAGGGCTAATTCTTCATGCGGCTTTTTACTGATAACATAAATGCGAACGAGAGGAGCAATTATTACCGTTCCATATATCAACAACATTAGCACAAACTGCATAATCGGTAAAGGTTCTTCAAATTTTAATACTTCCATAACTGTTGGTATCACGCCAATAAAAAATAATACAGAAAAAATTGAGTGCGTTATGATAATAAATTTTTTATACTTTCCAGCCTTATCTTCGATTTCTTCTTTACTCAGTTTTTCAAATTTCATTTTTGCCTTTTTTTCAATTTCCTGTTTTTTCCAATTCCGACTATTGTTATCCATGATTTTTCTTCACCTTGGTCTTTATATAGCCCATATTGTATCATATATAGCCCACTTTTGTCAATAAAAAAGTGTATCATAAAAGAAAAGGGATACACTATGAACACTTATCAGGCAGTAAAAGAACGGCTGTTGCAACTATTGGAAATCAAAAAGTTGTCCATTCACAAATTGGCAATCGAGTCGGGCGTATCGCCCTCGACGATCAAAAATATCCTTTACGGCAAAAGCATAAATCCGGGAATTGTAACGCTGAAAATGCTGTGCGACGGCATGAAGATCACCCTCCTTGAATTTTTTGACACCCCCGTTTTCCAAAATCTCGAAGATGAATTGAAATAGAAAAAGGGCAACCCATGAAAAGGGCCTGCCCTTTGCAAAGCATATCCTGAATACATTATCTGAATTTGGCGCCGTCGTGAAATGCGTTGCCCACCTTTCCGCCCACTTTCAGATAGGCGCTGTTTACGGGGTCGAAGGCGATCGGCCGGAGTTTTTCCGGATCGATCTTTCCGTTTTTGTCCAGTACCGATTCGTCCGCGCATACGTTGACGATCTCTCCCAGCATGCATTCGCTCTCTTCATCGTAAGAGAGCAGTTTGCACTCGAGCGCCACGGGAAACTCCTCGATGAGCGGCGCGTCTACAAAACTGCTCTTCACCGCATGCAGGCCCGCTCTTTTCAATTTGTCCGGAACCGAATTCGCGGAAACGATCCCCACATAATCCGCCTCCGCAACGTGCGCTTCGTCCGCAAAACTGACGGTAAACGCCCCTCTTGCGCGAATATTTTCGACCGTTTTGTGCGATGCGGACAGGCAGAGCGCCACCTTGTTCTGATCCGCTATCCCGCCCCATGCGGCATTCATCGCGTCGGGCGTGCCGTCTTCGCCGTACGAGGCGATGATCAGCACCGGTTGCGGATACATGTACGGCTTTGCGCCGAAATTCTTTCTCATAACGTCCATTCCTCCTGTATTTTTATAACGCAAAGGGCGGAAAGCAGAAATGCTTTCCGCCTTAAGTCCTTATTTGCGAAGTCCGCGTCATTCGATCTCGATGCGGTGCTCCTCTTCCTTCCTGGGCGTTTCCTTGGGGATCGTGACGTTCAGGATGCCGTTTTCATATCTGGCCTTGATGTCTTCCTTGCGGATATCCCCTACATAATAATTTCTCTGGCAGGAAAAACTGCGCTCGCGGTGGATGTAGTTGTCTTTTTTGCCGCCATCCTCTTTTTCGCTCTTTTTGACGGAAATATTCAGATACCCGTCCTTCAGATCGATGTGGATGTCCTTTTTATCCATGCCGGGAAGTTCAACTTCCATTACGTATTCGTTGTCCGTTTCCTTGATATCGGTACGCATGTATTTCTGGCCATGATTCTTGCCGCCGTAAAAAGCGGGAAAGAAATCGTGCATCGCCTCGTCAAAGAAATCGTAATCGGGATAAAAATTATTCCTTCTGCTCAATTCATTTTTCATAAGAATCATCTCCTTCTAATTTTTTGTTAGCACTTTATATAATTAAGTGTTAGCGCTCTCTTTCAAAGATTGCTAATATTATACCACTTCCATTGCAGAAGTCAAGCATTTCACGCAAAATTTTTGAAACATTTTTAAATTTTTTTATGAAAAAGGCGCCCGCATCGTGCGGACGCCCGTCAAGGTTCGGTTCAGCCGGCTTCATGGAGTAAAAGCCTGCAAAGATAATATACGGGGATGGCGGACCAGCCGTGGCAGAGGCTGCCCGCGCCGCCGAAATCCTCCCAGCCCTTTTCCGTCTCCCAAAAAGTGGTCGCTCCGGCGGCGAGCATTGCGGAATATCTGGTTTTGATATCTTCCAGAATCATATTTTTGTATTTGTCGCCGAACAGCAGGAGCGCATCGTAGACGAAAGCGGTCATGGAAAGCGTGACGGGGATCATTCCCTTCCCTTCGGCGACTTTTTCGGCCAATTCTTCGCCGCCGAGGCCGATCAGAAGTGCAAAGGCGTTGCCCAGGCGGCTGAAGTGTTTTTCCTTCGTGCTCAGCCGGTACAATCCCTCCTCTTTACAGTAAAAGGTCTTTTCGATCGCCTGAACGGAAGCGGAAGTATCAACCGACAGGCCGAACAACGCCGCATAGATCCTGCGCACGTAGACGTACATGCAGTTCAGGATCAGATCGTAGCAATCGGGCTGATTTTCGCGCGACCAATAGTCGTTTCCGCTGCTGTGCTCGCTCCATTCGTAAAAATTCCAGAAGCCCACAGGATTCGGAACGAGCCCGTTCCGTTCCCACGAGGCAAACGTCGCGAGAATGCGGTCCATGGCGGGGCGGACGGAAGGGATCACGGATACGTCGCCCGTATAGCGCACATATTCGGATACCTGCATGATATACACGAGTGAAAAGAAGGGAATGGAATGATCCCTTCCTCCAGGGAAACAGAGGCTCAAAAGCCCGTGCGGCCGCACTCCCTGCGCGATGGTTATAAGATTTTCCCTCTGATAGCGGTGGCCGCGGAACGCATGATACCCACACAGCATCTGATTGCGGCTGTCCATCGTATAAAACGCCTGTTCGCGCCACGGGCAGTCTTCATAATGTTCGTGCATGCACTGCCGCAGCGTATAGACGCTCACGTCATAAATTTTCTGAAAAACCGGATCATCGAATTTTTTTTCTTGTTTCCGTACGGGGTAATCGACGGGACGGATCCCCGCATAGCGCAGGCGCGTGCCCTTTTCCGCAAATATTTCGAGATACCTGCCCGCAAGGCGGCGGAAGGTATTGACGTATTCGTTTTCTCCCTCTGCGGCAACATATTCCACGCTGAAATCCCTGTCCCCGATCAAGCGGGGAACCTTTCCCTCCCGCAGGTGCTCCCCGTATACGATCACGATTTTCTGGCGGCGGGGACTTTCGACGGCAAGATCGAGAAAACCTGCCGTTTCTTTGCCCATGTCTACGAGAAAGCCCTGTTCCGTCGGGGTGATCTTCACGCGCGGACGGGCGCGCATTTTTAATTGCGCGAGCCTGCGCGGCTCTATTTTCGCGTCGCAGCGGACGGGCACGCTCGGAAGATAAGGCCGTTCGTTTTTTTCCGTAGCGTCGTAGAGAAAACTGTAGCCGAGTTGCGAGGTGATCTGTTTGCAGTACCCGTTCCGATAGTGCGTTTCCCTGCGGGAAAGGATGTGTTCTCCGCTGGAAAGCAGCACTTTTTCTCCCTGCACAATCTCGAAAATGAGTTTTGCGTCGCTGTTGATATACGTCTGGCTGTCCTCGCCGTAATGCCAGACGACGATCTTCAGTTGATTGCTCTTCCCGCAAAGATCCGTAAGATCAATTTTGTCGTACAGTTTGCGGTGCGGAAAATCCGCGCATTGCCCGAATCCGGCCAATTTTCCGTTGACCCACGCGGAATAATTGCTGTCGCACGACAGATACAGGCGGACGGGCAGCCCTGCATCGGCGCCGAATTCTGAAACAAACTCCGCGTAACTGTCCTTTCCGGACACATCCTGCGCCCAGATCCACTTTGCCTCTTCAAACATCAAAATACCTCCGTAAGATTTACAAATTTCGGTATAAATAAATCATAGCACAATCCCGCCCGAAATACAAGCGCGCACACGGATTTGTCAGAATAAAATTCAATCGGTGCGGCACATGCGGATGCACGCGCCAAAAACGAAAAGCGCAGATCTTTTGTTGTAACGATTGACATTACAAATAAAATACTCTATAATATAGAAAAAGGAGAAATACCATGCAGATCACATCTCGGTTTACGGTGGCCGTGCACACGCTGCTCGCCATCGTCTATTTCGGAAAAGAACACAAGACGACGTCGGAATTTATCGCTTCGAGCGTGAACGTAAACCCCGTCGTTATCCGCAGAACGATGTCCAGCCTGAAAAATGCGGGGATCATCGACGTAAAAGCGGGCAGCGGCGGCGCGTCCCTCGCGAAAGACCTGAACCAAATTACGCTGTTCGATATTTATAATGCGGTCGACTGCGTGGAGGGAAGTCTGTTTCATTTTCACGAAAATCCCAATCCCGCCTGCCCCGTCGGCAAAAATATACATGCCGTTTTGGACGGGTACCTGATCGCCGCACAGAACGCGTTCGAAAACGAACTGAAAAAGACCACGCTCGGCGATCTGACGGCGGAATTGGAACGGAACGCAAAGTCCTGAAAAAACACGGCAGCCGACCGTATTTTACGATCTTGCCCCTTCCCCTTTCGGGAAAGGGGCTTTTAAATTTTTTTATTTTACCGTTGTAATTGTTGACATTACATTAAAAACGATCTATAATATAATTGTAATCAAAATAATTACAACAAAAAATCAAAGGACAATAAAAAATGTTATCGGATTACGGCGAAAGGATGGGCAAGTTCAAAAAATTGTTTGCCGAAGCGGAAAAAATCGTAATCGGCGGCGGCGCGGGGCTTTCCTCCGCCGCGGGGCTGACCTATGCGGGAAAACGATTTACGGACAATTTTTCCGACTTTATCGAAAAATACGGCATGACGGATATGTATTCCGCAGGGTTTTACCCTTTTGAAACGCCGGAAGAAAAGTGGGCGTACTGGTCCAGACATATCTGCCTGAACCGCTGGGACCCGCCTGCGGCGGATCTCTACAAAAAACTGTATTCGCTCGTCAAAGACAGAGATTATTTCGTCATCACGACGAACGTGGACGGACAGTTTGAAAAGGCGGGATTCGACGCGCGGCGCATTTTTGCCGTGCAGGGAGATTACGGCAAACTGCAATGCAGCCGGGGCTGTCACGACCGGCTGTACGACGACGAAAAACTTGTCAGAGAGATGGTCGCCGAACAAAGGGACTGCCGCATCCCCTCGCACCTGTTGCCCAAATGCCCCGTATGCGGCGAGGACATGGAGGTGCACGTGCGCAAGGGCCCCTATTTCGTGCAGAACAAAGAATGGTACGGCGCCGAAAGGCGTTACGACGATTTTATGCGCGGATGCGAAGGGAAACAGACGCTGCTGATCGAACTGGGCGTCGGATACAATACGCCGACGATCATACGTTTTCCCTTCGAACAGCGGGCCGCGGAGCATAAAGAATGCGCGCTTTGCCGCATCAACAGAGAGGACTGCCGTGCCCTGTTCGATCTCGGCGGACGGTATATCTGTTTCGACGAACCGATCGGAAAAATTCTTTCCGAAATACGATAAAACAGCCCCGGAGATTCCGGGGCTGTTTTCTGTAACGGGCTTTCCCGTCTTTATGGTCATCTTTCGATCTTATACGTCGTGCCGGAAGGCGTATCGACGAGGGAGACGCCCTTCTGCGCAAGCAGATCGCGGATCCTGTCCGCCTCGGCATAATTCTTTTCTTTTTTTGCAAGGGCACGCGAAGCGATATACGCCTCGATCTCTTGGGCGGAGAGTTCGGAAGTTGCGGGAGTCTCCTCTTTTTCCTCCCGCTTGAGCAGGTCGAGGGAAAGCACCCGATCGAATTCGCCGATGAGGGCGCGCTTTGCGCTGCCGCTCAGGTCCTTTGCTTTGAGCACGTCGTAAACCGCCGTGACGGCGAGGGAAGTATTCAGATCGTTCCCCAGCGCGTCGGCAAAATTTTTGCGATAGCGCGCCGCCGCCTCTGCGTCCGCTTCCCCTTCGTCGGAAAGCGCAAGGACTTTCGCCTTCAGTTTTCTGTATGCGACGGCCGCATTTTCGAGATTCTCTTCCGAAAAAACGAGAGATTTGCGATAATGGGACTGCAGGCAGAAAAAGCGGTATTCCATGGGAGAGAAGCCGAGTTCCTTCAGGCGATTCAGCGTAAGAAACCCGCCGGAAGATTTGCTCATCTTTCCGCTCTGCGTATTCAAATGGAGAACGTGGAACCAATAATTGCACCATTTATGGCCGAGATACGCCTCGCTCTGCGCGATCTCGTTCGTATGATGCGGAAATACGTTATCGATGCCGCCGCAGTGGATATCCACCCTCTCGCCGAGATATTTCATCGCGATGCAGGAGCACTCGATATGCCACCCGGGATAGCCGACGCCCCACGGGCTGTCCCATTTGAGCGCCTGATCTTCGAACTTCGACTTTGTGAACCACAAAACGAAATCGTTTTTGTTGCGCTTGTTCGCATCCTCGCCGACCCCTTCGCGCACGCCCACTTCGAGGTCCTCTTCCTTAAAATTGAAAAACACGTGATACTCTTTGAGCCGCGAGGTATCAAAATATACGTTCCCGCCCGCAAAATAGGCATACCCCTTTTCCATGAGGGCGGAAATGACCCGGATAAAATCCTCCACGCATCCCGTGGCGGGCTGCACGACGTCCGGCTTTTTGATGTTGAGGGCGGCACAGTCGGCAAAAAAAGCGTCGGTATAATATTTAGCCAGTTCCAGAACCGTCTTGTGCTCGCGCTTTGCGCCCAAAAGCATTTTATCCTCGCCGCTGTCGGCATCGGAAGAGAGGTGCCCTATATCCGTGATGTTCATCACCCTCATCACGTCATAACCTGCGTAACGGAGCGATTTTTCCAGAACGTCTTCCATCAGATAGGTGCGCAGATTGCCGATATGCGCGAAATTATATACGGTCGGGCCGCAGGTATACATTTTTACCTTGCCCTCTTCGTTGGGAACGAATTCTTCCACCCTGCGGGTGAGCGTGTTGTAAATTTTCATAAGATCTCCCCGCGCCCGTCAGGCGCGATTGACGATGCGGCATATTTCTGTCCGCGTTTCGTCAATTATACAATATCCGGAAATTTATGTCAATCTTTCGCCCGATGCCCGCATGCAAAAAGGGGCGTGAAATGCGCGTTTATTTTTTCACAATCGACAAAATACAGCCGAATACGACCCGCCGTACGGTATATAATGATTGCACCCGCGCAACAGGGAATAAAATCGCTTCGGTGAATGTATGAATCGGAAATTTACTTTGAAATACGGATACGGGACCGCACTTTTATATTTTGCCATGTTTTTCGGCATGCTTTGCCTGAACTTTACGATGGACGGGTTCGAACCCTTTTCCCTCGCCCTCTACGCCGCCATGCTCGTCTGCGGCATGAACGTGTTCGCATCGGCGGGGCTTTTCCTGTTGGCAGGAGGGCTGGGCTTTACGCAGGGGTGGGTCCCCTTCGTCGTATGCGCGGCACAGGGGATCCTGCTGGCGGCCGTTTTTTTATTTTACGCGCGCGCGGGCAAGGGCATGCGCGCGGAGATCGCCCTGTATCTTCTGGCGGCCGTCGGGATATACGTCTGGCTGTTCGGGGCCTGCGTTTACGGCGATTACGTTCGCGCGCTCATCGCCGGCGCGGCGATGTACGTGCTCTGTTTTGCCGTATGCGGCGCCCTGCGCTGTGTGCTGTTCAAAGCGGGACGGTGCCGCCTGTCCGCAGATGAGATCGTATTTTGCGCAGCCGCCTTCGCTGCGGTCGGCATCGGTTTTTTCCGCCTTGCGGGCGAATACGCTTTCGAGGCGACGGCGATCTTTCTGCTCCTTTTGTCCGCCGCCACGCTCAGAAACGCAAACGCAGTCTGCATCGCGCTCGTACTTTCCCTTCCCGAAGTCATCGTAAAGAGCGCGGAAGCAGGGCGGGCGGATCTTTCCGCCGCGGCGGTGCTCTGTTTTTGTTCCGCACTGGCGCTGGCATTTCTTCGGACGGGAAAACTGCCGGCCGCGCTGGCGGTATTTCTTGTGGACCTGATCGCCCGATACTTTCTCGACTTTTACGGCGCGGAAGGGCTGGGAACAGGATTTTATCTTTCCCTGCTCGTGCCGCTGATCCCCTGTTTTCTGTTCGCGCTGCTGCCCGAAAAGTTGCTTTCCAAATGGTCGGAAAAACTGAAACGCTACGGAGACAAACAACTGACCCGGCTGACTATACAGACGGAACGCGCCCTTGCCGGAGAAAGGCTGTTCGACATGGCGGCCGTATTCAAAGAAATAGAAAACACGTTTCTGACCCTGGAAGACGATGCGGAAAATGAAAGCGGCGCGGAAGCCGCCATCGGCGACGGCGTGATCGCGGAAGTCTGCGCCTCGTGCGCATACCGCGAACGGTGCGAGAGCGAGGGCGTGCTCTCTGCAATCCCGAAACTCGTATCGGTGGGATGCGGCAAGGGAAAGGCGAACCTTATCGATATGCCGGCAGGGCTTGCGGGGCGATGCGCGAACCCTTCGGGCCTGCTGTTCTGCCTGAACAAACTGCTTGCCGAATACAGGCGGCACGCGGTGGACGTAGAAAATGCGGAGGCCGCAAGAAAACTGCTCGCGGATCAGGCGCGGGCGGTGAGCGAGATGCTCAAAGAACTCGCCGTCGAGCGGAGCGCACCGCTGAACGCGCGGGCGCCTCTGGAACGCAAGATCGGCGCCGCGCTCGGCCGTTCGGGCGTGATCTGCCAGGAGATCATGGTGCTGGGCGAAGATCCCGCCGTCTCTCTGACGGCGACGGGTAAATATGACGGTGCGAAGATCGCAAAGACGGTCGCCGAGGCGATGGGCACGGATATGGTCCTTTCCTCAAAGACAGCGCTTGCCGCAGACAAATTCTGTTACGTTTTCCGAAGGCGCCCCGCCTTCGACGCGGCTTTCGGCGTATCTTGTGCCAAAAAAGAGGGCGAAAGCGCGAGCGGAGATACCCATTCCGTCATCAAAATCGACGAACGGACCTTTCTGATGGCGCTCTCCGACGGCATGGGGAGCGGTGAATACGCCCGCAAAATATCGGAAAGCGCGGTGTCGCTCGTGGAAAGTTTTTACCGCGCAAAACTGCCGCCCGACCTCATTCTGACGACGGTGAACAGGCTTCTTTCCTTCAATAAAGAGGAAAGTTTCGCCTGTATCGACGTGGCGACGGTCGATCTGGACAGCGGGCGGGCGGACGTGGTGAAGATCGGGTCTCCGCTCGGTTTTTTGCTGACGCCTGCGAAAATCGAAATCCTCGAAAGCGAATCTCTGCCGCTCGGCATTCTCGACGGCGTGCGCCCCACGACGCTGAGCAAGACCCTTTCCGACGGAGACACCCTGCTCTTTATCAGCGACGGCATCACGGCGGCCTTCGGCTCAAGCGCCGATCTTGCGGAATACCTGTGCACCCTTTCGCCGCTCAATCCGCAGTCTTTGACCGATTCTCTGCTCGACGAAGCGCTCAGGCGCGCGGGCGGGCGGCCGACGGACGACATGACCGCCGTGGCGACGCGCCTGTTCTCCGTTCAGGAAGATCGCTGAGCGCGTTTTTGCTATGCCCTTCTGTTTTGCAAGGCGCCGCAACGACAGAAACAGATAAAAAGACTGATCCGCCCGGGAAAAGCGAGGCTTTCCCCGGGCGGATCTTTTGAAAAAACGGGCAGGCACGCTGTACCCGGCGCCCGAATTTGGCTTATAATATGCGTGCGGCGGGAATAAACGGACAGGAGACGAAAAGTTTTGCCGATCCGATTTCACTTCAGATATGCCGACGAACGGGAAAATATTCCGGCTTCGGTAAACAGCCTTTTCGCTCTGTCAAAGGCGGACGAAACATGGAAATATCGGAAATTTTCGGGCTCATACGCCAATACGGGGCGGACGTGCTCGTCATCGGAGGGATCGTGTTCGCGCTTACGGCCCTGCTCAAAAGAACGCTCCTGAAAAAAATGGAGAGAAAGTACATAACTTTTCTCCCCTTCGTTTTGGGGATCGCGGTCTATCTTGCATACGGCGCGGCGGCCGCGGGCGATTTTGCGGAAAATGCGGGCATGTTTATACAGAAAGGCTTTTCCTGCGGATCGCTTGCGACCGTGATCCACGTACTGGTCAAGCAGTTCTCGGCATCGGGCTCTCTGCCCGACAGGGGCGCGCTGCGCGCCGCCTGCGCGGAGGAGATGCTTTCCGCTTTCGCGGACGTTCCGGCGGGATACGCGCAAAAAATAGCGGAGACGGCGGAAACGGACGAGGAGGAAGCGCGCGCGCTGATCGAAGCGCTCGGAGAAGAGGCCGCGCATGCGGCGAACGCGCTTCTTACGGCGCTCAGGCACATCTGAATTTCCCGCAAAGGGGTATCCGCGCGCGGTTGCGCGCGGATATTTTTATGCGCTTTGCATATACTTTTGCCGATATGAAAAAATTGAGCGAAAACTGCAAGGAAAACGTAAAATCGCTGAAAAGCATCCTTACGTCGGAAGACATACTCGTTTTTCAGTTCGAGACAAAAGATAAAAAGGCCTGCGCCGCGGTCTATGCGGACGGCATAACGGACAAAATGCTGCTCGGCGAACAGGTCGCCAAACCCCTTTCCGAAAAAACCGCACCGAAAACGGCGGAGGAAGCGGCGAAACTTCTGCAGTCGCCCGAAAACAAGCGGGAAAAGGATTTTACAAAAATTTCGGACGAAGTGCTCGCCGGCAATACCGCGCTGTTTATCGACGGCATAGCGGAAGCGGTGATCGTAGGCGTAAAAAAACTGAGCATGCGGGCCGTGATGGAACCGCCCACTTCCGTTGCCGTAAAGGGGCCGCGGGAGGGCTTTATCGAGGATATCAAGACGAACATGTCGCTCATCCGCAACCGCCTGAGAACGCCGAAACTGAACTTTATCACCATGCAGGTGGGCAAACAGAGCAAAACCAACGTGTGCGTGGGGTATTTAGAGGGAATTGCGGACAAAAAGATCGTCGAAAAAATAGAAAGCAAAATCAAGAGCATCGAGATCGACGGGATCCCCGATTCCTCTTATATCGGCAAATTTTTGGCGGAACACCACTATTCTCTGTTCAAACAGGCGGGTACCACGGAAAAGCCGGACGTACTTGCCGCAAAGATGCTGGAAGGAAGAATTGCCGTACTGGTAGACGGTTCCCCCATCGCCGTAACGCTGCCCTATCTGCTGGCGGAAGATTTTCAGGGCCCGCAGGATTACTTCGTGTCCCCTTATCGGGCGAGCGTTTCGCGCCTGCTGCGCTTTCTGGCCGTGTTCGTTTCCATATTTCTGCCCGCGTTTTACGTAGCGGCGCAACTTTTCAAACTGCAACTTCTGCCTTTCGGTTTTCTGCTGACCATTTCGGGCAGCATTCAGGATATTCCCCTTTCGCCGAGCCTTGAACTTTTTTTCCTTCTGCTCGTGCTGGAAATCCTGATCGAGGCGAGCGTGCGCATGCCCAAATACGTGGCGCTCGCCCTTTCCGTCATCGGCGCGCTCGTATTGGGCGATACCGCGGTGAAAGCGGGCATCGTATCCTCCTCTGCGATCATCATCATGGCGCTGTCGGGCATATCCGCCTATACGGTGCCGGATCTCGTGGGGACCATCTCGATATTACGGCTCGTTTTCGTGGTGGTCGCAGGCAGTATCGGCACGTACGGCATCCTGCTGATGACCGCGCTCCTCCTCTTTTATATGATCACGGCGGACGCATACGGCACTCCGATGCTGGCACCTTTTTCGCCGATCGTCAGAAAAGACCTGAAAGATTCTCTGTTCAAAGTGACCATGACGGACCTGAAAACCAGGCCCACCGTTTTCAAAACAAAAAACAAAACGCGCCTGAAAATCAACGAGGAGGCGAAAGATGGACAAGATTAAAATCCGCCAGATCTGTTTCCTTTTTGCGGTCATGATGCCCGTGACGAAAATGCTCATCTATCCGACGACAATCGCCTACACGGCAAAAAACGATCTGCTCTTTTCCGCATTGATCAACCTTGCGATCGAGGGCGTCGTGATCGGACTTCTGATGCTGCTCGCAAAAAAGACCCGGCTCTCTTTTTTCGGGCTCGTCGAAAACACTTTCGGGAAAGTCGCCGCAAAGATCGTTTACGGGATTTTCGCCCTGTTTTTCTTCATTTCCGCATTGCTGCCGCTGACCGAGCAAAAAGTTTTCGTCATGCAGGTGTTTTATGAAAACGTGCCCTCCATCATTTCGTTCGCGCCCTTCTTTTTCGTCAGTTTTTACGCCTGCGTGAAGGGATTCAAATGTATCGGAAGGGCGGCGGATATAGCCATGCCCGTCTTTGCGGTCGCATTTACGGTCATCATGCTTCTGTCTGTGCCGCACGCAGATTTCGGCGCCCTGCTGCCCGTAGAGGCCGTGCCTTTCAAAAGCATCGTAAAGGGCAGCCTCTCCTCTTTCAACTGGTTTACCGACTGCGCGTTCCTCCTGTTTTTTATGGGAAATTTCGAGTACGAAAAAAATTCCGCAAAAAGAGTGATCGGATCGTTTGCGATCGGAGGCGCAGCCGTTCTTTTGTTTTTGGCAACTTTTTACGGCATTTTTGCAGATATCGCGGTGCGCCAGCAAAATACGATCGCGCAGATCGCGAAATACACGACTTCATTCACTTCCCTGGGCAGGATCGACCTTCTGTTTATCTTTGCCCTGACGCTCGTCATGATCTTTTATCTGTGCGTACCTTTGCAGATGTGCGTACACTGCGTGCGCAAAGTATTCAACGACTGCAGGCCAGCCATCCCCTCCGCCGCCGTCAATGCGCTCATGCTGGGCATGATGATCTTACTCAATTACTTTTTCAACGAAATGCAGCAGATCATGCTGCGCGGATGGTATTTTTATGCGCTGTTCGCCTACGCGGTACCCCTGCTTGCACTGCTTCTGAAAAAGGAGGCCGCCCATGAATAAATTATGGATGCGCGTTTTTCTTATCGGCACGGCCGTTTTGCTTTTGTTGTTTTTTTCCAACGATTTCGGGCTGATCGATATTCAGGAAACGGCCATCGTGATCGCGATCGGCGTAGACAAATCGCAGGAAGAGGGCAAATATGACGTGACCGCGCAGATCGCCGTGCCCGCCAGTACGGGAAGCGGCACTGCGGGCAACGTGACCGTAGAGGGCGCCTCTACCGTGGGCGAAGCGGTGACCGAACTGAATCATAAAACGGGATGGTACCCTACCCTCGTACACTGTAAACTTATCCTTCTCGGCATGGACGTTGCCGACGAGAATGTTTTCGACCCCATCGACTTTTTTCTGAGAAGCGGAACGGTGGAAGATACCTGTCTCGTGGCCATGTGCGAAAAGACCGCAAAAGAGACCTTTCAGGCGACCTCTCCCGTCAAAGACATCTCCTCGTCCGCGATCGCCAAAGTGCTTTCGTCTGAGGCGCAGAAAACGGGGCTCGTTTCCGTAACCAACCTGAAAAATTTTGCAAAAAATTATTATTCGGTCAGCAGAAGCGGCTTCCTGCCGGTCGTTTCCGTAAAGCAGGAAGCCGAAAGCCAGGGAAGCGAATCGCAGCAGCCCGTATCCTACCAACGGAATGAGGAAGAACTTGCCGCAAGCGGGCCCTTTCTTTCCAGAAACAAGTGGTGGAAACCGAAGCGCGATCCCCTTCCGCTTGCGGCGGAAACGGCCGCCAAGGGAGACAGCGGCCAAAGCGGCGGCAAAAGTTCGGGCGGCGGAGAGGAAAAAGCGGACGTTTTCGATGCGACGAAAACGCTGATGCTCTATGAAGGCAAAAGCGTCGCCATGCTTACGCCCGACGAAACGCTCGCCTTCAACATGGCGGGAACGGATACCCATTACGCTTTCGGCAGCGTGACGCTTGAAGAAAACGAAGGGCCTGTAACGTACGATCTGAAAATGAGGATCAACCATAAAACGCAGAAACTTTCTTTCGAAAACGGGAAACCCGTATTTACCTTTCATATACGGGCAAGCGCGAAGATCGTAGATTCGAGCAAAGCGGATTCCATCCTGAACATCACGAAAACAGACCTCGTACCCGATAAGGTGCTCCGCGCCGCCGAGGTGAAGTTTGAAGAACAACTCACTTCCATCATCGAAAAATCCGCCGAAACGGACTGCGATATTTTCAATATAAAACAGAAACTGTACCGGTCGCACTATAAACAATTTGCCCGCTACAAAGATTCCATTTTGACCGATGCCGTCGTCAGATACGATATACGCTTTTCGTCCATGAAATGACCGATACTGCAATTTTTTGAAAAATTTTCACAATTTTTTTCAAAAAGGGTATTGACAAACAAAAAAATCGTGGTATAATGAAATCGACCAAAGGGAAAAAATACATGCAAAATTTTCCCGCGGTACACCAGACTTGCGAAGCACGCAAAACTCTCTCAAATCAATTGCACCGCTGTTCCGTTGATCAGCGCTGAACGGGGCAGGCGGCAAAGGAAAAGAAAGGAGCAGATGATCAAATTTTGTTTCGGAGAGAGAAGGCGGAGCGGCGGAGATTCTCCCCTCACACATCGGCTGTCGGAAAAGATCGCTTGCAAAAATCGGAGAAACGCGCGCTCGGCTTCAGAGGAAGGAGGTACTGTTATGTACAGATCCGACTTAAGGAAACTTACCTGACGGGAGGGCGGTCCAATGTACGAGGTTACTTCAGAGACGTAAATAAGGCAGTGTTCCTTTTTCGCGGAGGTTTGTGCGCTCTGCAGGCAGATAAAACTCCGTACCGATTATGAGTTTACGGAACAGAATGTCTTTTCTGTCTCTTAAAACTGAATAAGATCACTGAAAAATACCCGCGGGGCAGAATATGCCGTGCGGGTTTGTTTTTTTATCGGTCCGCCCTTCCGGGCACGGAAAAGCAACGGATAAAACGCTGAAAAGCCGATGCCCTCTTTCCATTTCGGGGGCCGAAAGGGAAAGAGGGCATCGGGGATCTGAGGGGAAGGCCGACGCTGCCGGCCGTCAGCCGCGGACCAGCCTTTTGCCCGTAAATTCGGTAACGTCGACGCGCACGACTTCCGCAAGGGCAAGCGGGCGTTCGAGAAAACTTTCGTCGGAAAAACCTTCTTCCGTATAGTGCGCCATGAGCACTTTCAGCCCGTGCAGGCGCTCTGCCCTGTCGGACAGGACCGAAGCGACGCCCCTGCCGCACACGCTCTCGTAGTCGGCCGTAAAACCGCACGGCGCCGTACCGTTATTGAATACGCGGAACTGCCGCGCGGCGCAAAAACCCACGTTCGGATCTTTGCGGAGAAGGTCGAGTTTTTTGCCCTCTTTCGCGCAATGAAAATAGAGTATCAGTTTGCCTTCCCTCTCCTCTGCGCCGAAATCGAGCGGGACGAGATAGGGCGCACTTTCTCCGCCGACGGCGAGCGTAAGAAAACCGCATGCGAGCAACGCGGCCTTCTTTTCCTGAAAATCGGATATTTCTCTTTGTGATTTACGCATAATCTCTCCGGATTTTGTTTTATTCTTTCTCCCCCGCATAGTCGCGCAGGCGCCCGACAAGGGTTTTTAACGTGTCGGCCGCATAATCGGCGTCTTCCGCGGTATTGTCTTTGCCGAACGTGAAACGGAGCGAACTTTTCGCATCCTCCGCCGAAAGCCCCATCGCCAGCAGTACGTGCGACGGCTCGGGCGATCCGGAAGTACAGGCCGACCCTGCCGACGCCGCGATCCCCTTCAGATCGAGCGCGGCGAGCAGTTGTTCCGCCCCAACCCCGTGAAAGCACAGATTCGCATTTCCCGGAAGCCGCTCTGCAGGATGGCCGTTGAGGGTAACGCGGGGGATCTCTTTGAGAACACGGTCCAAAAACCGATCGCGCACGGCTTTGACCCGAAGCGCGTTTTCTTCCCTTTCCTCCACGGCGAGCGCGAGCGCTTCCGCCATGCCCGCAACGCCCGCGACGTTGGTGGTGCCGCCGCGCAGTCCCCGTTCCTGATGACCGCCCGCAACGAACCGCCCCAATCGGGTACCCGTACGGACGAATAAAACGCCCGCCCCTTTCGGCCCGTAAAACTTATGCGACGAAAAGGCGAGCATATCCGCCCCCCATTCGTTTACGTCGACGGGGAGCACGCCCGCCGCCTGAACGACGTCGGTAAAAAACGCTGCGCCGCAGGCATGCGCGAGCGCGGCGATCTGCTTTACAGGCTGTACCGTGCCCGTCTCATTGTTTGCAGCCATGACCGCGACGAGAACGGTGTCTTCCCGTATAAGCCCCCGCAGCGCCGAAACGTCTGTCCGTCCGAATGCGTCTACGCCCGCGACGGAGCAGGAAAAGCCCTCCCGTTCCAGATCCTTTGCCGTTTCCAATACGGCGGGATGCTCTGCCGCGCTCACGATAAAGTGTCTGCCCCGCTCCGCATTTGCGCGCATATACCCGCGCAGGGCCCAGTTGCACGACTCCGTACCGCCCGACGTAAAGTAAATTTCGGAAGATTTTGCGCCGATCGCCTTTGCGATCGTATCCCGTGCGGCATCCGCGGCATCCGCTGCCGCCCTTCCGAAAGAATGCTGCGATTCGGGATTGGCAAAACATTCGCTAAAACAGGGCAGCATTTTTTTAAGTACGCGCGGATCGACGGGGGTCGTCGCCGCGTGATCGAGATAGACGCGCCGCATCAGACGGCGTCCTTTGCGGCGCTGCAATTTTCTCCGCAAATACAAACGCCGTGGCTGCCGTGCTCGTCGAGCATGGTTTGCAGCGTCATCGAATCGAGCACCTCGTTGATGCCTTCGTACAGCCTGCGCCATACGTCTCCGGAGGCGCAGCGCGGGCAGCAGGAAGAAATGCAGTCGACGATCTCCATATTGTCTTCAAGGGAACGCGCGATGTCGCCCACCGTGATTCTGGAGGGCTCGCGCGTGAGTTTATAACCGCCCGATACCCCGCGCACGGCCGTGACGATCCCGCTGCCCGAAAGCATGCGCATGATCTTTTCGATATATTTCCCCGAAACGGCGATCTCGCGCTCCAGCGCGGACGCGCTCACGCACTTGTCGGGATAATTGCAGGCGAGAATATAACACGCCTTCAATCCGTATTGCGACTTTGATGAAAGTCTCATGATCCTACCTCTTTGCACTCTAATTGCAACTTTTTAAGTTGCAATTAGATTATACCTGCTTTTTTGCCGCCCGTCAACCGTTTGCGCGGAACAAATGAAAAAAACCGCCTTTTCGGCGGTTTATTCTTCGATTTTATTCTTTCTCCAATCGGAAAAAACGCATCCGCAATAATTCTGGCGGTAAAGGCCGTACGTTTTTGCGAGTTCTACGGAGCGCAGATAGCCGTTTTCCTTTTTGAAATCGGAATACAGCCAGCGCACCCCGTATTTTTGCTGTGCCCGCGCTCCCAACTCGTTGATCCAGCCGGCGTTTTTATGCGGACTGACCGAAAGGGTGGTACAAAACCAATCGTATCCGTTCTCTTTCGCCGCCTGCGCCGTCCTGTCGAGGCGCAGTTGGTAGCATATTTTACAGCGGGCGCCGCCTTCGGGTTCCCCTTCCAGCCCACGGACCGCCCGAAAAAAATCCCCGCTTTGGTAGTCGCAGTCGAGAAAATCCGCCCATCCCGTCTCTTTCAGGAGCCGGATCTGCTCCCCTTTGCGGTGCAGATATTCCTCCTCTTCGGTTATGTTCGGATTATAATAATACACGGTCACGCGGAATACGTCTTTGAGCGTTTCCAGACAGCGCGACGAGCACGGCCCGCAGCAACTGTGCAGCAAAAGCCGCGCGCCCGCAGGCACCTGCTGCAGCGTCTCGCGCATGATTTTGTTGTAATCTATCCTGTTCATACGCACATTGTACCACAAATCTGCCGAAAAACAAACAGCGCGGCGGCCCGTTCTGAAAAAATCCGCAAAAAAAGCGGACCGGCTTTTATTTTTTCCGCACCGGACAAAACTCTCCCGAAAGCCTTTCGCTTTCGGGAGAGTGCATTCAGACGATATTTCAATATTCTACGGTCACGGCGACGCTGTCCTTTCCCGTTTGCGGAGGAAGGATGTCCCCCTGTATCTCGCTGCCTTCGACGGCGATCCGTCTACGGCCCGTCCTCCGATATGAAATTTTATACAGGACGCCGCGGAAGATCCTCTCCGCATACGCCTCGTTCCAGCAAGACGGGAAAACGGGCGAAATGCGCAATCCGTCAAATTCCGCTTTGATACCGAAAATTTCTTCCGTAAGATCGCGGTATAGCCAGCCGGCACTGCCCGTGACCCAACTCATGGGAGCGTCGCCCGCGCGATAAGGATTGTCCGGCCCGATAAACATGTTCGTCACCGCGTACGGCTCCACGCCCGATGCCTGCACCTTCGGATTCGTGCACAGCACCGACCGAAGGGTGTCAAAAGCGAGATCTCCCCTGCCCAAGCGGCAGTCCGCGGCGATTTTGAACGCCACGCCGTGCACGTAGACGGACGCATTTTCCACCATGCCCGGCACGAAATAGGAGACGCGGCCGAGCCTGTCCGACCCCTTCGTATAGGGCGGCGCGCACAATTCATAACCGAACGCGCATTTCAGTTTTTCCTCGACGAGGTCCATGACGGCGTTCTGCGTATCCCGATCTCCCACGTCCGCGAGCACGGCCCACGTCTGCGGGTTGAGATAAAATTTTCCCTCTTCGCTCTCTTCTCCGCCGATCACGCCGCCCCAATCGTCGTAAGCATATATGAAATGCCCGCCGCTCATGCCTTTTATAAGGATGTTTTCCGACAATCGGCCGGCCAAGCCGAGAATTCGCTCTTTTTCCTCTTTCTTCCCGAGTTTTTCAAGGATTTCGGCGCACTCTTTGGCGGCCTTGACGGTCGCAAGAGACAGCCAGACGCTTTCCCCTTTGTTCAGATTTCCCGCTCCGTTGAGCGAATCGTTCCAATCTCCCCCGCGAAGGAGCACCAGACCATGGCTTCCCAGATCGCCGAGAAGATACTCTACGCCCCGCACCATATGCCCTAAAACGGAATCCTCTCCCCCGTCGAGATAAGGAACAATCTCTTCCAGGATGCCGAAATCTCCGCTCTCTTTTAAAAACGCCGAGATCGTAGCAGGGATCCACGCCGCGCCGTCGTTATACGGAAGAAGCAGATCCGGCTCGAACATGCGGATCGTATTGCCGTTCCCGTACTGTTTGGCAAGCGTATACAGGATACGCGTCCGCGCGAGCGGAATATCCAAAGATACGAACGCCGCAATGTCCTGCATGACGTCGCGGAATCCCTTTCCGTAAATCCTGCCCCACGTTTTGCCCAGAGAAAGTTGCCTTTTCAGCCAGGTATTGCCAAGGGAACGAAGCAAAGGATCGGGGATCTCCGCACGGAATACGCGCTGATATGAAGCGTTCTTTTCCTTCTGCAATGCAAGTTGACTATAAAAAACGGACGTCTTTGCAAGCGAGGATGCCAGCGCGCCGCTCTCTGCCGCGCTTCTTCCGGCCGCAAGCGCAAAGGCAAAACTCTTTTGTTCGCGCGGGCCGAGGCGGAGGGGCAGAGAGACGGCGGCGACGTAATCGTCCTCAAAAGTCGTGCCGCGCGAGGGCAGCGCTTGCGCCGCAACCCCGTCGGGATGTTCCCAACTGCCGTACGTGCCGCAAAAATCCCCTTTCGATACGCAATAGGAAGTAAATCCGTGTTCGGAAGCAAAATAGAGACAGCCGTAATCCGTCTCTGCCTGATAGGAAAAGTGCGGATAGCACAGCCCGCCGAACTCTTTGTCGCGATCGGCGCTGCCGTAGGAGGTGTGTACGGTAAGATTCGCCTGCGGGCGCAGCGCAAAGTACAGGTCAAGATCTCTCTCTTTGCCTGCAAGTTCCTCCGCTTCCGCCAGATAGAGCACCGCATATCCCGCATCGGGAACGAGAAGGGTGAACGTAACTTTTAACCCGTTATATACGGAAACGATCTTCTGATACCCCAGCCCGACGTGACAGCGGAATTGTTCGAAGGGCAGTCTGCCGTAATTTCTGTTCGGGCTGTACAACTCTCCGCTCTTTCTGTCTTTGATATATACGAGGCGTTCGCCGCAGTCGAGGCCGCGCCTGAAACTGCCTATCCCCGCCAAAGATTTTCCGAAGCCGAACTGGTCCGCATCCGCGACCGCGTCTTCGCTCCACAAATAATTGACGAGCGGCCGTTTCGGAAACATGTCCGTGATCACGAACTCGCACAGATCGTCGTCAAAATATCCCCTTGCGTCGGAATACCTCTCTTTTCCCACAGCGGCTTTGCCCCTTGCTGACTCTTTCATTATACAATACCTCTCGATTCTTTCGGTTACGGGCAGATTTACACCGATGCGTATATTATAAACGGAAAATTCCGCGTTTTCTATCATTTATGTATTGTAAAGTATCGTTTTTGTACGATCTGCAGACAGCACGCCCTTTCAAATTATCCGTAAATCCCGCAGCGCGCGTTTTAGGCGAGATACGCATTGATTATTCCGCGTTTTTCTTTTTAACGCCGCCGTCGGATAAAACGCGCCATTTGAGAGAACTTGCGATAATGTATGAATCGGCAGGCTCTTCCAGACTTTCGCCGACGGATTTCGGATCGAACTCGCTATTCGACCACACGATCACGCGGGGAGGGGCAAAATGTTCGCACGGCAAAATCCCGTCGAAAAATTTGATGAACGCCTCGAAAATTATATTCGCATAATTGTCTTGCATGCCGATCAGCCGAAAACGGCGCACGCCCTCGAAATACAGTTCGAGGTAATACGGCTCCCATTGGCTGTGAAAAAGCACCGACAGGCGCTGCTCGCCGGGGCCGAACCACATCGCGCCGTCCTCTGCGACATGCGTGCCGCTCACATACTGCGCGGAAACGATACAGGCATCGTGAAACCAACTGTACGAATCGAGCAATTCACGAATATCTTCATCGGTTTGCACCTGTTTCCATTCCATACTCCCCCTCCACACTGCAAAAGCGCACGCTTACCGCATGAACGGCAACCTTTTGCCGCCGCGGATCTGCTTCATCATCAGTTTTGTCTGTTCGAATTGTTTGAGCAGTTGGTTGACGTCCTGCACGTTGGTGCCGGACCCCGCGGCAATGCGTTTTTTGCGCGAGGAATTGATGATCTCCGGCCGTTCGCGCTCTTTTTTTGTCATGGATAAAATGATCGCCTTGAGTTTTTCTACCTTTTTTTCGTCGAAATCGCTCTCTTTGATCTTGAGTTTTCCCATGCCGGGCATCATGCCCATCACCTGCGATATGCCGCCCATTTTTTTGAGCGATTCGAATTGTTCGAGATAATCTTCCAACGTAAACGAGGCGTCGCGGAGTTTTTTCTCCATCTTTTTCGCCTGTTCTTCGGTGACCGCCTCCTGCGCCTTCTCGATCAGGGAAAGCACGTCGCCCATGCCGAGGATGCGCGACGCCATGCGGTCGGGATAAAAGGGTTCCAGATCGGTCAGTTTTTCGCCGACGCCGATGAATTTGATGGGTTTTCCCGTTACCGCTTTGATGGACAGACAGGCGCCGCCGCGCGTATCGCCGTCCAGTTTCGTCAAAATCACGCCGGTCACGTCAAGCCTTTTATTGAATGTTTCCGCCACGTTTACGGCGTCCTGCCCCGTCATCGAATCGACAGTGAGCAGAATTTCGTTCGGCTTGACTTCGTTTTTGATGTTTTCAAGTTCCTGCATCAGCGTATCGTCTATATGCAGGCGGCCCGCCGTATCAATGATGACGGTATCATACCCCATGGACCGCGCGTACTCGATCGCCTGTTTTGCCGTTTTGACGGGATTCTGCGTGCCCTTTTCGAACACTTCCGCGCCCGCCTTGCCGCCCACCACCTGCAACTGATTGATGGCGGCGGGGCGGTAAATATCGCCCGCGACCAGCAGGGGATTTTTGCCCTGCTTTTTCAGATACATGGCAAGTTTGCCGCAGAGCGTGGTTTTGCCCGCGCCCTGAAGCCCGCACATCATGATGACCGTAGGCGGTTTATCCGCAGTTTCCAGTTTGGCATTAGACGAGCCCATCAGCGCAACGAGTTCGTCGTTTACGATTTTTATGACCTGCTGCGTAGGGTTGAGACTTTTTAAGATCTCCTGCCCCACCGCCTTTTCGGATACGTCCGCAATGAATTTTTTTGCAACAAAAATATTGACGTCCGCCTCTAACAGGGCGATCCGTACTTCGCGCATCGCGCCCTTGATTTCAAGTTCGGTCAGTCTGCCGTGCTTGGTAAGTTTTGAAAATATGTGGTTGAGCCTTTCGGAAAGCGATTCGAATAAAGCCATACGGTTGCTCCTTTTTGATTCAGTGTACGGGATGCGGCTCTTCGCCGATCTGCATGAGGGAGATGATCCGATCGATCTCGGAAGCGAGATCGGGGTGCGCCGCCTTCATGTTTTCGAGAGCGCGCAGGGTACGCGTGAGCATCTCCGAATATTTCAGATCCGCTTCGCGATTCAGCGCGACGTGGCGCAACTTTGCCTCGTATTCGTCCATCAGCGCGCGGCTTTTGGCAAGCGTATCGGAAACGCTTTGCTTGGAAATGCCCTTCTGCTCGGCGATCTCGGTAAGGGAGAGATCGTACATATAGTATAATTCGCAGACATCTTTCTGACGCCCCGTAAGCAAACCGCCGTACGCATCCAGTAAGCGCAGATATTCCAGATTTTTTTCGTCGGTACGCATGTCAGATGATGCCTTCGGTAAATTCTTCCGCGTCGAAAAGTTGCAGATCGCCGATCTTTTCGCCCGTTCCGACGAATACGACGGGGATTTTGAGTTCTCCGCAAAGGGAGACGACAAACCCGCCCTTTGCGGTGCCGTCGAGTTTTGTCAGCACGATTCCGTCCAGGTCCACCGCTTCGTCAAAAATTTTCGCCTGAGACAGGGCGTTCTGCCCCGTGGTGGCATCCAGAACGAGAAATTTATAAAAATGCGCTTCGGGATAGTCGCGCGAGACGACGCGCCCCATTTTTTTGAGTTCTTCCATCAGATTGGCCTTGACGTGCAGTCTGCCCGCCGTATCGACGATGACGACGTCCGTCTTTTTCGCCTTGGCGGAGGAGATCGCGTCGAACACGACGGCGGAAGGGTCGCTCCCCTCCTCGTGTTTGACGATGCGCACGTTTGCGCGGTCCGCCCAGACGGAGAGTTGATCCGCCGCGGCCGCGCGAAAAGTATCTGCTGCAGCGACGGTCACGCTCTTTTTGTTTTCCGCAAAATAATTGGCCAGTTTTCCGATGGTCGTCGTTTTTCCGACGCCGTTCACGCCGACGAGCATGATCACTGCCGGATATTGGATTTCGGGGACCTCCGCCTCGCAGAGAGTATCTTCGATCACGTCTTTGAGAAGGTCGACGACGTATTCTTTGTCCTTCAGTTTTTCGCGTTTGGCCTCCTCACGGATCTGCTCGACGATCTCTTCCGCCGTAACGACGGAGATGTCCGCCGAGATAAGGATCTCTTCCAGTTCGTCGTAAAAATCCTCTCCGAGCCCCTTTGCAAACAACGCCGAAAGTTTGGACGAAATATTGTCTTTCGTCTTTTTCAGCGCACCGATAATCTTGCCGAAAATTCCCAAAACCGTATTCTCCTTCATTCATCACGCGGCGCATAGACAAAACCGGATCTTGTCCGCGCGCGTAATTTTTCCGTTTGTCCGGATCTTTTCCTTAATTATATTATGCCACCGTATCTCCGCCCAATTTGCTTTCCACCTCGGAAAGTTTGACGGAGACGATTTTGGAGACGCCCTTTTCCTCCATCGTGACGCCGAACAGGCTGTCCGCCTTTTCCATCGTCGGCTTTCTGTGGGTGATGACGATAAACTGCGTTTCTTTCGCAAACTTTTTAAGAAACTGCGCAAATTTGTCTACGTTCGCTTCGTCGAGCGCGGCCTCGATCTCGTCGAGCACGCAGAAGGGCATGGGGCGCAGCATCAGGATCGCGAACAGAATGGCGATCGCCGTGAGCGCGCGCTCGCCGCCCGACAGGAGGGAAATTTTTGTCAGTTTTTTGCCGGGCGGGCAGGCGACGATCTCCACGCCCGCATTGAGAGGGTCTTCCGTTTCGGTGTAGTCCATCTGCAATTCCGCCCTGCCGCCGCCGAACAGTTCGCGGAAAAGTTTTTTGAAGTTTTCGTTGATCTGGTTAAACCCTTCGTCGAATTGCTTCTGCATTTCCCGCTTGAGATCTTCGAGCGCGGCGGAAGTATCGTCTATCCCCTTCTGCACGTCGTCGCGCTGGGCCGCCATCTCCTCGTACTGCGCCTGCAAAGCCTCGTACTCCTCGAGCGCGTTGTGGTTGATGGCGCCGAGAGACGAGATCTCGCGTTTCAGGCGGTTGACGAGCGGCTGCCCTTCTTTCGGATCGAAATTTTCGTCCTTGTACGCGAGGCAGGTCTCGTACGTTTCCTGATACTCCTCTTCGATGCGCGCCTGCAGATTTTCGAGTTCCGAATCGATTTTCGTCAGTTCGATCTCCTGCCTGTGCCGCTGCTCGGACAGCGCTTCCGCGCGCTCGGAAAGGGAACGGTTTTTGCTGAGTATATTTTCAAGATCTGCGTTCAGGCGGTCTTTTTCGCGCAAAGCCTCTTCCTTTTTATCCCGCAGCGCGGTCAACTCCGCGCGCTGTTCGGGGGAGAGGGCCGCCTTTTCCGCCATGTCTTCGAGATCTTCGATCGTTGCGGCGATGTTGCGGATATTTTCCCGCGTTTCGGCGATCTTGTGCTCCAACTCTTCCTTCTCGCGCATGAGCCGCGCAGCCGTTTCGCGGCCGTTTTCCGCCGCCGCGCGGTACTGCGCGATGTATACCTGCAGAACATTGCGGCGCATGTTGCGCTCGCCGAGTTCGGATTTCAGTTTTTCGTATTCTTCTTTGCGGCGGTCCGATTCGCCCTGCGCGTCGCTCTTCATGCGGGCAAATTTTTCTTCGCCTTCGGAAGAGGTGGAGAACGCCGTGTCGATCCCCTCCCGCTTTTCGTAAAGGATCGCCAGGGCGCTTTCCTGCGTTTTCAGGCGCTTCTCGCTCTCTTCGATCTTGGCGGCAAGGGAGGTCTTCTTTTCGTCGAGCGCGGCGATCTTCGCGCGCGCTTCCTGAAAACTTTCGCGCAGCGTTTCCGTCTCTTCGGCGGATTTTCTCTTTTTCTCTTCGAGCGCGGCGCGCGAAGCCGTCAGTTTTTCGATCTCTTTGCGCGCGGCCGCGACGGATGCGGCCGTCTCTTCGATCTTGCGCTCGTTGGCAAGAAGGCCGCCGCTCCCCTCCCGTCGGGAACCGCCCGTCATGGAACCGCTGGTGGAGATTACGTCTCCGTCAAGGGTGACGATGCGGAACGCGTGCGGGTATTTTTTAGAGATCTCGTTGGCGTTGCCGATATTGTCCGCGATCAGGGTGTTGCCGATGAGATTATATACGACGTTGTCGTAATATTTATCGTAGCGGACGAGTTCGTTCGCAAGGCCGACCGCGCCCTTTTCTTTGAGCGCGCGGCGGGTATAATCCGTCTCGTAATGCGGTTTTAAGGAGGCGACGGGCAAAAAGGTGACCGAACCGCCCTTCGTGCGTTTGAGATATTCGATCAGCCAGCGCGCGTCGTCGCTCGTGGCGGTCACGATGTTCTGCATGGCGCCGCCGAACGCCGTTTCGATGGCGACTTCGTACTTTTCGTCGCACTTGACGATGTCGGCGATCACGCCCTTGATGCGGCGGGACAGATCGGGATTCCTGCGGCTGTCGCTCATCAGTTTTTTGACGGAAAATTTATAGCCTTCGAAATCCTCCTTGACGCCCTGATAAAAGCGCATCCTGTCCTCAAGCGCGGAAACGCGGGCGTTGGCGTTGAAGAGGGCTTCCGATACGCGGTCCGCCTCTTCGTTGATGGAGATCAGTTCCTCCTCTTTCGCGCTCTTCATCTCTTTTTCGCGCGAGACGTAGGCGACGAGTTCTTCGTACCATTCCTGCGTTTCGGCAAGCGATTTTCTGCCCTCCGCAAGTTCCGCTTTCGTATTTTCCGCCTCGGAGACGATCTCGGCGATGCGCTCCTCCACCGCTTCTTTCTTGGCGGACAGGTTACCGATGCTCTGGCGGATCTCGGACAGGTTTTCGATCGTGCTGATCACGTCCTGCTGGGTCTTGTCGTTGAGTTCTTCGAACTCGGAAAGTTTCTTATTGTATTCGGAGATCTCCTCGGCGAGCGTCTCGCTCTCGCGGGCGGAATCTTCAATTTTTTTGTCCGCCTCGGACGCGCTCTTTTCCGCGGCGGAAATTTCCCCGCCGATCTCGGCAAGACGGGCATTCCCCGCTTCGATCGACCTTTCTCCCTCCGCGCTCTGTTCTTTGAAAAACCCGATGCGCTCGCGGATGACTTTTACGTCCCCTTCCTTCTTTTCCAGATCGACCGTATATTTTAGAATCTGCTCGTTGAGTTGTTGCAAACGAACGTCGCTTTCGGAAAGGAGCCGCCTTTCTTCCTCGTATTTCCCGTTCAGGCGCTCCGATTCCGCGCGGTTTTCCTCCACTTCGCGGCGGATGCGGGAAAGCACTGCGTTGATGCTCTCGCGGGCGGATTCCGCGTTGTCGTGTTTATATATGTACAGGTTGATTTCGCTGTTTTTCAACTGACCGTACAGTTCGTTGTATTTTTTCGTCTTTTCCGCCTGGCGCGCAAGGGGGGCAAGCATATGCTCCACCTCTCCGATCCTCTGCAGAAAGATGTTCAGGTTCGTATAGGAATTGGCCAGCCTGCGTTCGATATCCTGCTTTCTCGCCTTGAAAACGATGATGCCCGTCGCCTCTTCGAAGATAGAGCGCCTGTCCTCGGGCTTGGCGTTCATGATCTGTTCGATCTTGCCCTGCCCGATGATGGAGTACCCCTCCTTGCCGAGGCCGACGGCATGCAGCCTGTCCACGATGTCCTTCATGCGGCAGTTCTGCTTATTGATGAGATATTCGCTTTCGCCGCTGCGGAACAGCCTGCGCGTCATGGCGACCTCGTCGTAGTCGAGGTCGGCAAACATATGCGTGGAATTGTCGAATGTGAGCGTCACTTCGCAGAAAGACTGGCTCTTCCTCTGCTGGGTGCCGCCGAAAATAACGTCCTGCATGTTCGAGCCGCGCATGGTTTTTGCCGACTGCTCGCCGAATACCCAGCGGATCGCGTCCGCCACGTTGCTCTTGCCGCAGCCGTTCGGCCCCACGATGCAGGTGACGCCGTTGTCGAATTTGATTTCGGTCTTGTCCGCAAAGGACTTGAAACCGTTGAGTTCTACCTTTTTGAAATTCAATGCCGGTATTCCCCCGATTTTTTTTGTAGTTTGGCAAGCAGTTTTGCAGCCGCGGCCTTTTCGGCCGCCGCCTTGCCCGTGCCGACGGCGCGGGCGCTTTCCCCCTCGGCGGAGACCTCCGCCTCAAACAGGGGCGCGTGCGGTTCGCCGGAACAGTTCACGATGCGGTACTCCGCCCGCGCGAGGCCCCGCCCCTGCAAAAATTCCTGCAGTTCGCCCTTGTAATTTCTGCCCGAATGGGGCACCGAAAGCAGTTTTTCGCGGACGAATCTTTCCGCCGCCTTCATGCCGCCGTCGAGATAGATGCCCGCGACCAGCGCCTCGAACAGGCTGGAAACCGCCTTGTCGCCCACGCCGGAAGGAGACGCCGCAAGCAGAAACCGCGTCAGCCCCATCCGTTCGACCGCCTCTTTCAGAGGAGGGGCGGAAACGAGATTTTTTCTGAGGTCCGTCATGCTCCCCTCGTTTTTTACTCCCTCGCGGTACAGTTTTTCCGAAACGAGGAAGCCGAGGACGGCATCCCCCAAAAATTCGAGGCGTTCGTTGCTCTCCGTCCCGTGCTGATGCGCGTACGAAGAATGGGTAAAACAGACTTCGAGCAGTTTTTTATCTTTGAACGTATAGCCGATGCGCCTTTCGATCTCGGCTGAATCACGACTCGGAAGCACCTAAATTCTCCAGATCCGCCTCGGACAGAAGCGCCTTGATATTTTCCGTCACATTGTGTTCGGCGGCCTCTTTCGCCTGCAAAAGGGAGGCGCAGATAGAGTCCGCTTTGCTCGAACCGTGCGATTTGACGACGACCTTTTCGATGCCCAACAGCACGGCGCCGCCGTATTTGTTGTAATCCATGACCCTTTTGATCTTTTTGAACGCCTTGCGCATGAACAGCGCGTAACCGACTTTTGCCCAGAAAGATTCCGAAATGTTCTTTTTGATGATCTTCATCACCGCCATCGCGGTGCCCTCCGTCGTTTTGAGGGCGATGTTCCCGGAAAATCCGTCGCAGACGGCGACGTCGATGTCGCCGCTCATGATGTCGCGCCCTTCTACGTTGCCCACGAAACAGATCCCGGGCAGTTTTTTCAGAAGTTCGTGCGCTTCCTGGTGGAGCGGATCCCCTTTATGCTCTTCGGTGCCGTTGGTGACAAGCCCTACGCGCGGATTCGCGATGCCGAGATTCGCCTTTGCGTACGCCGTGCCCATGATGGCAAAATGCGCGAGGTTGACCGGCTTGCACTCTGCATTCGCGCCCGCGTCGATGATGAGAACCTTTCCCTCTTTGGCGGTGGGAAGAACGGGGCAGACGGCGGGACGGCTGACGCCCCTGATCCTGCCGACGCGAAGGAGCGCGCCCGTAAGCACCGCGCCCGTCGACCCGGCGGAAACGAACCCTTTCGCGCTTTCGTCCTCTTTGAGCATTTTCAGCGCCACGACGAGGGATGAATCCTTTTTTTGGCGTATGGCGAGCGTGGGAACGTCGTCGTTGGTGATCACTTCCGTGCAGTGCACGAGAGAAATGCGCTCTTTATCGTAGGACAGCCCCGCAAGGACGGGGGAAATTTTCCCTTCGTCGCCGGTGATGACCACGCTCAGTTCCTTGTCCGCATTGACCGCGCACACCGCGCCCTTTACGATCTCTTCGGGCGCGTTGTCGCCGCCCATTCCGTCTAAAATTATCTTTGTCATAAAAAACTCCTCTTCGCTCTGTTCACGCGTTTCTCGCGTAAAAGCACTGCGAAACGCCGCGCGTTTAAGGAAAGCCCTAGGGTTTCCCCTCAAATCACGAAAATCCGCAGGCATCGTCTTTCCGAGAATTTTGCGAATATTTTTTAATACTCCAGATTTCCCACCGTTCTCGGGAAAGGCAGGACGTCGCGGATATTGGAAATGCCGGTAAGGTACATGATCATCCGATCAAAGCCCAGACCGAACCCTGAATGCACGGTGCCGCCGTATTTGCGCAGGTTCAGATACCACCAGTAGTCCTCTTCGCGCAGGCCCAGTTCCGCCATGCGCGCGCGCAACACCTCTTCGCGCTCCTCTCTCTGCGACCCGCCGAGCAATTCGCCGATGCCGGGAACGAGCATGTCGACCGCGGCGACCGTTTTCTGATCGTCGTTGAGGCGCATATAGAACGCCTTGATTTCTTTGGGATAGTCGGTAAGGAACACGGGCTTTTTGTAGACCTGTTCGGTCAGATACCTTTCGTGCTCGCTCTGCAGGTCGCATCCCCAATAGACGGGGAATTCGAACCTGTCTTTGACCTTTTCCAAAATTTCGATCGCTTTCGTATAGGTAAGGCGGACGAACTCGTTTTCCGAAACATTTTTCAGCCGCTCGATCAGCCCCTTGTCCACAAAATTGTTCAGAAATTCGATTTCGGCGGGGCAGGTTTTCATGACGTGGCGGATGATCGCCTTGACCATCGCCTCCGCAACATCCATATCCCCCTCGAGGTCGCAGAAAGACATTTCCGGCTCGATCATCCAAAATTCCGCCGCATGGCGGGTGGTATTCGAGCGCTCGGCGCGGAAAGTCGGCCCGAACGTATATACGTCGGAAAAAGCCATGGCATACGTCTCTGCGTTCAGTTGCCCGGAGACGGTCAGGCTCGCCCTCTTTTCGAAAAAGTCTTTTTTATAATCCACCTCGCCCCTGATTTTATCCAGGTCGAGCGTTGTGACCTGAAACATCGCGCCCGCGCCCTCGCAGTCGCTGCCCGTGATGATGGGAGTATGCACGTAGACGAACCCGCGGCTGTGAAAAAATTCGTGGATGGCGAAAGCCGCCTCGCTGCGGATGCGGAAAACCGCGTTGAACGTGTTCGTGCGCGGACGGAGATAGGCGATCTCGCGGAGAAATTCCATCGTATGACGCTTTTTCTGCAGAGGATAGTCGGGCGTGGAGGTGCCCATTACTTCGATCTGATCCGCCTTGATCTCGAACGGCTGCCTGTTTTCGGGCGTCAATACGAGCGTGCCCTTTACGACCAGGCTCGCCCCCACGTTCTGGCGGGCGATCTCGTCGTAATTGGAAAGTTTTTCACGCTCGAAAACGACCTGACAGTTTTTGAAGCAACTGCCGTCGTTGAGTTCGATAAAGCCGAATGCCTTGCTGTCGCGGATGGTTTTTGCCCACCCCATGACCGTGACCGTTTTGCCTCCGTAAGCGGGGCTGTCCGCATAGATCTCTTTAATGGTAATCCTGTGCATAAATACGCCTCTCAACAGTAAATAAATTTGCGAAACTTTTTTAATATTGTATCAAATCCGCAAAAATTTATCAAGTATATTTTGTCGAAATAGCAAAAACCTTAAATAAGCGCTTTTTGCCGTGAAACATTTGCACGGCGACGCAAAAACACACGGAGGAAAATTATAAAATTTTTTGCATCCGCGCCTTTTTATATACCCGAGAAATACAAAAAGCGCAGGTCAAAAAAACCTGCGCATCGGACGTAAAATTTTTGTGAATAAAGCGCGTTTACCTGCCGAGGCTGAGGGTGACGGAAACGCTGCCTCTGCCGGCGCAGAGGAAATCTTCCAACTGCTGCAAAGCAAGCCCTTCGATCCGCCCCAAACGGGTATACGAAAAGGTGTTCGAGCCATAAAAAAGCACGATCTGCCTGCCCTGATACAAAATCACATCGCCCGGCTGCGTTTGTATGCGCGAATCGTCGCGCGGAAGCGTAAACCCGAGATCCCCCACCTTTTCAAAACCGCCGTAATCATCCGCAGTATAACGGATCTCACCCTGCCGCAACCGCGCGACAAGCGCTTCCGCGGCAGCGTTTTCCGCAAGCAAAACGGTCGCGCTTTGGTTATCGATCGTAAGAATCATGCGCTCAGCCACAGAACTCTCCTCCTCTTTATCGTCCACCCGCTCCTGCGCGGCGCAACCTGCCGCCGCAAACAGGAAAAAGCAGACGGCCGCCAAGATAAAAACAAATTTTTTTATGTTCCTGCCCATTTTCGGATCCTCTCCTTTGACACGCTCTGCGCAATATGTTATCCCTCCGCCCGCGCGCATTGACGAGACGCACCGACGGCGACCTTACCGTGCGCATGCGGATCGTCGAGAATGATCTCCCCTACGGCGGGAACGCGGATGGTTCCCGAAAGCGGATTTTTGATGCTGACGACGGGCGTCGTGATCTCCGCTTCGACGTCCGATTTTTCGAAACAAAGGTCGGCATTCTGCATTTCGCAGCCGATCAGTTTCAGATTTTTGCAGTAGCAGAAGGGCTGCGTGCCCGTAATTTTGCAATTGACGAGGGTAAGCCCCTCCGAGTACCAGGCAAGATATTCGCCGTTGACGACGCTGTCCCTTACGACGACGTTTTTGCAATGCCAGAATGCGTCTTTCGTATCGAACGTGCACTTTTCAAAAACGGCGTTCTCGATATACTGAAAGGAATATTTTCCGCTGAATACAACGTCCGTCAGCCTTAAACTTTTCGCACGAAGGAAAAAATATTCGCTTTCCGCCCTGCAGCCGCGCATGACGATATTTTCGGACGACCAGCCGAATTCGGGGGAAACGATGTCGCATCCTTCCAATACAATATCCCTGCACTCGCGCAGCGCCTTGATCCCGTGCATTTTCGTATCAAAAACGGAAACGCGCTCGGAATACCACAGCGCCGCGCGGCATAACTTTGTCATCTCCGAATCGCGCACGACAAGATTATGGTCGTGCCAAAACGGATAGCGCAGATTGAAGTAACAGTTTTCCGCCGTCACGTCCGAACTTTCTTTGAACGCGCTTTCGCCGTCGGCGGGGCCGTCGAAACGGCAGTTTTTTACAACCACGCCGCGGCTGCCGTACAGGGCGCGCTCTTCGTCGAACGTTTTATTTTCAATGATTTTCATAGATTCGCCTCTTTCGGATAGGGAACGCAGCGTCTGCCGCGCGCCCTTTTTTCGCAAAAATTTACTTACCGGGGATGCTCGGGCCGAACGCACTCCCCTTTCTCCTTTTTCATCTGAAAAATAAAAAAGTCCAGACAATCGATCTTCTGCCGGTCCGCATGCAGCCTGTCGAGCAGTTCTTTCCGGTAACTTTCCAAAAGGCGCAGCATTTCGCTCTTTTTGCCCGCGCGCAGCAGCGTAAGATATATGTTTGCGGATTTTTCAGAACAACCCGCATCGATCAGATTGCGATAATACGCCCGTTCCCGTTCCGACATCTCTTTTCTCCTATGCAAGAATAGTATAACATCCGGCGGGAATAATAGCAAATACTTATTTTCTATCGATTACCATGCTTGACGCGAATCATAATTTTTTATATAATGGAAAAAACGAACGGATGAGGTGCCGCAATGGAACTGAGGGTGTTGCGATATTTTATAGAGGTTGCCAGGGAACAGAACATAACCGCCGCCGCGGAACGCCTGCACGTGACGCAGCCGACGCTTTCCAAACAACTGATGGATCTGGAGGCGGAACTCGGCAAAAAACTGTTTGTCCGAGGCAAACGCAGGACGACCCTGACGGAAGAGGGCATGTTTTTGTTCCGCCGCGCACAGGAGATCGTGGATCTTGCGGACAAGACGGAAGGGGCGTTCCGCTCGACCGACGAAGCAGTCACCGGCGACGTTTCCGTCGGCTGCGGCGAGACGGAGGGCATGCGCATCGTGATCGAGGCCATGAAGCGGCTGAACGACGACTGCCCCGATATACGCTTTCATCTGTACAGCGGTAACGACGAGGACGTTTCCGAACGGCTGGACAGCGGTTTGGTCGATTTCGGGCTGTTCGTGGGCAACACCGACCTCGAAAAGTACGATTATATCCGGCTGCCGGCAAGCGACACGTGGGGTTTGCTGATGCGCAAAGACTGCCCGCTCGCCGCAAAGGACGGGGTCGGGCCCGCGGATCTGGCGGGCGTGCCCGTGCTATGCTCGAGACAGGCGCTGCATTCGAACGAATTGTCCGGCTGGCTCGGGTACGACTTTTCAAAACTGCACATTCCTTCCACGCACAATCTCGTGCACAACGCCGCCCTGATGGTGCAGGCGGGCATGGGCTGCGCGCTGACCATCGACAGGCTCGTCAACACCGAGGGGACTGACCTGACCTTCCGCCCCCTAAAACCGACGCTGAAGGCGGATCTTCTGTTTGCCTGGAAAAAATATCAGGTGTTTTCCAAGGCGAGCGAAAAATTTTTGGAATACCTGCAAAAAACGATATAAAACAACAAAGATCCGCGGATCGTTGATCCGCGGATCTTTTTTCGCCTGACGGCGGAAGACTGCTTTTTTCGATTGCTCGAAACGCCGGGCGCTTTATGCGTCCGCGTCCGCAGCCGCCGCTTCGGAAAGCGCGGCGCTCTCCGCAATGCTCTTGATAAAACATTTGCGGCGTTTGATCACGTTCTTTTCCAGCGTCGTCCACTGCGACTGCACCGCCGTATTCGTGACCAGTTCGGGGTTGGATTCCACCTTTTCGATCCCGTCCGCGATCAGGTTGGACATGATGCGGCTGATCATGAGGGAATTGATACCCGTTTTCTGATAGTCCGGCCGCACCGCGATGAGCGCCATTTCCAGTTCTTTCGGCCGTTTGATCGCCCGAAGAAGGCGGAGGATCCCCAAAGGCGTCATCCTGCCCTTGCTCTTTTGGATCGCTTCGCAGAGGGATGGAAGCATGACCGCCATGCCCACGACTTCATCCTTTTCGTTGACCAGCAAAGAAAAATACCGCGTATTGATGACGGTCGCAAACTGATCGAGGACGGCGTCGGCAATCTTTCCCTCGACCGGCACATAGCAGTCGAGGGAGGCATATGCCTCGTTGACCATGGCCAGCGCCCTGCGGCCGTATACGGGGATGAGTTTTCTCATAGGCCCCGTGTCCGCCACTTCTCGCACGTGAAATTTGTCTTTCAGTCTGTCCGCAATGCGGGCGATGCGCTCGTCCGTCTTTTCGGGAATAACAAAATCGTATTCCAGCCACTCGCTTTCGTCCGCAAAGCCTGCGGCGCGGACAAGTTTTTCATAATATTCGTAATTGTAATTGGTAGCGTAGGTCGCGCGGCGGTCGAACCCGTATGTAAGCAGCCCCTCTCTGTCCTGATCGTTGAACCCCCAGGGGCCGTGCATGGTATCCATCCCCTCTGCGCGTCCGTATCGTTCCACTTCCGCCAAAAGGGCGTTTGCAACGCTCTGATCGTCGATGCAGTCAAAGCGCGAAAAACGGATGCACTTTCTGCCGGAAATGCTGTTGTATTTTTTCTGAATGATGCCCGCGACCCTGCCCGCAAGTTTGCCGTCCTTATAAGCGAGCCAGCAGCGCACGCTGCAATCTGCCAGCGAAGGATTTTTTGCGGGATCGAGCATGCCGATCTCGTCTGAGCGGAATGAAGGGACGTAATTCCGTTCCCCTTTATACAGGCGGAAGGGAAAATCGACAAATTTTCTCATATCCGCTTTCGTTTTGACTTCTTTTATTTCCAGCATATAGTTCTCCTCTATGTACTCTGAAAATCCAACAGGCGCGGATGCCGTACACACCCGCGCCTGTTATTTTAGCATACTAAACAAATTTATGCAACAATTTCAGCGCTTTTGTTTGTTTTCTCAAAATTTTCCGGTTTTTTGTAGACAATGCCGCGGGTGGGCGCATATCGGTCGCGCCGCAGCCTGATCCTGGAAACGAGCACGCCGTTACGGTAACGGAGAAGATATCCCTCGCTCGTGAGGCCGGAACGTGCCGCGCGGTCCGTCTTGTCTTCCTCCGTCTCGATGACCTTCGCTTCGGGAGGTTCGATACTCCCCGTCGTCCTGCTCTCGCGGGAATAGGTAAACGCGCTCTTTTTTGAATAAATTTTTACGTTGAGGGCGTTCCCCCTGACGCGGCAGATAAGATATGCCTCCGTTTTTTCCGGATTTTCAAACTTCAGATCGCAGTTTTTTCCGCTGACCATGGCGTCAAACGAGGGTTCCACGTACCCCACCGCCAGGCTGTGCGGATGAAATTCCGTAATTTTCATGCCCGCGAGCAGCGCCGCATTGTAGACGGTGGTGCTCACTTGGCATACGCCGCCGCCCACACCCGCGACGAAATCCCCTTCCAATATGATCGGCGCTTCCCGAAACCCGTTTTGCAAAGTGCGTTCCCCCACCCGTTCGTTGAAGGAAAACGCTTCTCCGCCCCCGATGACGGTGCCGTTGAGTTTTTCCGCCGCGAGGCGGATGTTGTGCGACCGGCCCGCCGCGTCCGGATTGAAATACGTCGTAAACGACGCGCGCAGCGTCGCCAGTTCGCGCGCTGCGCTCAGCGTGACCCCCGCCGTGACGCGGACGGAGCGCACGCGCACTTTCGAAAAACTGCCCGCAAGCGAAGCGTCCACGGCCTTTTTCAGCGCCGCGCCGTCGAGATACCGCCCGCAGCGATCCGCTTCAAAAGCAAAAGGATCGGCCTCGTCCGGACAGAAAATCACGCGCGCATCCTTGCTTTTGCAATAAAAATCGTCGCAGATCCCGCGGAGCGTCTGCTCTTCTTTGTTCAGAAAATACCGCTTGGAGAGGGCGTGCGCCCCGCCCTTTTTTGCCCGTTTCAATACGGATAAGAGGTCGGTCTTTACGTTGATCTCCGGATAGCGGAAAACGTATTTTCTGCCGTCCGCCTCGATCACGAGACTTTTGGAAGAGAGTTCTTCTTTCAGCCGCGCGCGCAGCGCCCGTTCCGCGCACGCTTCGCTCATGCCAGACACGTCGAGGCCGTCGACCGACGTGCCCTTCGGATACCCTCCCGCCGAAAACGCGGAGGAGAAAAAGAAAACGCCCGCAACCAACGCCGCGAGCGTGAACGTCTTTATAAATTTCAGATACTTTTCGCCCATATCCCGCCCCTCGGGGATATTATGTGCAAAAATTTTATATTATAACCCCGCCACCCGACGGCAAACGGGAATCGGGCTGGCAAATTCAAGATTTGCCCCTCACCGCCGAAACCGCCGGCGCGTCAGCGCTTGATCTTTCCGCCGACGATACGGATCTTGTTGACCGTTTTGCCGAAAAGCACCTTTTCGGTATGCGTGCAGGTGAGGATGGTCTGCATCCCGTCCACGCAGGAAAGCAGTTTGCGGCGGCGCGCGAGATCAAGTTCGCTCATCACGTCGTCAAGGATGAGCACGGGGTATTCCCCCGACAGTTCGCGGAAGATCTGCGCCTCCGCAAGTTTGACGGACAGCGCGGCGGTGCGCGCCTGCCCCTGCGAAGCGTAAACGCGCGCCTCCTTTCCGCCGATGCAGATTTTCAGATCGTCGCGGTGCGGGCCGGACGCGGTAAAGCCCAGGCGCACGTCGCGTTCGTAATTGTCCGCGAACTCCTCCGCCAGTTTTTTTTCGATCTCCGCCCGCTCCTGCGGATAATGCCGGTCGGAGGAGATCTCCAGTTCCTCCGCCCCGTCGGTCAGGTATGCGTGCATCTTCGCCGCCGCGGGCGACAGCATGGCGACGTATCCGGCGCGGCGCTCCACGATCTCGGCGGCGTAGCGGCAGAGTTGCGCATCCCATACGGGCAACGTTTCGAAAACGAGGTCGAGGTCCCTGTTTTTCAAAAGGGCGTTGCGCTGCTCGAGGATCTTGTTATAGCGGATGAGCGCGGTATAGTAACTTTTGTACATCTGCGAGATAGACACGTTCAGAAACCGCCGCCGCTCCTCCGGCCCGTCCTGCACGAGGCGAAGTTCCGCAGGGCTGAAAAAAACGCCGTTGATATTGCCGAGCAGATCCGCATTTTTTCCGATCCTGATGCCGTTGACGCGGATCTCGCGGCTGCTTTCAAAAATTTCCGCCTCGATCGAAACGCGGCCGAAACGGCTTTCCGCTTCCGCCCCGACGAAGGCGCGCTCCTCTCCCGACAGGATCATCTGTCTGTCCTTTTTCGCGCGCGGAGAGGTGCCCGTGCAGAGATAAAAGACCGCCTCGGCGCAGTTGGTCTTGCCCTGCGCGTTCCTGCCGTAGAGCACGTTCAGCCCGTCGGAAAATTCAAAGGTCTCTTCTCGGTAATTTCTGAAATTTTTCAGCAGCAGTTTTTTTATTCTCATTGCGACCGTTTTAGTTTGATTTTCTCGGAGATTTATATTATAATAGAAGTTGTCCACAACCGAGCAAATGATGCGGGCAAAACGGATGAAGCGACGGGTTTTGCGCCGCATTCGCGTTTTTTCGGCAACTATGCGCCGTTTTTTGCGCATTTTTATATAAATTATAGCAGATTTCAACAAAAAGATAAAGCGTTCAGAGGTAAAATATGTCCGGAAACAATCAGTACGAACTTTTATGGAAACAGATCAAGGAAGTGATGCGGGATACCATTTCCCCCATCACTTACGACATGTATATTTCCAAACTTGTGCCCGTAGACATCGACGGCACCCGCATCGTACTCAAAACGGAGACGGAATTTTTTGCCAATTATATCGGCAAAAACCTGACCGACAAGATGAAGGCCGCCATCAAAAAGGCGGATACGGGCATCACCGATTTTGCGCTGATGGTGGAGGGGGGAGACGATATCGTCGTTTCCAGCGAAGAACTCGAACCGGAAGAGGAGATCGCCTGCAACCTGGACCCCAAATATACTTTCGAATCCTTCGTTTCCGGCAAGAGCAACGAATTCGTGTTCGCGGCGGCGCAGTCTGTCGCGAAAAATCCGGGCGCTAATTTTAATCCTCTGTATATATACGGCGCGTCGGGGCTGGGAAAAACGCACCTGCTCCAGTCCATCGCCAATTACATCGGGCTGCATAAGCCCGCTCTGCGCGTGCTGTATACCACTTGCGAAAAATTCATCAACGAACTGATCGACTCCATCTACCTGAACAAGGGCAACAACCGCGACATGCAGGCAAAATTCCGCAACCGGTACAGGAACGTGGACGTGCTGCTGATCGACGACATACAGTTCCTCGCCAAAAAACAGGCGGTGCAGGAGGAACTTTTCCACACCTTCAACGCTCTGCAGGCGGAAAACAAGCAGATCGTGCTCACTTCCGACGTGCCGCCGAAAGAGATCGCGACGCTGGAAGAGCGCCTGAGGACCCGCTTCGAAGGAGGCCTGATCGCGGACATTCAGCCGCCGGATACGGAGACGAAGATCGCCATTCTCAAACAGAAAGCATATGAGAGAAAGGCCGTTCTGCCCGCGGACGTGCTCGAATTTCTCGCGCGCGATTCCGGAACGGACGTGCGGACGCTGGAAGGCAGGCTCAACAAAGTGATCTTTGCGAGCAAACTGCACGAAAAGCCCATCACCATGGAACTTGCCGCCACCGCCCTGAACGAAGCGGTGAGCGAAGAGCAGGAAACGATCACTTCCGACAAGATCATCGCGAGCATCTGCTCCTTTTACAAAATCTCCAAAGAAAATCTGCTGGGCAAGAGCAAGAAAAAGGAACTCGTGCAGCCGCGGCAGATCTGCGCGTTTTTGATGTGCGAGATCCTCAACATCCCCCTCGTGTCCATCGGAGAGGCGCTCGGCGGAAGGGATCACACCACCATCATCCACGCGCGGGAAAAAATATCCAATCTCGTAAAAGTGAACGACCGCATCGCCAAAGAGGTGGAAGATCTGCGGAACATCGTTCTCAAACAATAACCAGCAAACTTTTTACGACACGAAAAATCACAGACTTTCAGAGAAACATTGCGCCCGAACAAACGCAATGTTTCCTGCTGTAAGGGTAAAAATTCCGGTATCGATATGGTCAGCAACGAATTTTACACAACCGAATACGACGCGGTCGTCGTCGGCGCGGGGCACGCGGGGTGCGAGGCCGCCCTTGCCCTTGCGCGGACGGGGATCAAAACGGTGATGCTCACGCTCAATCTGGACAGCATCGCCTTTATGGCGTGCAACCCTTCCGTCGGCGGAACGGCGAAGGGTCACCTCGTGCGCGAGATAGACGCGCTGGGCGGAGAAATGGGCATCAACGCGGACAGGACCGCACTGCAGATGCGCATGCTCAACCGCGGCAAGGGCGCCGCCGTGCAGAGCCTTCGTTCCCAGGCGGACAAGCACGCCTATCACGCCCGCATGAAACAGACGCTGGAAAATACGCCCAACCTTTCTATTTTGCAGGGAGAGGCGGCCGAAGTTCTCGTAAAAGACGGCAAGGCGCGCGGCGTTAAGACGGCGATCGGCGAGATCATTACGGCAAAAGCGGTCGTTCTTGCGACGGGGGTGTACTTAAAGGGCGAGATCGTCGCGGGAGAATACAAGCAAAGTTCGGGGCCGAACGGTTTCGCGCCCGCAAACCTTCTCACCGAAAACCTGATCCGCCTCGGGTTCAACGTGCGGCGATTCAAAACGGGGACTCCCGCGCGCGTAGACGGGCGCACGATCGACTATTCCAAATGCGAAGTGCAGGAGGGAGAGACGGACATCTATCCCTTCTCCTTTTTGTCGGAGGGCGTGCCGCAGCGACAGCGGCGCTGCTATCTGACCTACACGAACGAAAAGACGCACGAGATCATTCGGGCAAACCTGCACCGCTCCCCTCTGTACTCGGGGGTCATCAAGGGTACGGGGCCGCGCTACTGCCCTTCTATCGAAGACAAAGTGGTGCGCTTTGCGGACAAAGAGAGACACCAGATCTTTCTGGAACCGGAATGCGCCGACTCGAACGAAGTATATGTGCAGGGCATGTCCTCCTCCCTGCCGCACGACGTGCAGCGGGCCATGTACCGCACCGTAGCCGGCCTGGAAAACGTGAAGATCATGCGTTACGCCTACGCCATCGAATACGACTGCATCGACACGCTGGACGTTTACCCCACCCTCGAATTCAAAAAAATCGAGGGGCTGTATACGGCCGGACAGATCAACGGGACGAGCGGATACGAAGAGGCGGCGGCGCAGGGGCTGATCGCGGGGCTGAACGCTTCTTTGAAACTGAGGGGAAAGGAACCGGTGATCCTGCGCAGGGATCAGGCGTATATCGGCGTGCTGATCGACGACCTTGTGACCAAAGGCACCAACGAGCCCTACCGCATGATGACTTCGCGCGCGGAGCACAGAATTCACCTGCGGCAGGACAATGCGGATTTCCGCCTGACGGAGATCGGCTATCGGGCAGGCCTTGCCGGCGAAGAGCGCATGAAACGGTGCGAGGAACGGAAAAACGCCGTATCGCGCATCCTCGGCAAACTGGATGAACGCGTTTCTCCCAAACGCGCGGCGGAATTTTTGAAAAAATACGGTTTCGATCAGTTGTTCGGGGGGCTTTCCTATGCGGATATGATCCGCCGCGGCATTCCTGCCGAGGATATCGTAAAGGAGTTCGGCATTCTGGCAGACGAGCGCCGCGAAAATATCGAGACCGCATGCATCGACGTGAAGTACGAGGGCTATCTGAAACGCGGACTGGAACAGATCGAGAAGGCGAAAAAGTTAGAGGACCGCAAACTGCCCGCGGACATCGATTATCTGAAAATCGACGGGCTACGGCTGGAAGCGCGGCAAAAACTGGACAAGATCCGCCCCGAAAATCTCGGCCAGGCGGGCCGGATCTCGGGTGTGAGCCCCGCAGACATAGCGGTGCTCATGGTTTACCTGAGCAGCCGTTGACCTTATTCCAAAACGCGGCGGCATACACTAAAAGAAAAAGGCGGGATCCCCCGCCTTTTCGATTGCTTGTCTTACTTTTTTGTATGACTTGTCTGAAATACGATCGGGCGCCGCTTCGCCTTGGAAGCGGCGCCCGATCGTTTTGCTTGCTCCCGTTTCCGAAGGCATTTCCCCCTTTCGGACAAAAAGCCTTCGGCCTGAAACATTTTTTCTTGCGCGCCGTTTAGCAAGAATGTAATCTGCGCAAATGGACAACATAAAATACTCAAAGCCGCCGAACTCAATGTAGACCAAAGCCGTAACCCAATTTCGGATTACGGCTTTCCAATTAACCTATTTTTTATTATAAATTTTACAATCAATATCTGCTTTTACTTGCAATAAAAGAGCAAAATGTGCTATACTATTTGAAAAATATTGGATAAAATGTCCAATTTGTAACGGAAAGACGAGGGTTCAAGTATTTTATAATACGGTATTAAGAAATTTTCCTCTTTTCTGCCCTAAATGTAAATTAACACATATCGTTGATGTTGAAAAATTAGAAATCATAATCAAAAACTCTGAAAAACAAACTTTTTAATTTTGAAAAGGAAGGATATTAAATGAAACACTTACCTAAAAGTACACCTACGGAAA
>DXCO01000029.1 GCA_019115945.1 Candidatus Borkfalkia excrementavium | reverse complement strand
TGGCCGAGGGGGAATTTACCGCGCGCGGAAACGGCGAAGAGCGGACGCTGCACACGGGCGACGTGTTTTTTGCGGATAACTACGTGACGCACGTTTATAAGACGGCCTTCCATTCGGAGGCTTACGTCATCGTGCTGTCGGATGCGTATCTGAAAAATTTTCATACCCGCTACGGCGGCACTTTTCCCATGTTCATGTATGCCGGAGAGGATAAAAACGCACGTCTCCTCTCTTTGCTCGCATCCGCCGCCGAAGATTGGAATACGTATAACGCACTGATGAAACACGGGCTTGCGGATTGGATCCTCGGTTACCTTGCAGACCGTTACCCTCCCACGGAAAAAAAGAACGGAGAGGAAGGAAGATTCATTGCGGAAGTCCTGCAATACATAGACGCGCATTTTGCGGAAGAACTGTCCGTTGCTTCGCTTGCGGAAAAGTTCGGGTACAGCCCCAATTACTTTTCTTCCCTGTTCAATCGGTTCACCGATTCGCATTTCCGCGATTACCTCAACCGCATCCGCCTGCGCGAGACGGAGGCGCTCATGAAAGCGGAGCCGGACATTCCGGCGGGCAAAGCGGCCATGCTGTGCGGATTCGTGAGCCAGAACACCTATTACCGCACCTTGCGCAGCGTGCGGAGCACAAAAGAGACAAAATAAAAAAATCGTAGATTTTGACAGTAACGCATTACGCGGCGGGATTGCTTTCCGCCGCGGTTTTTTTTATAATAAAAGCGATCCCCGCATCAGGGGAAAAAGAAACGGAGGATCTGAAAATTGAAAATAGGCGTTATTTTGGAAAGTTTCCGCAAAAAGTTTGCGGAAGCGGTGAAGGAAGCGGCCGCACTCGGCGTGAACGGCGTGCAGATGTACGCAAATTCCGAGACGGTGCACGAAAAAATGACCAGGGAAAATGTGCGCGAAGTCAAGAGCATGCTGGAGGGAGAAGGGCTGGAAGTTTCGGCGCTGTGCGGCGATTTCGGCTGCGCCATGTATTATACGAAAGACCGCGCGCTCATCGACCGGGAAAAGCGGATCATGGAAATCGCAAAAGAACTGGGAACGGATATCGTGACCACGCATATCGGCGTCGTGCCCGAAGAAATAAACTGCCCGCAATATGAAAGCATGCACCTCGTCTGCCGCGAACTTGCGGAGTTTGCCGATTCCATGGGCGGACATTTTGCCGTGGAAACGGGACCCGAAACGGCCGTACGCCTCAAGGCATTCCTGGACGGTCTGGGCAGCCGCGGCGTGGCGGTCAACCTTGACCCCGCGAACCTCGTCATGTGCGCGGGAGACAACCCCGCCGAATCGGTGCGCGTACTGAAAGATTATATCGTGCATACGCACGCAAAAGACGGGATCATGCTCAAAAAATCGGATACGCGCACCCTTTATGCCCCCTCTTATTTCGGGCTGGAACAGGCCGATTGGGGCGAACATATCAAAGAGATGCCTTTGGGCGAGGGCGGCGTACCCTGGAACGATTACATTGCCGCGCTCAGAGAGATCGGATACGACGGGTATCTGACCATCGAGCGCGAGTGCGGAGACACGCCTTCCAAAGATATTGCGGCGGCCGTCTCTTTCCTGAAAAAACATATCGGAGGTTAAATCATGAGTAAATTGAAGATCGGCGTGATCGGCGTGGGAAACATTTCCTCCTGCCATATCGAGGGATATCTGAGCAATCCCGACTGCGAACTGTACGCGTTTTGCGATATCGACGAAAAGATTTTGCACGAAAAGGGTGAAAAATACGGCATCACGCGCCTGTATACAGATGAAAAAAAGATGCTTGCAGAACTGCCCGAACTGGACGCGGTGAGCGTGTGCACCTGGAACAACGGACACGCCCCCTGCTCTATCATGGCGCTGGAAGCGGGCAAACACGTCTTCTGCGAAAAACCCATGGCGATGAGCGCGAAACAGGCGGAAGAGATGCGCGCTGCGGCGAAAAAGGCGGGAAAAATACTCGGCATCGGGTTCGTCCGCCGCTTCGGCAAAGACGCGGCGCTTGCGAAAGACCTGATCGCGCACGGACAGATGGGAGACATCTATTACGCGAAAGCGACCTACATACGCCGCAACGGCAACCCCGGCGGCTGGTTTTCGGACAAAGCCCGCTCGGGCGGCGGACCGCTCATCGACCTCGGCGTGCACGTGATCGACCTGGTGCGCTATCTTGAAGGCAATCCCAAACCCGTATCCGTATACGGCGCGACTTATACGAAACTTTATAACCGCGAGGAGCTGGCAGACAGAAAGGCTTACGTTTCGGCCAGTTACCGCGGAAAAGAAGACGTGTGCGACGTGGAAGATCTCGCATGCGCCATGATCCGCTTCGACAACGGCAGCACGCTGACCGTAGAAACGAGTTACAGCCTGAACGTAGAAAAAGACGAGGGCAAAGTCGAACTGTTCGGAACGAAGGGCGGCATCACCATCGACCCCGATCTCGTGTTCCACACCGTGACCGAAAACAGGATGTCGGATATCCGCTTTGCTTCCCGCACCGGATTTGACGGATCGGAGTTTGCCGCGGAACTTGCCAATTTTGTCGGCGCGATCAAAGGAGAACAGGATCTTATTTCCACCGCCGACGACGGCATTGAGATCATGCGCATTCTCGACGCTGTGTATGAATCGGCAAAGACAGGCCATGAAGTCGTCTTGAAATAATCACCTTTTTTAAATATAGAAAACCTCCCGCAGACATTGGTCCGCGGGAGGTTTTCTATATTTAAACGATTCGAAATCAAAATGCGTCAAGCGCGGCGTACCCATACGAGCATATCGCTCTCACCTCGGTTTGCGAACGCAAAATATGGAATAAACGTCAGTTTTTTCCCTTCTTTTTCACTTGCCCTCGCAGGGAAATACAGCAAATCCTGCTCTTTGTCGATAAACCCTTCCATCTCGACAGAGTACAGGCCGTGAAACGCAAGAATCATTTTCGCCTCTTTTGCTGCGGATGGAGAAACAGAAATCCGATTCAGCCTTGTACCGTTTTCCACCCCTTCCAAGCAATATACGACAGGTCCGTACGTCAATGCCACCCTGCCCACATTTGCTCGGACATTCGGATTTGCCGAAACAAAAACGGGCGCGATATGAAAATTCAGAGACAGAGAAAAATTTTTCCCGACCGTAAAATAAGCATATCCTTCCTTACATTCCGGAAGCACTTTTTCGCCGTTCAACACGCAGTCTAAAGAACGGCTCCACTCGGGTATCCTTACCGCCAGCCGATCTTTTCCATAATTTTCCGAAAAAATATCCACACAGCCGTCAAGCGCATATTGTTCGCGAATGGAAACGGAGCCGAAAGCAGTTGTCAAGTCAGACGAAACATATTGTTCGACAAATAACGCATCTTCCTCGCAAACGGCGATCACGCTGCCGATCTCAGCAAAAAAACGGTTGAGATTGGGCGGACAACAGGAACAATCGAAAACTTCCTTTCTCTGTTTTATAGGTAACCATTCCGCACTATCCTTCGGGATGCAACTCTCCCTGCCGTATTCTTCCAGTGCTATTTCCAAAGGGTTTACATAAAAAAAGGATTTTCCGTCAAGAGAACAAGAAGAGAGCAGCGAATTATACATAATACGTTCGATAACGTGACCGTACTTAGCGTTTCGTTCCAGTTTTCGCATGCGGAGCGCAAACAGAATCATGGCTATGGAAGCACAACTCTCGCTGTATGCGGTATGATTGGGCAGATCGTATTCGGCCGTAAAACATTCGCCCCGATGCGATGATCCTACGCCGCCCGTAATATACATTTTATGACCGACAATATCTTCAAATACTTTCTGAAGATTTTGCCTGAGTGTTATGTCTTCTCTTTCTAAAGCCAAGTCGGCAATCCCGCAATACAGATAGAGCGCGCGGACACAATGCCCCACCGCTTTATGCAAATTGAAAATATCGCAATCATCCTGTTTGCAAAAAGTATTCTCTTCATTCATCAACTCTTTTGCCCAGACACCGCGATTTTTTAAAAAAAACTCCGCCATTTCCAAGTATTTTTTTCTGTGCGTAAAGCGATACAATTTAATCAGCGCGAGTTCTATTTCCTCATGGCCGGGCGTAACAAACGCAGCGCTTTTCTCTTCGATAAATACACGGCAAATATAATCGCAATATTTTTCCATGATATGCAAAAATTTACGCTTACCCGTCGCCTTCGCATATGCGACGGCCGCCTCGATCAGGTGTCCCGCACAGTATAACTCATGGCATTCTCTATTGCGAAATATTTCATCGGGAGCAATTTGCTGAAAATATGAATTGAGATATCCGTCGTCGCGCTGTGCCCGTTTCATACAATCGACCAATTCATCGATGAACGCCTCGTTCTCTGCCATGGACGGGCGGTCTTTTTCGATAAGATACGATACCGCTTCGATCCATTTTGCCGCATCGGAATCATAATAATAGTGAATATGGCGCCCGTTTTTAAGATAATTAAACCGAAGGGCGTCAAATCTTGCGGTCCGTTCGAACTGTTGCCTGACACTTTCCAGAGAAATATTTTTGTTTAAAATATATCTTCTCGCCCAAAATCCGTCATGCAAGTTTACATTCCGAAAAGACAAAATTTCTGGATTTTGCATCTTTATTCTCCTTTTAGTTGACTTTATGATCAAATTATATTATATTTATCCAACATATTCAATGCAAAAAATAAGAAAAAGGTGAAAAAATCCGACATGATTGCATTCAATAATTCTGCGACGCTTTCTTACATGGGGATGGGGTTGTTCGATACCGAAAGTGTATGGACGCACCCGAAAAGAGTAATAGACAGTTACGAACTGATCTACGTTACAGAGGGGGAAATTTGCATCCGAGAAGAGAAAAACATATATTCCTTCCGCAAAGGGGAAATGCTGCTTCTCGAACCGAACCTCGAACATGCGGGCACAGAAATCAGTACCGGACATACCTCTTTCTTTTGGTTGCATTTCTGCACAAACGATTTACCGTTTTTTGGCATTCCGAAATTATGCGCGCCGGCTGCCCCCAATACCGAACGCAGTTTTAAGGAAATCATGCATTTTTCAAAATCAAATCTGTTATTGTGCGAACTTACGCTCGCAAAATTTCTGCTGTCCTTGAACACTTCCACCGAATACCGCAACAAGATTGCCTTTGAAGCGAACGAATATATCCGCATTCTTTCAAGCCGGCCGCTCACTGCAAGGGCCGTTGCAAGCCATTTCGGGTATAGTACAGACTACTTGTCCCGCATTTATAAAAAAGAATTCGGAATGGATCTGAAAGCGGGAATCATCAAACATCGCATTTCGTATATAGAGTCTGTCCTCATCAATACAAACGATTCGATCAAAGAGATCGCTGCGAACTGCGGATTTGAAGAGGAAAATCTTTTCGTAAAATTTTTCAAATATCACGAAGGAATAACGCCGACGCAATATCGCAATAAGTTTTTTTATATACATATGAACAACAAATAAAATATAAGACCTTGACAAAGTGCGCCAGAGGCCATATAATGAGCATATGAACATTCTTTCTCCTAAATTTTCGGGGCCCGTACGCGAGGGCGGCGCGCTCGATGCGGAACGCACCGAAGGCCTGCGCTTGAGCCGGCTGAACGCCGCAAAAGCGGCATACGGCGGGGCCGAGATCGCCGAATGCATATTCGATAACTGCGATTTCAGCGACGCGGATTTTCGCGGCGCGGATGTTTCGGACGCGATTTTTGAAAACTGCAATCTGTCGGGCACAAAATTTACCAAAGCGTGCTTCCGCAGAGTGCAGTTCGTCGGCTGCAAAGGCGTGGGCGCAGATTTTTCTGAAGGCGCGCTGCGGGATGCGTCTTTCAAAGACTGCAACCTGTCCTATGCGAATTTCAACGCACAGAAATTCAATGCCCTGTCGCTTTCGGAATGCAACCTGAGGGGCGCGGACATCGCCATGGCGCAAATGAAAAACGTATCCGTCGAAAAATGCTGTTTTGCCCGCGTGAATTTTTTCCGCACGCCGCTGAAGGGGCTGGATCTTTGCGATTCGGATATCTCCGGCATAGAAATTTCGGAATCCTTGTCCGAACTCAAGGGCGCTAAGATCGGACTTCTGCAATCCGCGGCCTTTCTGCGCGCGCTCGGCATAGACGTGGAATAAAGGGGTTCCCCTGCCACATACAAAAAGGCGCCTGCACGCTTTCGTGTGCAGGCGCCTTTTATTTCTAAAATCAAAGGGCTTTTTTGTAAATTTCGAGAATTTCCGCAGGGGAGGTTTTGCGGGGATTGCCGCCCGTGCAGGGATCGATGAACGCATCTTCGGAAAGTTGTTTCAACTGTTCTTCCTTGATGCCCAGTTCGTGCAGTTTCTGAGGGATCCCGATCGCCTTGGACAGTTTGCGGACAGCCTCGATCGCGGCATCGGCCGCCTCATCGTCGCTCATGCCCTTCACGTCTACGCCCATCGCGCGGGCGATGTCGCCGAACTTTTTGAGAGCGGCGGGTTTATTGTACTCCATGACGTACGGCAAAAGCAGTGCGTTCGCGACGCCGTGCGCAATATCGTAGCGTGCGCCGAGCGGGTGCGCCATGGAATGCACGATGCCCAAACCGACGTTGGAGAACGCCATGCCCGCAACGTACGAGCCGTAAGCCATCCCCTCGCGCGCGGAGGCGTTGCTGCCGTCTTTGACCGCGGCTTCAAGGTTTTCTGCGATAAATTTGATGCTGTTCCAGGTCAGAAGGTCAGAAATGGGCGTCGCGCCGGGCGTGATGTACGCCTCGATCGCGTGCGTGAGCGCATCCATGCCCGTCGCTGCCGTCAGCCCCTTGGGCATGCTCATGAGCATCTCCGCATCGTTGAACGCGATGAGGGGCATATCGTTGGGATCGACGCAGACGAGTTTTCTGCCCGCCTCTTCGTCAGTGATGACGTAGTTGATCGTAACTTCCGCCGCGGTGCCGGACGTCGTCGCAAAAGCGATGACGGGGAAACTCTTGTTCTTCGTGTCCGCCGTGCCCTCAAGGGACTTCACGTCCGCAAACTCGGGGTTTTCCGCAATGATGCCGATGGCTTTGGCCGTATCGATGACGGAGCCGCCGCCGATCGCGATGATGACGTCCGCCTTGGATTTTTTGAAAGCGGCAAGTCCGTTTTTCACGTTTGCGATCGTCGGATTCGCTTTGACGTCGTCGAAAATATCGTAAGAGACTTTCGCCTCGTCGAGCACGTCCGTCACCTTTTTGGCAACGCCGAATTTGACCAGATCTTTGTCCGTTACGACAAACGCCTTTTTCATGTTGCGGCGCGCAAGTTCTCCCGCGACTTCTTTGCGGCAGCCGGCGCCGAAATAACTCGTTTCGTTGAGTACCATTCTTGCCATAGTAAGAACCCTCCATATTTTTTTAAAATATTATACCATAACGATCGAAAAATTACAACTTATATTTGAAAGTTTTGCCCCAAAAAACGCGCGCTCCGTGCAGATACCGGCGTAAAAACTCATAATTTCATGCGGACAGAAAGCCGCCCCGCCGACCAAAAAGCACCTATGCTCCCGCCTATCTGTTCGACGAAAAGTTTGGCGATGGAAAGCCCGAGCCCCGTGGACCCGCGGGCGTTTTCTACCGTAAAAAAGCGACCGAACAGCCTTTTCGCGCAAAAATTCGCAAAGCATATTGCCGATATATTCGTCATCTTCCACGACGGCAATCTTTTTCATGTATCCCTCCGATCGGTCCGTGTTTTTGCCCGCTGTTTTTAAGCATACGGGCGCGGCGAACCGAAATCTTTGAAATTCTGTTTTTTACGATAAAAGGGCAGGCGCAACTTCCTGCGTCTGCCCCTTTCTCAGTATTCTTTCACGGATGCATTTTTGTATACGCAGAAACGGATCGCGACCCCGTTCGTTTCGATCGGCTCGCCCTCGCTTTCCAGCGACCAGTCCGGCTGAAGGTCGAGGTTTTCAAAAAACACCTCCGCCCCGCCGTCCGCCTCAGCCTTCGTCGCGATCACCTCGCTGCAATAGGGCAAAAGCGTCCTGTACATCATCGCCCCGCCCACGACGAACACGTCGTCCTCGGGATATTTACTGATCTCCGAAAACAGTTCGTCCAGCGTATGTACGATCGTGCAGTCTTCCCTTTTTTCCGCACCCGGCCAAAGCACGATATTCGTCCGGTTCTTCAGCGGTTTGCTCCCGGGAAAAGAGAGCAGCGTATTGCTTCCCATCACGACCACTTTGCCCGAAGTCGTTTCGCGGAAATGCTTCATATCCGCGGGCAGACTGAACAGCAGATTGTTATTCTTTCCGATACCCCAATTTTTGTCCACTACGACGATCGCTTTCATAAACACCTCATTTTAATGCATTATGTGTGACATAGTATTGTTTTTAAATCGATTTTTATCAAATTGCGACGGGAATTTTAACATCCAGATCGGTATACCGATAATTTTCAAGCCGGAAACTATCCTTCGTAAACCGATAAAAATCGGTTACGCTTTCGTCCGCGATGAGACGCGGTGCGGGATATTGAGGGTTTTTCAAAATCTTTTCCACGATGGGTACGTGGCGGTCATAGATATGCGCGTCCGCCACGACGTGGACGAGTTCCCCTGCTTCCAGCCCGGCCGCGCGCGCGAACATCATGAGCAGTATGCTGTACTGCACGACGTTCCAGTTGCTCGCCGCGAGCATATCCTGACTGCGCTGATTGAGAATGCCGTTGAGCGTATTGCCGCTGACGTTGAAAGTCATAGAATATGCGCACGGATACAGATGCATGTCTTTCAGATCGGCCACGTTGTACATATGCGCGATGATGCGCCTGCTTGCGGGATTGTTTTTGAGGTCGTACAATACCTTATCCACCTGATCGAACTCCCCTTCCGCAAACCGGTACTTGATCCCCAACTGATAGCCGTACGCCTTGCCGATAGAACCGCTTTCGTCCGCCCAACTGTCCCAGATGTGCGAGGACAGATCATGGATGTTGTTGCTCTTTTTCTGCCATATCCAAAGGATCTCGTCGATCGCAGATTTGAGATAGGTACGGCGGATGGTGAGGATGGGAAACTCTTCGCGCAGGTCATAGCGGGACACCTGCCCGAATTTTTTGATGGTATGCGCGGGTGTGCCGTCCTCCCAGCGGGGACGCACCTCCCTGTCCGTATCCCAGATCCCGTTGTCCAGAATATCCCGACAATTCTGAATAAAAATTTCGTCTGCCCTGCTCATAGATCCTCCTCTTCTTCTTTGATTTCGAAATCGTATTTTTCGTCTTTATAAAAATAGACTTTATCCCTTTCCCCGATCGGGCGCAGGACCCTGCAGGGATTGCCGACCGCGATCACGTTGGCGGGAATATCTTTCGTGACGACGCTTCCCGCACCGATCACCGTATTGTCCCCGATCGTAACGCCGGGCAGAACGACAGCGTTCGCGCCGATCCAAACATTGCTGCCGATATGAACGGGCTTGTTGAACTGCATCGCCTTTCTGCGGAGGGAGGGCAAGATGGGATGCCCCGCCGTAGCGACGACCACGTTCGGCGCGAACATGACGCAATCGCCGACGTATATATCCGCATCGTCCACGAAAGTAACGCCGAAATTACCGTAAACATTTTTACCGAGATGCACGTGACGGCCGCCGAAATTGCTGTGCAGGGGCGGTTCGAAATAGCAACCCTCCCCCACTTCGGCGAACATTTTTTTCATCAACTGCTGCCTTAACTCTTTTTCGTGCGGGCGGGTACGGTTGTAATCGTATAAAAGTTCGAGGCAGTCCGCCTGCTCCTCCAGAATCTGCCCGTCGGTGGGAAGATAGACGAGCCCCTTTTGCATCCTTTCCTTTTCCGTCATCTTTCATTCTCCTTATTTTTCGGGCGAGAAGAGCGCTCTGCCGAGCGCCGATTCCCATCCTCTCAGATTTTCCGCGCGGAGCGCATCGCTCATTTCGGGACGATAGCATTCCGCACCCGCGGCATTCTCTTTCAGTTGTTCCAGATCGCGGTAAAATCCGCTCGTCAGCCCCGCAAGATAGGCCGCGCCGAGCGCGGTCGTTTCCGAAACGGCGGGGCGGCAGACTTCCGCGCCGAGGATATCCGCCTGAAATTGCATCAAAAAGCGATTTGCGCTCGCGCCGCCGTCCACGCTCAGCTTTTCTATACTTAGGCGGACGTCCCGTTCCATACAGCGCACGACATCCGAAACCTGATACGCGATCGATTCCAGCGCGGCGCGCACGATCTGCGCGCGGCCCGTTCCCCTCGTGATGCCGCAGATCGTACCGCGGCAACCGGAATCCCAATGAGGAGCGCCGAGCCCCACGAAGGCGGGCACAAAATATACGCCGCCCGTGTCGGGCACGGAGAACGCGAGCGTTTCCGACTCCTGCGCGGAGGAGATCACCTTCATTTCGTCGCGGAGCCACTGCACGACCGCACCGCCGATAAATACGCTCCCTTCCAAAGCGTACCCGGGCTTCGTCAGAGATGCCGTGAGCGTCGTCAAAAGTCCGTTTTTCGACTCTACGGCCTCACTCCCCGTATTCATCAGAAGAAAACAGCCCGTACCGTACGTATTCTTCGCCTCGCCCGCCCGCACGCACAGATGCCCGAACAAAGCGCCCTGCTGATCGCCGACCGCCGCGCAGACGGGCAGAGAAACGCCCGTAAACGCAGGCAGCGTTACGCCGTAATCGGAACCGGAGGGCAGCACTTTCGGCAGCATGCAGCGCGGAACGCGGAAAAGCCGCAGCAAGTCATCGTCCCAGCACAGCGTGTGCACATTGAACAGCATGGTGCGCGATGCGTTCGTGTAATCGGTCGCGTGCACCCTGCCGCCCGTCAGCCGCCAGATCAGATAAGTATCCACCGTGCCGAAAAGCAACTCGCCGTTTTCCGCCCGCGTACGGGCAAACGGCACGTGATCCAAGATCCATGCGATCTTCGAAGCGGAAAAGTATGCATCCGTCCGCAGCCCCGTGCGTTCGTAGATCTGCCGGCCGTGCGTCTTTTGCAGTTGTTCGCACTGTGCCGCCGTACGTCTGCACTGCCATACGATCGCGTTATAGACGGGTTTTCCCGTAAATTTATCCCATACGACAGCGGTTTCACGCTGATTCGCGATGCCGATCGCTTCGATCTCCTCGGGACGGACGCCGCCGAGGCGGAGCGCCTCTTCCCAACTTTTCATCTGAGAGGAAAACAAATCTTCCGGATCGTGCTCCACCCATCCCGGCTGCGGATAGATCTGCCTGAATCCCGCCTGGCCGCAGGAGACCATCCTGCCGCGGCGATCAAACAGTATGGTGCGGGAACTCGTCGTTCCCTGGTCCATCGCGGCGATATATTTTTTCATCCGTTCCCCCTTCGCGTCAGAACGCATCCTTTTCAAGTTTTTTCCAGCGCCGTGCGATAAAGCGCATGCGCACGCCGAGCGGCAGTATGCGCGGCACGGCCGCGACAAATTTGTTCCAAAAACCCGGCCGGCAGATGCGCTTGTTCTTTTTGACCGCCTTCAAACTCTTTTTTGCGACATATGCGGGGGATTTGGCGGAAAGCCTGCCCCACAGCCCCTGCCCTTCGATATCTTTGACGATGTCCGGCCGTGTATAGACGCCGCCCGGTTCGATCGTGGTGATCTTCACGTTCTGCCCCTTCAGTTCCAGGCGCAGAGAGGAAAAGAAACTCGCAAGGGCGCTTTTCGTAGCGCTGTATATCGCAAAATAAGGCATCGGATATACGCCCGATATACTGCCGATCGTAACGATCTCGAGCGACGGCGCGCGGCGAGACAGGACAAAACGGGTGACGGACAGCGTCCCTTCGAGATTGACCCTGCACTGAAAAGCGATTTTTTCTTCGGTATATTTTTCAAACGCTTTCTGTATATCCACGCCCGCAACATTGCAGAGGCGGCTGAAAATCAGCCCTCTCTCCGCGACATATGCGTACAGCCTGCCGCGGGAAGAAAGATCCGTCAGATCGCAGGGAAAGACCTCTACCGCACAGGCGGGATATTCCGCCTGAATTTCAGCGCGCAGAAGGTCGAGTTTTTCCGCGCTCCTGCCCGTCAGGAACAAGCTCCCTTCCGCCGCGCAGGCAAACGCGAACGCGCGGCCGATGCCGCCCGTAGCGCCGCTGATAAAGGTATAAAATCCGTTTGCTACCGTACCTTTCATAATCCTTTTCATTTTAGCATAAAAACGCCGCGATGTAAAGTGAACGATAAGCAATTCTTATGCGCCTCATAACGGGATACGATGTCCATTTATTTGACAAAATAAAAATTAAAGTTTATAATCTACGTTATAAATTTGACGGAGACGTGCATCATGAGAGTTCTTGCGATCAACGATATTTCCTGCGTGGGGAAATGCTCCCTTACCGTGGCGCTGCCCATCATATCTGCTTCCGGCGTTACCTGCGACATCCTGCCCACCGCGATCCTTTCTACGCACACGGGCGGATTTTCGGGCTACACTTTTCGCGACCTGAGCGAGGATATACCCGCCATTTTGCAGCATTGGAAATCGCTCGGGCTGCAATATGATTTTATCATCAGCGGTTATCTCGGCAGCATTTCGCAGATCGAGATGGTCAAGAGCATAAAAAAGGATTTTCTCAAAGAGGGCGGCACGATGGTCGTGGATCCCGTAATGGGCGACAACGGCATACTGTACGCGCATTTCGATCAGAATTTCGTAAATGAAATGAAGGGACTTTGCAAGATCGCGGACGTGGTCGTGCCCAACCTGACCGAGGCGTGTTTCCTGACGGATACCCCCTATTCTTCTCTGACGGAGCATTCGTACACGGAGATCCTGACCAAACTGCGCAGGCTTTGCCCCTTCCCTTCCGTGACGGGGTGCGACGAGACCGCTGAAGTCAACGGAAAAACGCGCGTTCTGAGCACCGTGTATTATACGGACGAAAAGGGAGCGGTCAGAAGTTATTCGACGGAAAAGATCGAGGGCGCGTTCCACGGTGCGGGCGATGTATATGCGAGTGCGCTCGTCGGGGCGCGGGCGCGCGGGATCGGCATGGAAAAATCGGTCGCGATCGCCGCGGAATTTACTAAAAATTCCATCAAACAGACGGCGGCGGACAAGACGGAAGCGCGTTACGGCCTGAATTCGGAAAGCCAGATGTACGCTTATCTGCAAGCCTTGGATAAAGAATGCAGAAAATAGAGCGATCGTTTGGTGAAAATTGCGCGACGGCGCAATTTTTGTTTCGATTCGGTTGATATTTTCCGCTCGATCGTATATAATATATTACAGAGACAAACGGGATCCCCTGCGATCCCTTTATAACCGAAACGGTCTGCTGTGTTCGGGGTTCGAATTATCTTAATCCACATTTGTTACAAGGGAGCGCTTTATTTAAGTCTGTGCCGATAGGCAAGGTCTGTTTATGAACGGAAAGTCTGAGGCGGTACGGCGGCGCACCCACCTGCGAGAAGCGGGTTAACACTTTTTCGTTCTGCGGCACGAGCGGATCTTTTTTTGCCCTTTTTGCGGCGGAAAACGGCTGAAAATTTTTGAAAATACTCAAAAAATCAGTTGCCCTCGCCTGCTTTTTATGATATAATTGTAAAGCAAATTTTGAGACGGCCTCATGGTCAAGCGGTTAAGACGTCGCCCTCTCACGGCGAAAACAGGGGTTCGAGTCCCCTTGGGGCTACCAAAAACGATCAAAAGCGCGCCGCGCAAGGATAACCTTGCGCGGCGCGCTTTTTTATGCTTTTTATGCTTTGATACAAGGCCGGAGGCGAAACTGTTAATACAGCATATGCCTCTGCGCCCTTACCGCTTGCTTTCGAGTATGCCTTTGAGGAACCGGCCCGTATAACTTTCCCTGCACGCGGCGATCTGTTCGGGCGTTCCGCACGCGACGACTTCGCCGCCGAAATCGCCGCCCTCTCTGCCGAGATCGACGATCCAGTCCGCAACTTTGATCACGTCGAGATTATGTTCGATGACGATGACCGTATTGCCGGCGCTCTTGAGTTTCTGCAAAACCTGGATGAGTTTGTCCACGTCGTAACTGTGCAGGCCCGTCGTCGGCTCGTCGAGGATATAGCAGGTCTTTCCCGTTGAACGCTTGGAAAGTTCGGTCGCAAGTTTGACGCGCTGCGCCTCACCCCCCGACAAAGTCGTGGCGCTCTGCCCGAGTTTGATATAGCCCAGGCCCACGTCGTTGATGGTCTTGAGTTTGTTGTAGATGCTCGTGACGGGACGGAAAAATTCGCACGCTTCTTCGATGGTCATATCCAAAACTTCGGCGATGTTTTTGCCCTTATAGCGCACCTCCAGCGTTTCGCGGTTATAGCGCTTTCCGCCGCACACCTCGCAGGGCACGAAAATATCCGGCAAAAAGTGCATTTCGATCTTGATGATCCCGTCTCCGAAACAGTGCTCGCACCTGCCGCCGGAGACGTTGAAGGAGAACCTTCCCGCCTTGTAGCCGCGTTCGCGCGCGTCGGGCGTGGCGGCGAACAATTCGCGGATCAGACCGAAAACACCCGTGTACGTGGCGGGGTTGCTGCGCGGCGTTCTGCCGATCGGCGACTGATCGATGGCGATGACCTTATCGAAATATTCCAGCCCTTCGCATCCGTCGCATTTGCCGGTGGGAAGATGCGCCCCGTTGAGCGAATTTGCCATGAACGGATACACGATCTCGTTGACGAGAGAACTTTTTCCCGACCCGGAAACGCCCGTAACGGCGGTAAAAAGCCCGACGGGAAAACGCACGTCGATCCCCTTCAGGTTGTTCTGCCGGCAATTTTTTACGCTGAACCACCTGCCGTCCGGAGCCTGGCGGACGGGCGGGATCTCGATCTTTCTGCGGCCGGACAGATAATCGCCCGTGATCGAATCGGGGCAGTTCATGATATCCTCCACGCTGCCGCATGCGACGACCTCACCGCCGTGCACGCCCGCTTTCGGGCCGATATCGACGATGTAATCGGCCGCTCGCATGGTATCTTCGTCGTGCTCGACCACGATGAGCGTGTTGCCGAGATCGCGCAGATTTTTCAGCGTGGCGAGCAGTTTTTCGTTGTCGCGCTGATGCAGACCGATGCTCGGCTCGTCCAAAATATACAGAACGCCCGTCAGACCGCTGCCGATCTGCGTCGCAAGGCGGATGCGCTGCGCTTCGCCCCCCGACAGCGTGCCCGCGCTACGCGCGAGATTCAGATAGGCAAGGCCGACGTTGCACAAAAAGTTCAGGCGCGCCTTGATCTCTTTCAGAATGACGTCCGCGATGAGATGTTCGGTAGGCGTCAGAGCCAAATCGTCAAAAAAGTCATAGAGATCGGAAACGGACAGATCGCAGAGTTCGGAAATATTTTTCCCTCCGACATAGACGGACAAAGCCTCTTTTTTCAGGCGTTTGCCGCCGCACGTCGGACAGGGCAGTTGGGTGATATACTTTTCGATCTCCTGTTTCACCCCCATGCTGTCCGTATTCTGATAGCGGCGGGAAAGGGAATTGACAAACCCCTCCCACTCGATCTGATAGGTACCGTGAAAATTATATCGGTCGTACTGCATCGGGATCTTTTCTCCGTGCGAGCCGTACATGAGAATGTCGTACTGTTCTTTCGGAAGATCGCGCACGGGCACGTCGAGATCGATCTTGTAATGCTTTGCCACCGCCTCGACGTACATATTGTTCACTTGCTTGCTTTCCAGAAAATAGCCGCCCACGGCAATGGCGCCCTCGCGGAGCGTCTTGCTTTTATCGGGGCAGATGAGCGATTCGTCCACCACCTGTTTGAACCCAAGGCCACCGCAGTCGGGGCAGGCGCCGTAGGGCGTGTTGAAGGAAAACAAGCGCGGCTCGATCTCTTCGATATTGATGCCGCAGTCGGGGCAGGCGTATTTGACCGAGTACAGTTCCTCGTTGCCGTCGCAGTCGATGACCACCAGCCCGTCCGCCAATTTGAGCGCGGTTTCCAGGCTGTCCGTCAGGCGCTTCTGGATCCCGTCTTTGACGACGAGCCTGTCCACGACGACGCCGATGTCGTGCTTTATGTTCTTTTCCAGTTTGATCTCTTCCTGCAGATCGTATACGATGCCGTCGATCTTTACCCTGCCGTAGCCGCTCTTGCGGAAAGATTCCAGTTCCTTTACGTACTCGCCCTTCCGCCCGCGCACGACGGGTGCCGTGACGAGAATCTTGCTGCCCTGCGGCATCGCCATCACTTTATCCGCGATCTCGTCTACCGTCTGGCGGCGGATCTCCCTGCCGCATTCGGGACAGTGCGGAACGCCAACGCGCGCAAACAGAAGGCGCATATAGTCGTAAATTTCCGTCACCGTGCCCACCGTGGAGCGGGGATTATGTGAAGTCGTTTTCTGATCGATGGAAATGGCGGGAGACAGCCCGTCGATGGACTCGACGTCCGGCTTTTCCATCTGCCCCAAAAACTGCCGCGCGTAGGACGAGAGGCTTTCCACATACCGCCTCTGCCCTTCCGCAAAGATCGTATCGAAGGCGAGCGTGGATTTTCCGCTGCCCGAAAGCCCCGTGAATACGACCAGTTTGTCCCGGGGAATGTGCACATCTATGTTCTTTAAATTGTTTTCCTTTGCGCCTTTTACAAATATTTCGTCTTTCATCTTACCGCGTTACCTTTTGAGCAGTCTTTTCCGCAACAGATTGATCGTATCGCGGATCTCGATCGCCTTTTCAAAATCCAGTTGATTGGAAGCCACCTTCATCAGGGCCTTGAGTTTTTCGATCTCGGCGGGGATCTCTTCCAAAGAGATCCTGTCGGGAGGGAGTTCGCGCTTCTTTTCCGTGATCGCGAGCGTGCTTTTTACCTCTTTGACGATGGTTTTCGGGATTATTCCGTGCGCCTCGTTGTATTCTTTCTGCGCTTTGCGGCGGCGGTTCGTCTCGTCGATGGCGCGCTGCATGCTGCCCGTGACCGTATCGGCATACATGATCACCCGCCCTTCCGCGTTTCGAGCCGCGCGGCCGATCGTCTGAATGAGCGAGGTATCGCTCCGCAAAAAGCCCTCTTTGTCCGCATCGAGTATGGCGACCAATTTGACTTCGGGCATATCCAACCCCTCGCGCAGAAGGTTGATGCCGCACAGGACGTCAAATTCTCCGCTCCTGAGCCCGTTGACGATATCGATGCGTTCAAGCGTATCGATATCGCTGTGCATGTACCGCACTTTGACGTTGCTCTCTTTGAGAAAATCGGTCAGATTTTCCGCCATGCGCTTGGTGAGGGTGGTTATGAGCACGCGCCCGCCGCCCGCAGTGACCTTTCTGATCTCCGCGAGCAGATCGTCTATCTGCCCCTTGACGGGACGGACCTCGATTTCCGGATCCAGGAGCCCCGTCGGACGGATGATCTGTTCGACCACCTGCCCCGCCTCTTTCAGTTCGTATTCGGCGGGCGTGGCGGAAACGCAGATGAGTTGCGGCACACGCGCGTCGAATTCTTCGAAGGTGAGCGGGCGGTTGTCGTAAGCGGAACGCATGCGGAATCCGTAATTGACCAGATTGGTCTTGCGCGAGAGATCGCCGCGGTACATTGCCCTGATCTGCGGGATCGTCATATGGCTCTCGTCGATAAACACGAGAAAATTGTCGGGAAAATAGTCGAGCAAGGTAAAGGAGGGCTCGCCCGGTCTTCTGCCGTCGAAATAGCGGCTGTAATTTTCCACGCCGCTGCAGTACCCCACTTCCTTCATCATCTCGATGTCATATTCGGTGCGCTGTTCCAGCCGCTGCGCCTCGAGAAGTTTCCCTTCGTCGCGGAACGCCTTGACCTCTGTTTTGAGATCCCTCTCGATCGCTTCGATCGCGGACATCAGGCGGCCGCTGCCCACCGCGTAATGGCTTGCGGGAAAGATGAGCGCATGTTTCAGGTCTGCGGTGATCTTGCCCGTAACGACTTCCTCTTCGCACAGTCTGTCTATTTCGTCCCCGAAAAACTCCACGCGAATGGCGATCTCTGAGGCCCCCGCGGGGAAAATTTCCACCACGTCGCCGTGCACGCGGAAGGATGAGCGGGAAAAGTCGATATCCTTTCTGGCATACTGCAGTTCGATCAGGCGCCGGATCAGATCGTCGCGCGAAAGCGCATCTCCCGGCCGCAGCGAGATGGCGAGTTTGAAGTATTCCTCGGGCGCGCCCAAACCGTATATGCAGGATACGCTCGCGACGACGAGCACGTCGCTCCGCTCGCCCAGAGACGCCGTGGCGGAATTGCGCAGTTTGTCGATCTCGTCGTTGACGGACATATCCTTTTCGATATAGGTATCCGTGCTCGGAATATAACTTTCCGGCTGATAATAGTCGTAATACGAGACAAAATATTCCACGCGGTTGTGCGGAAAAAACTCGCGGAATTCGTTGCAGAGTTGCGCCGCGAGCGTCTTATTGTGCGCGATGACGAGGGTCGGGCGGTTGACGTTTTTGATGACGTTCGCCATCGTGAACGTTTTGCCGCTGCCCGTGACCCCCACGAGCACCTGCGTGCGGATCCCGTCCAGCACGCCTTCCGTCAGTTTTTCGATCGCCTGCGGCTGATCCCCCGTAGGCTGATAGGGTGAAACCAGTTCAAATTTATCCATGGCTGATTCAAAACGTAAAAATGCAAACAAATGTTTATGTTTTTCTCAATTATTATATCGCAAAATCCACCGCGCTGTCAACGGATTTTGCGCGTAAAAAATGCAATGTCTTAGACATTGCACCGCTCAGGAAAAAATCTCCCTGAGAATGAGGCCCACGACAAAGGTGATGACCGCGCTGCCCACCGCCAGAGCGACCTTGAAGGCGATATTCCGCTTCATCTGCAAATTGGTGCGCCTGTACGCCTCGCCGTTCGCGTGGAGCGTGATCACGTACATTTTCTCCCCTTTGCGGTCTGACTGTATGAGATCGAAATAATCGTCCAGTTCGAGCGAGCGGAGGATCGCGTCGATCTTTTCGGGCGTATACTTTCTCTTTTCGGGCAAAATGCTCATGATCTCGAGCGGACTGACGAGGCAACTGCCCTTGCCGTCGCACATTTCATAGACGGCTTTCATAACTTCGTTTTCCTGTTTGTTTAACATGGCGTTCTCCTGTGTCCGGCTCAAAGGCAGAATGCGGCCAGAAGCCCCGCCGCAAGCGCGCCGAGAAATCCGCCCGCAAGCGCGCCGAAAAATACGGCGAGCGCGCCGCCGCGCGACTTTTTCTTTTCCTCTTCTTTGGCAGCGCTCTCCGCATAGGTTCTGCCTTTCGGCAGAGAACAAAGGCAATAGGTCCCCTTGTCCGAATAGCGGATGTCGATATACCCGCGCTCGCTCAGAAAGCGCAGAGAGTTGTCCAGCCCCGCCTCGTCCGTCTTCAGCCGATCGGGAAGCGCGGAAAGAAAATCAGACGTTTCCAGCACCTTGTACGACCCGTCCGATCCCGCATTCACGATTTCCAGCACTGCGGCGGTAAGATGATCCAGCATACACTCCCCTCCCGTGGACAAACATAGGGCGCAGAACGCGCCCGAGTCGGCATTATTATACCATTATCTTCCGAATTTTGCAAATATCCATACAAATTTCGCGCGAGTTTATAAAATCTACTTTATTATTTGGCAAAAATATGTTAGAATATACATTGGATGATTTGCACGGAGGCAAAAATTATGAACCTTTTGCATCGGTTCACGAATGCCGTCGATTTTAAGAATTACGACGATTTTTACAACAATTTCAAACTGAATGTTCCCGATCACTTTAATTTCGCTTACGACGTCGTCGACGAGTATGCAAAACTGGAACCCTCTAAACGCGCTCTCGTCTGGTGCGACGATTTCGGAGGCGAAAAAATTTTTGATTTTGCGGATATAAAGAGGATTTCCGACCAGACGGCAAACTTCTTTTATTCGTTGGGGATACGCAAGGGAGATACCGTTCTGGTGATCCTGCAAAGGCGCCACGAATACTGGACGACTCTGATGGGCCTTTCCAAACTCGGCGCGATCGGGATCCCCGCGACGCACATGCTGATGGAAAAGGACCTCGTTTACAGAATGGAAAAGGCGGGCGTCAAGGCGGTGGTTGCCGTGGACGAAGAGGAACTTTGCGACAATATTTTAAAAGCCGCGTCGCACGTGCCCTCCGTAAAACACCTGCTCGTCGTCGGCAAACGGGAAGGGTTTATCGACTACGATGCCGCCGTTGAAAAACAGCCGGAGAACCTGTTGTTCGACAACCGCGCCGATTGCAGCGCGGACGATACCATTCTCATTTATTTCACCTCCGGCACGACGGGCATGCCCAAAATGGTGTGCCTGAGCCAAAGGTACACGCTCGGACATATCATCACAGCACGATACTGGCTCAGATGCCTCGACGAAGGCCTGCATTTCACCCTTGCCGAAACGGGATGGGCAAAGTGCAGTTGGGGCAAACTGTTCGGACAGTGGATCTGCGGGTCCGCGATATTCGTGTACGATTTTCACGGAAAATTTGACCCTGCCGACCTGCTCGAATATATAACGAAATATAAGATCACAACTTTCTGCGCGCCGCCCACCGTGTACCGCTTTATGATGAAGACGGATCTGAGCAAATACGACCTTTCCAGCATACGCACCATGATGACGGCGGGAGAAGCGCTCAACCCCGAAATATACAAACAGATCTATCTGAAAACGGGACACCGGATCTACGAGGGGTTCGGACAGACGGAGACCACCGTCGTGTGCGCGACCTTCCCCGACTTTGTCGAGATCAGGCCGGGTTCTATGGGGAAACCCTCTCCCCTATACGACGTGCAACTGCTCAACGACGAAGATCAGCCCGTCGAAGAGGGAGCGGGTGAGATCTGCATCCGTCTGCGCCACCCGCAGCAGGGTCTGTTCGACGGATATTACCATGACCCCGAACTGACCGAAACGGTGAAACACGACGGATACTATCATCTGGGCGATCTGGCTTACCGCGATTCGGACGGATATTACTGGTTCGTAGGAAGAAAGGACGATATCATCAAGAGTTCCGGCTACAGGATCGGGCCCTTTGAAGTGGAAAGCGCCCTGATGGAACACCCCGCCGTACTCGAATGCGCCATAACGGGCGTGCCGGATACGGAAGGCGTGCGCGGACAACTCGTAAAGGCGACGATCGTGCTTGCAAAGGGATATCAGCCCAGCGAAGAACTGAAAAAAGAACTGCAGAATCACGTAAAAAAGACGACCGCGCCCTACAAATATCCGCGCGTGGTGGAATTCGTGGAAGAACTTCCCAAGACGATCAGCGGAAAAATACGCCGCGTCCAGATCAGAGAGAAGGACGCAAGGTTATAAAACCATCCTGATTTTACCAAAGGATAAAAAGCGAGACAGCCGCGAAAATCAGCGGCTGTCTCGTTTTTTATATCTTTTTTTTGCGTGTTTCAGTAATCGATGCGGATCGTTTCGAGCAGATCGTCGTTGCCGATGGCCGCACCCGCGCCCAGAATGACCGCCATCTGCGGCTCGTCCGCAACATTGACGTCCATCTGCAGTTTGCGATAGAGATAATCGTCGAACCCGATCAGTTTGCCCATACCGCCCGAAAGATAAATGCCGCTGTGCCAGACGGAAGCGGACACTTCGGCCGGCAGTTTGGACAGGACCAAGCCCGCGTATTCGGCGATCTTGTCCGCAAATACCTTCATGCACTCGTAGACGTCGGAGGAAGAGACGGCGACGGAGCGCGGACGGCCCGTCGTGATGTCGCGTCCGTTCACAACCATGCTCTCGTTGTCATTGGAATACAGACTGCCGATCGTCGTTTTGATCTTTTCGCTCGTCAAAAGCCCGATCTTCAGATTGAAAGACTCCGCGATCTTGTCGATGATGTGGCTGTCGATATTTCCGCCGCCGATATTGAGCGATATGCCCGCAATGATCCCGTCGAGCGAAAAGGCGGCAATGTCCGTGCTGCCCCCGCCGATATCGATGACAAATACGGGATTCGTTTCGTTGAGAATCAAATTCTGCCCGAATGCGGACAAAAAAGGCGATTCGGCAAAGCGTACATTCCCGAGGCGGCACTCCTCTGCGACCCGATAATATTTATCCAGCAGCTCTTCCTGCGCGCCGCACGGCACCGCAAAGATGACCTCCGCGCGCTTCGCCTGCGACGGGCCTATCCCGACTTTTTTCAAAAAATAAGCCAGCATGACCGCCGCCATTTTTTCGTTGACGATATCCGCTTCGAAAACGGGCGACACGATCGTCGTATATTCCGCGGTCTTGCCGATCAGGCGCTTTGCCTCCTCCCCGATCGCCTTGACGTTGTTCGTGCCCGAAGCGACCGCAACGCAACTCGGTTCGGCCAGCACGATGCCGCTGCCGATCCTGAAAATTTTTGTGACGGACGATCCTAAATCAATTGCCAATTTTATCATTTTACGCACCCGAGCGATTTTAACTGCTCTCTGATTTCTTCTTCGGGAAACCCCACTACATTCGTGAAACTTCCGCTGTATTTCGCGACGAGACGCTCGTCATCCTGTATCCCGTAACTGCCCGCTTTGTCGAGCGGTTTGCCGCTGTCCGCATATTCGCGGATAAATCCTTCGTCCAGATCGCGGAAACGGACGGCCGTGCGGACGCTGCCGCTTTTTTTGACGCCCGGGGCAAGGATGCACCAGCCCGTAAAAACTTCGTGCTCCTTTCCGCTGAGCATCCTAAGCGTGCGGACGGCGTCTTCCCGATCCGCCGGTTTGCCGAGGATCTTCCCCTCAAACGCGACGACCGTATCCGCCCCGATCACCAAAGCCTCCGGATATTTTTCAAAAACGCTTTCCGCTTTCATGCAGGCGAGCGCTTCGACCGTATCCGCCGGGGACAACGGAGGGACGTGTTCGTCCGCCCCTGACGGAACGACGGTAAAGGCCGGCACGATGCGGGACAAAATTTCCTTCCTGCGCGGAGACGCGCTTGCCAAAATGATTTCCATCGCCTTTCATCAAGCAAACGGGGACCGCCGCAAAAACTGCGGCGATCCCCTTTCCGCATCAAAGAATCTCCAAATTTTTGCGGAACGATTTACGGAATTCCGCATTCGCGGTCATCGCGTCGCGGATCTCCAAAGACGCGTCGCCTTCCACTTCCGTCTTCATGATGACCGAATCTCCCAATACGTCGCAGTTGATCCCCTTTATGGTACCCGAACTGCTCCTGTCAAGACTTTCGGCGATGCGCAGCATCACGCCCAGTTTTTTGACCGCCTCCAGGTCCTCTTCCAAGACGATATCTTTGAATTTGACCCAGTCGGACATGTTGATGTCCTCTTTTTTATGGCAGCCCGCGACAAACGCCGCCAGCACGATCTCTCTGTGCGTGATCCCGTACAGCGTCGAGTTGAGGATCATGTAGCAACTGTGCTTCTGATGGTTGTAAAATTTTACGCGCGTGCCGCAGTCGTGCAGGGTCGCCGCGACTTTCAGGATCTTCAGATACTGCCTGGGGAACTTGTGCAGGACGCGCAGCTGTTTGAACAACTGCACGGAAAGATTGACCACGTGTTCGACGTGCTTTTCGTTGCATTCGTAATATTTGACGAGGCTGCTCAAACTGTACCCGAGAATATCGGAGATGGGCTTTTCCAGCGTGACGGGCATCGCCTGATTGAACATGATCCCCTCGCGCAGGCCGGAGCCGCCGATAATAAAATTCTCAAAATGCATAAAATGCACGAAAGATTTGACGACGGCGAGCGCCGCGGGAAGAATATCCGCGCGCGCCGTGGAAATCCCTTTGATCTTTTTCTTCTTGTCGAGATCGAGGACCTTGATCATGTCGTAAATGGACTCGAAATCTTCGACGGGAAGGTGATAATTGTGCACCGTATCGAGCGGATATTTGCGCACGAGTTTGCTGATCTTGAAAATATTGCGGAAAGACCCGCCCACGCCGATCATCTGCACGTCGGGGTCCACCGTGGAGAGCCACTCTATCTGGGAAAGTTGTTCGGTGAAAAATTCCTCCACCTTTTCCGCCTGTTCTTCGGGGGAAAGATTCCCGTCCTTGAAAAGGTCGGTCAGCGTGACGGCGCCGAAGGGAAGCGTGGAATAATTGAGCATATTCCTGCGGTTGTAATAGACGATCTTCGTGCTTCCGCCGCCGATTTCGAGAATGATGCCCTTGGGGATGTCCATCGAATTGATGACGCCGCGATAGACGAGCGTGGCTTCCTCTTCCTCGCTCAGAACTTTGACCTTTATGCCGCAGGTCGCCTGAATTTCATCGAGAAAACTGCGCTGATTTTTTGCCCTGCGTACGGCCGCCGTTGCGACCGCGATGATGCGATCCACTTTGCTGGCATCGCAGAGTTTTTTGAACATTTTCAGCGTTTTGATCGTCTCGGCTACTCTCTGCGGCTTCAGAAAGCCGTCTCTCTCCATATCCTGACCGAGACGAACGCTCTCTTTAAGTTCGTCGACAACCACAAAATGCCCCTCGCCGAACAATTCGACGATGACGAGGCGCGCTGAATTTGATCCCAGATCGATGATACCGATTTTTTCCATTTCCTCTGATCCTTTGCGTTAAGATAACAGAACACTGTTTTGCAATTCTTTACTATAAATAAACTTAACCGCAACTATTATAACATTCTTCGGGGCTTTTGTACAGACCATTTTTGAGAATTTGTGCAATATTTTTGCTAAGTTTATTGATTTTTATCGTTTTGACAATTATTAACAATATTTATTGAAAATACACTTCATATTTTGATAATAATTTGTCAAATTTTTCCACATAAAAAGAAAAAAGGGACTGTACAAATTGCACAACCCGAATTTCTTTTTCCTTTCGGTATATCAAAATTTTAATAATTTCAGCTTTTTTCCAATAAGGCGAGCAATTCGCCGAACGAACGGACGAGAGCGAGCGCGCCCGCGCCCTCCAATTCGCCCGCTTCCGCAAAGCCGCAAACGTCGATCCCGATACAGCCGATCCCGCATTTTGCGGCGCCGAAAACATCGTAATTTCTGTCTCCTACCATGACGCTTTTTTCCCTTTCGCCCGCGGCGCCCAGCGCGTCGAGCGCGGCCGAGATCACCTCCGATTTTTCCGCTCTGCTGTCGTCGGGGAACGCGCCGCATACGGCCGAAAAATATTTTTCGAAACCGAATCTCTGAAGGATCTTATGCGCAAAAATTTCCGGTTTGGACGTAGCCACCGCCAGTTTTGCACCGCCGCGCACGAGAGCGGCGAGGCAGTCTTCCGCCCCGTCTACCGGCCTGCATTGATAAACGCCCGTTTCGCGATAAAATGTCCGGTAAATCTTTTTCATGCGCTCCGCCTCTTCCTCGCTTTTACCCAATATCGTGCGGAAAGATTCGTAGAGCGGCGGACCGATAAATTTTAACAACCCCTGCTCTTCATACGGCACGCCCGTCTCTTTGAAAGTATGCCTGAACGAGTTCAGGATCCCCTCGCCCGTATCGAAAAGCGTGCCGTCTAGATCGAACAGAATATACCGATAACGCATGTTTAATGCCCCTTTATGCAGCCGCGCGGGCACTTTTGTGCGCATTTCATACAGCCGATGCATTTCGTATAATCGATCTCGGGCAGGCCGTCCTTCATGGCGATCGCGCCGACAGGGCACGTCTTTGCGCACAGGCCGCAGGCGATGCATCCGTTTTTGCACAGTTCCATGACGTCTTTGCCCTTTCCGTGATTGGAACAGGCGATATACACTTTGGCATTTTTAGGGATGCGGCCGATGATGCCTTTCGGACAATTGGAAATGCATGCCCCGCAGGAAACGCACTTTTCTTTGTCCACGACAGAATAGCCGCCGTCGCCCACGTCGATGGCATAATACGCACAGACATCGGAACAGGTCTTTTTTCCGATACAGCCGACCGGACACGCCTTGATGCCGCCCGCGATCAGTTCGCACGAGGCGCAGTTGCCGTAGCCCTGATAATCGTATTTGTTGTAGCAGGCGTTTCCGCCGCAGCAATGCACGACGGCGACCGTGTCTTCCCCGATCTCTCCGCCGCCCAAAATCTGCGCAATTTTTTCTTTGTTGGCCGCGGGCGTGGCGCGGCAGTCGGAAAGTTTTGCCTCTCCCTTTACGAGCGCTTCCGCAAACTGCGCGCAGCCCGCCTTGCCGCAGCCGCCGCAGTTGGACTTTGCGAGAAGATTTTCCACCTTTTCGATGCGCTCGTCCTTTTTGACGGCAAAAACATTGGAACAGATGACGAGGATGACGCCGAAAACCAGCGCTATGGCGAGCATGACGCCGCCCGCAACGGCGATTTGAACGATCGTATTCATAGTTTACTTCACCCCGCCAGTATGCCGGAAAAACCGGCGAACGCCATTGCCATGATCGCCGCGGTGATCAGCGTGATCGGAAAGCCTTTGAAACATTTCGGAATATCCGCCCTGTCCGTTTTCAGGCGCACGCACGCGAGAAGAACGATGGCAAACAAAAATCCGACCCCCGTCGCGACGGATATGGCGAACGTGTAGACAAAATTGTATATCTGCGGAACGACAAGCGCCTTCGCCGTGCCCAATATTGCGCAATTGGTCGTGATCAGAGGAAGATATACGCCCAAAGCGCTGTAGAGGGTGGGAGAAAACCTCTTTACGATCATTTCGGTGATCTGTACGAGGCTGGCGATCACGAGAATGAACGCCATCGTGTAAAGATAGCCGACTTCCAGCGGCACGAGCACATAGTTGTAGAGCAGATACGTGAATACGGAGGAGATCGCCATGACGAATATGACGGCAAACCCCATTCCAGCCGCGCTCGAAATTTTTTTGGAAACGCCGAGGAAAGGACAGATCCCCTGATACTGCGACAGCACTATATTATCCGATATGACGGCGGCGAACATCAAAGATATGATGGAAACGGTCATTGCGCACCTCCTTCTTTCAGTTCTTCCACCCTGCCGTCCGAAAGGGGCAGAGACGCCTTTTTCATCTTTTCCTTGCGTTCGTTGAGTTTCTGAATCACGAAATTGAACAGAGCCATCAGGCAGCCGAACACGATGAAACCGAAGGCTTTCGCGCCGTTCGTATCCATCACGGGAAAACCAGGGATCGACATTCCTGCAAAGGAGCCGCCCGCAAAAAATTCGCGGATGATGCCGATCAGGCAAAGGGCTCCCGTAAACCCGAGCCCCATGGACAGCCCGTCGACGACGCTGTAAAGGGGTTTATTGCAGGAAGCAAAACTTTCTGCACGCGCCAGGATAATGCAGTTGACCACGATCAGCGTTATAAACTGATTCATCGTGCTGTACAGGTCGGGAAGATACCTCTGCATGACCATCTGCACGATGATGACAAAGGTCGAAATGATCACGATATAGCACGGAATGCGCACCTTGTCGGGAATGAGATTGCGCAAAAGGCTGACAAACAGGTTGGAAAAGACGAGCACGAACATCGTGGCAACGCCCATCGCGAAGGCCTGAAAAAGGCTGGTCGTCATCGCGATCGTCGGACAGGTGCCCAAAACGAGCACGAACGTGGGATTGTTTTTTATGATACCGCCGAGAAAGGTATCTTTGAGTTTTCTTCTATCCATTGCTCTCCCCTCCCGATACGTTCCCGTTGTAATAGGCAACGACGGCGTCGATTGCGTTTCTGACCGCCGTGGAACTCATGGTCGCGCCGGATACGGTATCCGCTTCCAGCGGTTTCAGCGTCGCGACGTCTTTGCCCACAAACTGATCGTAAAAGCCTTTTTCAAGTTCGTCCATAAAGGTCTGCTGCGTATAATCGCCCGGAGCGACCTTTGTGATCGTCCCCTCTTTGATAAACACGTAAACGGGGACCCTTTCCCCTCCGTATCCGCCGTTGCCCTTTGCGAGGAAGGCGTGCACGCCGTCTGTGGAACGCGCGTAATAGACGATGCTTCCGCTCGTTCCGTCGACGGACGTTTCCTTTTCCACGATCATTTCAAAATCGCCCTCCGCCCCGCTTTCCTCCTTGAAAAAGTCAAGGGTCGCCTGAAAGGGATCGACATAGGTAAGGACATGCACCGCGCCGAGGAGAACACCGCTGGCAAGCGCGATGACGGCCAGAACGAGGATGCATTGCAGCATGGATTTTACTTTTGCAGTCATTGCGCGTCACCTCCCGCAAAATTTTCCAAAAGATCGAAACATTCGAGGATCATTCCTTTGAGCGCCGTATTCATGCGCGTGGCGGACGAAGTCGCGTCGCCCGTGCCCAGATCGGTCAGCGCAAAGATCTCTGCGCGCGTCTTGCCGAGGAAGAAGGAAAGTTCTGCCGTAAAGCCAACGGTACTCTGCGTGATGGGGATAATGTTTGCGACCCTGTCCTCCGCAAGATTGATATAAAAAGCGAGCGGCTGGCGGTAATCGTATTCCGCAAGGTACGCTTCCCCTCCCGCAAGGAAGGAAACGCCGCCGAACAGAGCGGAAGCACCCGCCGCCTGCACATATTCTGCAGAGCCGACGGTATACGCATCCGCGTTCAGATCGGACGCGAGGAAACATTCCAGAATCATGTTTTTGAGGGCGGTGTTCGTTTTCGTCGCCGAGACGACGCCGTCCGCCCCCGCGCCCGGCGCCTGCAGGTCGGAGATCGCGGCGACCTCCGCATACGTCTTGCCGAGGAAGAGCGCCAAAGACGCCTGCCACCTTCCGCTCTGTTCTACGGGCAGAACGGAAGAAACTTTGCCGTCCGCGAGCCGGACGATGAATTTCAGATCCTGCTGTACCCCTTCGCGGATGGTGATCGTTGAGGAAACGCCGAAGATCTCTTCGCCGCCGAATCCCGCGCGCGCATGCGAATCGACGTATGCATACGCATCGCGGACCGGATAGTTGCGATTGGCATAGCCGGAATCGTTGATGACTTTATAGCATTCGAGGATCATATTTTTCAGGGAGGTATTGACGACTGTCGCCCCCGTATTCAGATCCCCTTGCAGACCGGAAATCTGGCTGTACGATTTATGCAGGAAGAGCGAGAGTTCCGCCGTATAACGGTCGCTCTGTTCTTCGGGCACTATATCGGAAACGAGATAATCGGTCCCGATCCCGATGGTGAACTTTACTTCCTGTCCGCCGGGCACCTGCAGGGAATCTTCCGTATCGAAATAGAAATTTCCGAATGCGTCGAGGGAGAAAGAGCGGACATACTCGTACGAAGCGGGGATCTCCACTTCGGTGCGGGAATTTTTATATTCCCGCCACTCCGCCGGCGCCATGACGGGAACCGCGATCGCCAGAACAAGCGCCATTGCGACGCACAGGCCGCGCATCAGCCATTTCATGATCTGCGGTTTCGGGCGGCCGCTCTTCGTCTGCTGGCCGAAACGCACGGGCACGAGATATCTGTCCATCACGGGGACGAGCAGATTCATGAACAGTATGGCCAGCGAAACGCCCTCGGGAAAACTGCCGAACCTGCGGATGAGCACCGTGAGCACGCCGAGACCGAACGCAAACAGGATCCTGTTGATCTTCCATTTCGGGGAAGTCGCGTAATCGGTCGCCATGAAAAACGCACCGAACATGAGCCCTCCGGAGAAAAGTTGCAAAAGGATTTCGCCCGCCGACTGAAAACAGACGAGCGTCATGAACGCCGCCGTAAGAAGATAGACGAGCGGAATGCGCCAATCTATGACGCGGCGCGCGATCAGATATGCCCCGCCCGCCAGAATCGCGGGCACGCAGGTCTCTCCGATACAGCCGCCTACGTAGCCGAAAAAGAGTTGCAGAACATTGCCCCAATATCCCCTTACGCCGAAAAAGTTACCGGCAAGGGCGGATACGCCGCCGCCGAGATACGTGGCGGAAGTCGTGCCGTCGGCAAGAAAATTCCCCGAAATATCCGCGCCGATATACTTTGCCATGACGCTGCCGTATGCCAAAAGCAGAAAGACGCGCGCCGTGGCGGCGGGGTTGGCAAAGTTTTTGCCGAGGCCGCCGAAAAACATTTTGACGAAAATGATCGCGATCACGCCGCCGACGATCGGAATATACCAAGGCGCACGCGCGGGAAGGTTCAGCCCCAGGATCAGCCCCGTAACGACCGCCGAAAGATCGAAGGTGAGCGGCTTTTTGCGGAGCAGATTGTAGATCTGTTCGCTTACAAAACAGGTCGCCGTGCAGATAACGACGAGCAGGAGCGCATACAGCCCGAAAAAGAGGACGCCGCACACGAGGCAGGGCAACAGCGCGATGATCACGTCGAGCATGAGGCGCCGCGTCGTATCGGAATCGAGTTTGTGCGGAGAGATCGCCACTTTGTAATTTTTGATTTCCGCCATTACAGCCCTTTCTCCTTGATCGTTTTTTTCGCAAGTTTGACGCTCTGCACCAAAAATCTTTTTGCGGGGCAGACGTAAGAACAGCACCCGCATCCGATACACGATTCCGCGCCGTACCACTTTGCTTCCTCGTAATTTTTATCGAACAGCGCGCGCTCGATAAATACGGGAGAAAGCCCCATGGGGCACGCCGCAACGCATCTGCCGCATCCGATGCATACGCTTGCGGATTTGCTCTCGCACTCGCTTTCGCTGAGGAACAACAGGGAGGAAGAGCCTTTCCCCGTGCATACTTTCAGGGAAAAGACGGGATCCCCCATCATCGGCCCGCCTGCCACGATGCGGGCGCAATCTTCGCTGCCGCCGCAAAATTCCGCAAGATCGCGGTACGGCGTGCCGTTTTTCACCCAGATGTTGCAGGGCCTTTCCGCCCCTTTTCCGCTCACCGTCATCACCCGCTCGTAACAGGGCGTATTTTCCGCGACTGCCTTATAAATCGCCAGCGCCGTATGCACGTTGACGACGACAACGCCTGCGTCCGCGGGCAGTTTGCCTTCGGGGATCACCCTTTTCACGCAACTGTAGACGAGTTGCTTTTCCGCGCCCTGCGGGTACTTCGTTTTCAGGCGCTTTACCGAAACATTTCCCTCCGCGGCTCCGCTCATCGTGCGGATCGCGTCCGGCTTATTATCTTCGATGCCGATGACGGCGCGTTCCGCCCCGCACGCGAGCATGGCAAAACGCACGCCCTTGACGATCTCGGGCGCGTATTCGAGCATGATGCGGTAATCGCACGTGATGTACGGTTCGCACTCGGCGCCGTTGACGACGAGCACGTCCACCTTTTTCTCCCCCGTATTCAGTTTTGCCGCCGTGGGGAAAGCCGCGCCGCCCATACCCACGATGCCCGCTTCCGCGATGCGGGAAAGGACACTGCCGCCCGTGATCTCGCCAAGCGGCGGCAGAGAGACGCTCTCATCGGAAAAGTCGTTTTCGATGAGGATATGATCGCGCTTTTTCCCCGATTGGGTTATGTGCTGAACGACGCCCTGAACGGTGCCCGACACGGGCGAATACACGTTGGCGGAAAGCCCTTCCGCCGCGCGGGCGATCAACTGCCCCCTCTTTACGCGCTCGCCCGCACCGACTGCGGGCTGCGCGGGCGCGCCGATATGCTGGGTCAGGGGCACATACAAAAACTGCGGATCGGGGCCCCGCCCGATCGCCTGATCCCCGGACAGTTCTTTACAGCCTTTGGGATGAATTCCGTTTGCAAACGTAACCAATAATAACCTTCCTCCCCGTTCGACGGGTCATATGCCTCGCCGAGCGAGGACTGTGTCGATATTTATTTTACCATTTTTTCCCGCACTTGTAAAGGATTTACAAAAAATCGGCCGCAAAACCATACCCGGAAACAGGAGATCGCCGAATACGGAGACTTTTTTATTTTACGCCGCGCGCGTTGCGCTCAGCAAGCACGCCCTTGACGCCCGTATAAAACTGCCAGACGGAAAGCACGCATAAAAACACGCCGAACGACGTTTTCAGAGCGCCGCCCGAAACCCCTTTCACAAAGATCCCGCCAAGCACCGAGAGCGCGACGGCGGGCAGAATGACCCACAATACCCCCTTTGTGTCGAGCAGGCCGTTTTGTGAATGCACGCGAAGGGAAAGCAGCGCCATGGGCAGAAAGGAGAGCAGATTCACCGACTGCGCCAGGTGCTGTTCCACTCCGCAGAAAATTGTCAGGATGGGGATCAGGACCGTTCCGCCGCCCATCCCCATGCCGCCGAGAAAACCGCCGAGCACGCCCGCGATCAGATACACGATAAAACGCATTGCCGGAACTCCTTCAGAAAATCATTTTCAGACCGGCGGCAAACATGACGGCGGCAAAGATGATCGTGGCCGTGCCGGCGGACAGTTTGTTGAGCGCGCCCGCGCCCAAAAAGCCGCCGAACAGCACGCCCAAACTGACGGAAAGAAACAATTCCGTATCGAAATAGCCGTTGATGAGATAGATGATCCCGCTGGCAAGGCTTACGGGAAGGATGATGAGGATCGCGGTCGCGTGCGCGACGAGGGGCGGCTTGTTCGCAAGCGATGTGAGCAGAGGCACGACGATCATGCCGCCGCCTCCGCCGAAGATCCCGTTTACCGCGCCCGTGATCCCGCCGCATGCGCCGAGAAGGATTTTATTTGCTTTTTTTTCCAAAACAGGACACCTCTTTCCCGCCGCGGCCTGTTTTTTGCGCCTTTGCGAGCGCTGCGCGGCGGAATTTCGTATATATAATACAGTTTGTGCGCAAGAAAGAAAAATAAATTCAATTTTCACGTTTTTTTAACCGTTATCGCTTGCAATTCCGTACTTTTTATATTAAAATAAGATAGTACGATTTTCGCTTTCCGCAAGGGGGCGGAACCGCGCGATTTATTTCGTTTTTTATTAATACTTTATCTGCAAAGGGTGTTCTATGACAAAGATGAATCATTCGACCAAAAAGAGGATTACTACCTGGATACTGGCTCTCGTCATGCTGATCGCGGCATGCGCGTCCATTCTGACCGCGTGCTCGAATTCTTCGAGCAGC
>DXCO01000005.1 GCA_019115945.1 Candidatus Borkfalkia excrementavium | reverse complement strand
CCTGTGTTGCGGCGCGAACTCAAAAAACCGCCCCGTTCTTCGGAACGGGGCATTTTTCACCCCCTTGGAAAATATTTTTTCGAGGTGTTTTATGAAGGAACAGGCATGCAAAAGCGCATCCGCGCGATCGGATGCGGAACGGAAAGATCTGATCGGCAAGTGCGGGCCCGATGCGCAGGGACCTGCGGAAGGGGAACTGAACCCCGCAGAGCAAAGCGTCGGGCAAAGCGCGGAGAAGATCCCTGCGAAAAAAAAGCGGGGCAAAGCGTATTTTTCCGCCTCGCTGATCGCCAAACTGGCAATGTTTGCCGCCCTGGCGTACGTTGTGACTTTTCTGGAATTTCCCGTTTTTCCGGCGGCGCCCTTTTTGCAGTTGGATTTTTCCGGCGTTTTCGTGCTCCTTGCCGGCTTTATGTACGGCCCCGTCGCGGCGCTCGTCGTCAGCGGCGTCAAAGAGTGCCTCAGCCTGATCGATACGTCTACGGGCGGCGTGGGGGAGATCGCAAATTTTCTGATCACGTTTTCTTTTGTCATCGTGCCTACGGCGGTGTACCGCCGCAAAAAGGGGATCAAAACGGTGGCGGTAACGCTCGCCGTCGGGTGTATCCTGCAGATCGGCGCGGGGCTTCTGACCAACCGTTTTATCAATTTTCCCCTCTACATGGGTGCGGGCGCGGCGGCACAGTTTGCGGTTTTGTGGTGGTATATCATTCTCTTCAACCTCATCAAAGGCGTGGCGGTCAGCCTCGTCACGGTGCTGCTGTATAAGAGAATTTCATGGCTTTTGAACAAGTTTTAATTGCAATCTCAACGGAAATATAATATAATAGAGTTGCCGCCGGATTTGGCGGCGGCTCTGTTTTTTTTCGGAGCGTTTGCACTGTATGATTACGAAAAGCGAATCGGAAACGCTCGGCTTTGCCGAACAATATGCGAAAACCCTGCAAAAGGGAGACGTCGTGCTTTTGTACGGCGATCTCGGCGCGGGGAAAACGGCGTTTGTCAAGGGCGTCGCGCGCGGCCTCGGCATCGGCGACGAGATCACGAGCCCGACGTATGCCTATATGAACGATTACGGCGGGATCCTGTACCATTTCGACTGCTACCGCCTTTCCTGCGGCGCGCAGGCAGAGGCGCTGGGGCTGACCGACTATTTTTATGCGGGCGGCATCTGTATGGTGGAGTGGCCGCAGAACATTGCGGACGTTCTCCCCGACGGCTGTAAGATCGTGCGCATCGCGAAACTCGGAGAAAACGAGAGGGAGATTGTGACAGAATGAATTTTCTTGCCATCGACACGAGCGCGGACTATCTGACCGTCGTCGCAAAAAAAGGGGAACGGGAAAAGATCCTTTTTGAATCGGACTGCGCCATGCGCCATTCTTCCCGTCTGATGGGGGCGATCGAAGAGACGCTCGGAGAGATCGGCCTGACTCCTTCGGAATGCGATTTTTTCTGCGCGGTCACGGGCCCCGGTTCCTTTACGGGCATCCGCATCGGCATTTCCGCGATCAAAGGGTTCTGTTCCGCGCTTGCAAAGCCGGCGCTGGGCGTCACCTCTTTCGACACGCTCGCATATAATACCACTGAAAGCGCGCTCGCGGCGATCCCCGCGGGCCGCGGGCTGTTTTACCTTGCGGCGTTCGGCGCGGATAAAAAGATCCTGCTCCCTCCAGAAATCGCGGACAAACGCCGCCTTTCGGCCCTTGCCGGAAAGTATACCCTCGTCGGGTATTCCCCTCTGCCCCTTCCTTATGAGAAAGCGGACCCTGCCGCAGGGCTTTTGCATGCGGTCTGCTCCCGCGCGAGGGCGGGAACATTCGGCGGCCTCTGCCCGCTGTACGTGCGCAAAAGCCAGGCAGAAGAAGAGCGGGAAAAGAGGGGAAATATATGAACTTCCGCAAGTGGGTTTACGAAGATATTTATTCGGTCGCGGAACTGGAAAAGCAGTGTTTTTCCGATCCGTGGACCTTTCAGATGCTTGCCGACACTTTTTTCAGCGAAAACACGGTCACGATCGTCGCGGAAGAGGCGGGGGAAACGGCGGGATATGCCTTTCTGATCGCGGCAGGAGAAGATGCGGATCTTGCGAACGTAGCCGTAGCGGAAAAATTCCGCCGCCGCGGCATTGCGGAAGAAATGCTCTCGCGCCTGGAAAAGCGCGCGGCGTTGCTCGGGGTAAAGCGCGTTTTTCTGGAAGTGCGCGTGTCCAACGCCCCCGCGATGTCGCTGTATCTGAAAGCGGGCTATGCGGGCAGGTATGTCCGCCCCAAATATTACGGAGACGGCGAGGATGCCCTCGTCATGCTCAAAAATCTTTGAATGCCGCTGCGGGCGGCTCTGCGAGGTGGAAGTTTTGTCCGAGTGCGGGCTCTCCCTCATTTCAGAGGGAAAGGGGCGCGATCTCGTGTTTTTGCACGGGTATCAGTCCTCCAAGGAGAGTTTCTACTGGCAGATAAAATATTTTTCCGCATATTTCCGCGTGACGGCCTTCGACATGTGGGGGTTCGGCAAGAGTCCTCCGCTGACGGAACCGTGGGATACATCCGGATATGCGGAGCACGTCGTCGCGTTTCTGCGCGAACGGAGGATAGAAAAGGCAGACGTGATCGCGCATTCCTTCGGCGGCAGGGTGGCGCTGCGCATTTTGTCCGGATATCCCGATCTGTTCGGCAGGGCGGTCTTAACGGGATGCGCCGGGGTGCCGCCCAAACGCGGATTTTCCTATCGCTTCAAAGTGCGGGCATACCGCGCCGCAAAAAAGATCGCGCCGCGCTGGGCGGAAAAAAAGTTCGGCTCCCCCGAATACCGTACTCTTTCTCCCGTCATGCGCGAAAGTTATAAAAAGATCGTCAACGAAGACGTGATCCCCTGTCTGGGCAGGATCCGCGCGCCCGTCTTGTACGTTTTCGGCGAAAAGGATACCGCGACCCCGCTTTGGATGGGGCAGGTGCTCCGCGACCATACGCGCGGTTCGGAACTGGTCGTCCTGCGCGGGGGATCGCATTTTTGTTTTTGCGAACAGCCGGATGCGTTCAATGCCGTCGCGCACGAATTTCTGCGCTGAATCAATATAAAATCAACGAAAAGAGGAAAACAGCCGATGTTTACACTTCCCCGCATTGCGGAATATATCGTCCTATCTTTGGCGCTGGCGGCGCTGATGCCGCTGTGCTCCTTCAAAATGCTGGGCGCGCTGCAGCAGGCGGGCTATGACGGAAAAACTTTTTCCGCCTGGGCGAAAAGGAAGGGGAACATGGTGTATTCCCGCCTCACGCTGCTCGCGTTTCTGATCGCCCTCTCCGGCGCCGTGCTGGCGGTGTGTTTTACCTTTACGGGCAGATGGGCGGCGTACATATCGCTGATCCCGATCCCGCTGTTTGTCGGCGTTTACTGTTATGCGGACAAACGCGCTCTGAAAGTCCCTTTGTCCGGCACGCGCAGGGCGCAGCGCATCTACGCGCTGGAAACAATCGCCGTGTTTATCGCCGCGGCGATCCTTGTCCTTTGCGGAAACGCGGCCGCCTACTATGCGGACGTTGCGCTGGTTACGGCGCTGCGCTATCTGCCGCTCGCGTTGCTCCCCGTTCTTCTCCCCCTTCTTCTGCGCGCGGCCAACAGGCTGGACCGACCCTTTTCCGAGCGGAAAAATGCAAAGTTTGTCGCATCCGCGCGCGCAAAACTTTCCGCTTCCCGCTGCGTAAAGATCGGCATTACGGGCAGTTTCGGCAAGACGAGCGTAAAGAACATGCTCGCGGATATTCTGTCCGTGCGCTGGAAGGTCCTCAAAACGCCCGCGTCCTTCAATACTCCGCTCGGGATCGCGCGCACCGTAGCGGAAAACGATCTGAACGATTACGAATTTTTTATCGCGGAAATGGGCGCGCGGCATGCCGGCGATATCCGCGAACTGTGCGATCTCGTCCGTCCCGATCACTGTATTCTGACGGGGATCTGTCCGCAGCATCTTGAAACATTCGGCAGTATCGGGGCGATCGTCGCCGAGAAGGGAGAGATCCTTTCCGGCACGAAAGAGGGCGGTTTTGCCGTGATCGGCAAAGACGATTTTACCGCCTCGCTCGACGCTTCCCGCCTCGTGCGGGTGGACGTGGGGGAACGGTGCGAGGTTTCCGTTTCCGACGTCTTTGCGGGGGCGGACGGGGTATCGTTCAAACTTGCGCTCGGCGCGATCGAGGTGCCCCTGCACACCAAACTTTTGGGCGGACACAATGCCGCAAACATTGCGCTCGCCGCCGCGCTCGCATACCGGCTGGGCATGACGAAGGAAGAGATCGCGGAGGGAGTGGAGCGTATCGGCTATATCCCGCACAGGCTTTGCCCCTCTCGGTCGGGCGGGGTCACGATCTTGGACGACAGTTATAACGCGAACGTGCGCGGCGCGGAAGAGGCGGTCAAAGTGCTCCGCACCTTCGGGGGCAGAAAATTCGTCGTTACCCCGGGGCTCGTGGAGTTGGGCGTTCTGGAAGAGGAGGCAAACGAGGCGCTCGGGAAAAACCTTGTCGGGCTTGACCGCGTGATTTTGGTCGGGGCGACGTTGGTGCAGTGCGTAAAGCGCGGCTATCTTGCGGCGGGCGGAACGGAGGAAGCGCTCGTCGTCGTGCCGACGCTTGCAAAGGCGCAGGAGATCCTTTCCGCAGAACTTGCGGAAGGGGATACGGTGCTCTTTCTGAACGATCTGCCCGATATATACAACTAAAAATGGGGTAGCACTGCACGGGACAGAGAGCGCCCCGCGTGAAATTCTGATACGTTGCGAAACACCGAAGCGGAAACAAAAAATGCGGAGGTGTTTTTTATGCGTACAGAAAAGCGGAACGTCGCCGTCGTGTTCGGCGGCAGGTCGTGCGAAAACGAAATATCCGTCATCACGGGCACGATGACGGCGAACGTGATCGATCGGAATAAATACAATCCGATCCCCGTATATCTCTCACAGGAGGGAGAATTTTACACGGGCAATGCGCTTTTTGACGTCGCCGTATTCCGCGGAAATTTCCGCGAACGGTCGGAACGGGCGATTTTTTCGGGAGGGAAACTGTATACTTTCAAAGGCCGTCGCCTGCGCGGCGGATGCAAGATCGACTGTATCGTCAATTGCTGTCACGGCCTTTGCGGAGAAGACGGCGCCGTCGCCGCGCTTGCGGACCTGAACGACATCGCCAACGCCTCTCCCGACATTCTCGGTTCGGCGGTCTTTATGGATAAAGCCGCGACCAAACTGGTCGCAAAAGCGCTCGGGGTCAAAACGCCCGCCTATTTCAAGATCTGCAGGGCGGATTATGAGAAGCGTTCGGCAATGGCGATCAAATTTATCGAGGCGCGCCTCGGGTATCCCGTCGTCGTCAAACCTGCGCGGCAGGGCTCGAGCATCGGCGTGTTCGTCGCGGAAGACAGGGCGAAACTTACCTTTGCCATTCAGTCCGCATTTGCTTTCGACAGCGTGATCATTGCGGAAAAATATATCCGCGACCGCCGCGAGATCAACTGTGCCGCCTATCGCCGCGGCTCGGAGATCGTCCTTTCCGAATGCGAAGAGCCGAAAACGGACAACAAGATCCTTACCTTTTCCGATAAATATCTTTCCGGCGGGGCAAAAGAACACGTGCACGATTTTCCCGCAGATCTTCCCAAGGCGCAGTCCGATCTGATCAAAGGATATACGAAACTGCTGTACCGCAGGCTGAATCTGCGCGGCGTGGTGCGTGCGGATTTTCTCGTGAGCGGAGAAGACGTGTATTTCAACGAGATGAACACCGTTCCCGGATCGCTCGCCTATTACCTGTTTTCCGATCGCTTTGCCGATTTCGGCAATCTGCTGAGCACGCTCATCGAACAGGGCATTTCCGATCATATCGAGGCGCAGGGCAGGAAAATGCTGAAAAATTGCGGGGTCCTTGCCTCTGTTTCTCCGCGCGGGAAAAAGCGGTGAACGGCCTTGGCCGAAAATACGAAAAGCCGATTTTTGAAGCGGGCGCTTTTTTGCGCCCGCTCTTTCGTCTTTTTACGGCAAAGCGCGTTTTCGGCGGAAAAGCCCGCGGCTTTGCCCGTTTTTTTAAGGCGCGGTTCCCCGGTACAAAGCGGACGGCGTCAAATGGAGCGGGCTGCGCCGCGCGCAAATCACGCCGCTTTTTTACGCACCGCGGCAAACGCTTGTAATTTCATGAAAAATCTGATAAAATAAAGCGGTAATCAATCAACGAGAGGTGTGCAATGAAAAAGATCGAAATGAAGACGCCCATCGTGGAGATGGACGGGGACGAGATGACCCGCGTTCTCTGGCAGTGGATCAAAGAGATTTTGATCTGCCCGTTTGTGGATCTGAAGACGGAATATTACGATCTCGGGCTGAAACACCGCGACGAAACGAACGATCAGGTCACGATCGACGCGGCGGAAGCGAATAAAAAGTACGGCGTAGGCGTAAAATGCGCCACCATCACGCCCAACGCGCAGAGGGTGGAGGAATATCATCTGAAAGAGATGTGGAAGAGCCCGAACGGGACCATCCGCCGCATCCTGGACGGAACGGTGTTCCGCGCACCCATTCTGGCAAAGGGCATCACCCCCTATATCCCCGGCTGGAAAAAACCCATCGTGCTCGCGCGTCACGCATACGGCGACGTCTACTCGGGCGTAGAGACGAAGGTGTCTGCGGGAGACAGGGCGTACCTCGTCGTAGAGGGGGCGGACGGCAACGTCCGCGAAAAGTTGCTCGTGCACGATTTTGCGAAGGGCAGCGGCATCGTACAGTCCGTGCACAATACGGACAAGAGCATACAAAGTTTTGCCCGTTCCTGCTTCAATTACGCGCTCGACGTGAAAATGCCCCTGTGGTTTGCCACCAAAGACACCATTTCGAAAAAATATGACCACCGCTTCAAAGATATTTTCAACGAGATTTACGAGGCGGAATACAAGGATAAATTTGCGGCGGCGGGCATCGAGTATATGTATACGCTCATCGACGACGCCGTGGCGCGCATCGTCCGTTCGGAGGGCGGCGTGCTTTGGGCTTGCAAAAACTACGACGGCGACGTGATGAGCGACATGGTCGCCACCGCGTACGGCTCTTTGGGGATGATGACTTCCGTGCTCGTCTCCCCCGACGGAAATTACGAGTTCGAGGCCGCGCACGGCACCGTTACGCGCCATTATTATAAATACCTGAAAGGGGAGGAAACGTCTACAAACTCCGTGGCGACCATCTTCGCCTGGACGGGCGCGCTCGCCAAACGGGGAGAGTTGGACGGCATTCCCGCTTTGACAGACTTTGCCAAAAAGTTGGAGCGGGCGACGGTGCAGACCATCGAGGAGGGAAAAATGACGGGCGATCTGATTTCCCTTTTCCGTGCGGAGGGCATTCAGCCGAAAAAACTCAATTCGAAAGAATTTTTACAGGCAATTGCCGAAAAACTTGCATAAAACGAAAGAAAAGGCTCCCTCTGCTCAAAGCGGCGGGAGACCTTTCTTTTTTATTTTTTCCGTGTTTTGTGTGCGGAGAAAAAACGGTAAAGAAATTTGAGCGAAACGCTTGCGTTTTTGCCGGATACTGATATAATAATATCTTGAGCGGCCGTTTTTTGCGCCGCATTCGACGGATCGGAGGAAAAATTGATGCAAACCAAAGCAAGTGGCAAATATTTCGACACGTTCGGCGTGATGCTGGACTGTTCCCGCGGCGCCGTCTATAAGAAGGAAACGGTGGAAAAATTTATCGACTTTCTGTCTGCGGCCGGGTACAATATGCTCCAGTTATATACGGAAGACGTCTATGAAGTGGACGGAGAGCCCTATTTCGGGTATCTGCGCGGCAGGTATTCGAAGGAAGAATTGAAAGAATTGGATGCGTACGCGGCTTCCAAGGGGATCGAATTGGTCCCCTGTATCCAGACGCTCGCCCATCTCAACGGCATCGCGCGCTGGTCCGCGTATGCGGAAATCATCGACGTCGGCGATATCCTCTTTGCGGGGGAAGACCGCGTCTACGAACTGATCGACAAAATGTTCAGTACCTGCGCGGAGTGCTTTACCAGCCGCCGCATCAACATCGGCATGGACGAGGCGCATATGGTCGGCCTTGGGAAATATCTCGATAAACACGGGTACCGCAACCGTTTTCAGATTTTGTACGATCATCTGAAAAAAGTCATCGCGATCGGAGAAAAATACGGCTTCAAGCCCATGATGTGGTCGGATATGTTTTTCCGCCTGGCGAACAAGGGGCTGTATTATGCGGAAGATCCCGATCTGGGGCAGGATGTCATCGATGCCGTGCCCGAAAACGTGGGGCTCGTCTATTGGGATTACTACAGCAAAGAGCAGAGTACATACGATAAGATGATCCGCGCGCATAAAAAGTTCAAAAACGAAGTCTGGTTTGCAGGCGGCGCATGGGCCTGGGCGGGCAATACGCCGCACAACGATTTTTCCATCCGCACGACGGAACTGGCCATCCGCAGTTGTATCGAAAACGGCGTGCGCAATGCGTTTATCACCTGCTGGAAGGACAACGGCGCCGAAAGTTCCATCTGGGGCATTTTGCCCTCTCTCGTGTGGGCGGCGCAGTGCTCCCGCGGAGATTTCGATATGGAAAACTGCAAGCGCGTTTTCCGCGAGATCGTAGGGGAGTCGTTTGACGACTTTATGCTGCTGGATCTGCCCGATCGCCTTTCGGAGGAGTTCAGGATCATCACACCCGCAAAATATATTCTCTATGCAGATCCTTTTATGGGCGTTTTCGACTGGCATATGCGCAGTGAAATGGAAGGCAAATACAAAGATTTTGCCGCCCGCCTTGCAGCGAAAGCGGATATGAAAGAATACGGTTACGTATTCCGCACCCTTTCCGATCTGTGTGGCTTTCTTGCGGTGAAATGCACGCTCGGCGTGCATACGCGCGAACTGTATCGAAAGGGCGACAAAAAGGCTTTGCGCGCGCTCGCGGAAAAGGATTACACGGCGGCGTCGGAAGCGCTCGCGCAGTTTTATGACAGTTTCGAGGCGCAGTGGCGCACGGAGAGCAAGGAAAACGGCTTCGAGGCGATCGACGTCCGCATCGGCGGGCAGGCCGCGCGGCTGAAACACTGCAAAAAGATGCTCCTCGATTACTGTGACGGCAAAATTTCTAAGATTGAGCCGCTGGAAGAGGAGATCCTGCCCGTTCATCCCGGATCGGAGAAGGGATCGGACCTGAGTTACAACAACTGGCTGCAGAGCGCGATCATCAACTCATGATTGGACTTTTGCGGCATGCGAAAAACTTTGCAAACAAAAACGATCCCCCTGTTTTGACGGAGGGATCGTTCCTTTTTTGCTTTATTTCTGTTTACGCCTTGTCCGTACGACGCAGCGCCTCGTACAGGATATCCGAAAGTTTCGCAAGCGATTCGGGGGAGAGCGTTTCGCCGCGCGCCTTATCCGGAACGCCCGCCCCGGCAAGGATTCCGCGCGCCTCTTCCCGCGTGAGCGAAAAAGAATTGACGAGGTTGTTTTCCAGCGTTTTGCGCCTGTTTGCAAAGGCACAGCGCACCGTCTTTTTGTAAAACTCCTCGCTCTTTACGGGCAGGCGGCCCCGCCTGAAAGTGAGTTTTACGACCGCGCTGTCCACGTTGGGCACGGGAAAGAACATGCGCCGCGGGACGGATTTCACGATCTCCGCTTCCGCTTTCAGTGCGATCGCCGCCGTGATTGCGCCGTATTCGGGCGTGTTTTCCCGCGCGCAAAAGCGTTTTGCAACGTCGTCCTGTACCATGATCACAAGTTTTTGCGCCTTGTCGCTCTCGTCTATAAACTTCATCACGAGGGGTGAAGTGATATAGTAGGGCAGGTTGGCGATCACCGTGTAATCGGGCAATTGCTGTTCAATCGTTTTGAGGTCGGTTTTCAGAAAATCGCGGAAAACCACTTTTGCGTTGGGGCAGTCGCGCAGCGTTTCGCGCAGTATCGGAGCAAGTTTTTCGTCGATCTCGAAGGCGAGCACGGATTTCGCCGCCGCGGCGATCTCCCGCGTCAGCGTACCCGCGCCGCAGCCGATTTCCAGAACGGATGTCTCTTTGTCCGTGCCCGCAAGGTCTACGATGCTCCTTAAAAGGTTGGTATCCGTAATAAAGTTCTGCCCGAATTGTTTTTTGAAGGAAAAGCCGTGCCTTGCGAGGATCTCCCTTACAGTTTCCATATTTTGTCTCCTCGGTGAAAGTATAAACTCCGCCTGCGGGGACATACTGAGAATGTCAACGAAATCCGGATCCGAGCGAACGGAATTATTTTTAAGATAAAGATGTTATGCCATGAGGACGGATCAACAGTTGGCGGTACAAATGAAAAGAGAAAGTCGTCTGACAAAATTGTGCGGTTTCGTATGATGATGTGAGTTCGGCTTTCTTTTTTTATCCGATATAGGCGCGCACGCGCAGGGGAACACCGCAGGCGGCCGCGATTTCGCGGCATTTTTCAATTTTATCCAGTCCGATGCAGTCCACAACGGAGAACCATACGTCGATGCCCCGCCCTGCGCACGCCTTGGCAAAATCCTGCAGGGCGTAAAAGGCTTTTTCGCCGTAGGCGGGCTTGCACAAGTTTACGTATTCCTCCGCGGTCGCCTCGTTCAGGCTCACGTTGATTTTGTCGATCGCCCCCGCAAGGTCCTTCGAAATATCTCTGCCGTTTATAAGGCTTCCCTGTCCGTTCGTGTTCAGCCTGGTCACGGCGCCGCGCGCTTTGAGCGCCCGCGCGATCTCGAGCATGGCCTCCAGCCGGCACGTAGGTTCGCCGAACCCGCAGAATACATATTCTTTATACCGGTCGATATCCTCCGGAATGCGCGCCAGCACCTCTTTTGCCGACGGCTCTTTTTCCAGCCAGAGTTCGTGGCCGAAATAGGCGTCTTTGTCGTTTCGCACGCAAAATGTGCACGCGTTGGAGCATTTGTTCGTCAGATTGATATAGAGGTTTCCGTCCAGTTCGTAAGTATAAGTGTCCGATTTTTTCATAAAAATTCGCCTGTGCGCGGCAACGAGGGCCGCGCGGTATCCTTTTTGCGGTTTTTCGTTCAGTTTTTCAGTTTGGGGAACAGGGTATATGCATTTTTCCGTATTTGCAGCGCAAGTTCTTCCGCGTCTTCCCCGCGCAGCGCCGCCAGTTTCTCGTACACGCGCACCACGTTCAGCGGCGTGTTCAGCGTGCCCCGCACGGGTTCGGGCGCAAGATAGGGGGAATCCGTCTCCGCAAGCAGTCGGTCGGCGGGTACGATTTTGGCGACTTCGTCCAGCCTTCGCGCGTTTTTGAAGGTGACGGGGCCGGCAAAGGAAATATACAGCCCCAGTTTCAGATATTCTTTCGCCGTTTCGGGGCTTCCCGAAAAGCAGTGCATCACCCCGCCGTGCGAAAGTTTGCCTTTATTGTCTTTCAGGATATTCAGCGTATCCTGCGCGGCGTCGCGGCTGTGCACCGCAAAGGGAAGACCCAGCGCGTCCGCAAGTTCCAACTGTTCGGCAAACGCTCTTTTCTGCGCCGCCTCGTCCGCTCCGTCGTAGTGGTAGTCTAACCCGATCTCGCCCACGGCGACCCCCTTCGGCGAAGAGAGGAGCGCGGCGATGCGCTCGTGATCCCCCGCGCAAAAATCGGAAAGGTTGGAAGGGTGGAATCCCGCCGCAAAATAAAGGCGCTCGTGTTTTTGCGCGAGCAGTGCGGCGGAACGGGAAGATTCGTAATTCCAGCCGACGTTGATCACCCGTTCGATTCCCGCGGCGCAAATGTCGGCGATCAGTTGCTCCCGATCGCCGTATTTGTTGTCGTAATTCAGATGTGCATGCGTGTCGATATAAATCATGTTCGATCCGTTTTGCGCTCGGCGATAGAAGATCAGAAAATGCCGCTTCCGTCTGCAATGTCCGCTTCGGGGGCGATCAGTTTCAGGTTTCCCTCCGCGTCTTCCGCGCAGAGGATCATGCCTTCGCTTACGATGCCGCGCAGTTTTGCGGGCTTCAGATTGGTGATCATCACCACTTTTTTCCCGACCATCTCTTCGGGCGAATAATATTTTGCGATGCCGCTGACCACCGTGCGCGTTTCGTTGCCGATCTTTACGGTCGATTTGAGCAGTTTGTCCGATTTTTCCACCTTTTCGCAGGCGATCACCTGCGCGATCTGCATTTTTACTTTTGCAAAATCGTCGATGGTGATTTCCGCAGGGTATTCCGGCTCGTGCGTATTTTTGGCAGGGGCGGGCTTTTCCGCCTTTGCGGTTTCGGCGTGCATTTGTTCGTATTTTGCCTCCACGTCTTTATAGTTCTGTCGGGCAAAAAGTTTTTCCGTCTCGTCGTTCACTTTTGTGCCGTCCGCGATCAGCCCGAATTTGTCCAGGCTGTCGTAAGCGCGTAAGGGGCAGTTCATCTGCCGCGCGATCTTGTGCGCCGTTTCCGGCATGAAGGGCTCCAGAAGAGACGCCGCGATCATGATGCTTTCCGAAAGGTTATACAGCACGGTCGCGAGCCTGTCCTTTTTCCCTTCGTCCTTCGCAAGCAGCCAGGGGGCCGTCTCGTCGATATATTTGTTGCACCGCCTGAGGAAGGAAAAGATCTCGTCCAAAGCGTCGGAAATTTTGAATTCGTCCATTCTTGCGGCAACTTTTGCGTACAGCGACACCGCTTTTTCGCGCAGTTCCGCATCCGGCCCGGCCGCCGCTTTCGCGTCGCGCATCACTCCGCCGAAATATTTCGCGCTCATTGCCGCCGTGCGTGACACGAGGTTGCCGAGGTTGTTGGCAAGGTCGGCGTTCACGCGGTCCGTCATCAGTTCCCATGTGATGTTGCCGTCGTTGTCGAAGGGCATGTCGTTCAGCACAAAGTAGCGCACGGCGTCCACGCCGAACACGCTGACGAGTTCGTCCGCATAGATGACGTTGCCGCGCGACTTGCTCATTTTGCTTCCGTCCATCAGCAGCCAGGGGTGGCCGAACACCCGTTTGGGCAGCGGCAGACCCAGCGCCATTAAAAAGATGGGCCAGTAAACGGTGTGGAAGCGTATGATATCTTTGCCGATCACGTGCACGTCCGCGGGCCAGTATTTTCTGAAAAGTTCGCCCGAATTGCCGTCCGCGTCGTACCCGAGCCCCGTAATATAATTGCTCAGCGCGTCCAGCCATACGTAAACGACGTGTTTATCGTCAAAATCGACGGGGATGCCCCATTTGAAAGAGGTGCGCGAAACGCACAGATCCTGCAGCCCCGGCTTCAAAAAGTTGTTCACCATCTCGTTTTTGCGGGATACGGGCGTGATGAACTCGGGGTGTTCGTCGTAATACTGCATCAGCCTGTCCGCATATTTGTTCATGCGGAAAAAGTAAGCCTCTTCCTTTGCGGGTTTTACCTCTCTGCCGCAGTCGGGGCATTTTCCGTCTTTCAGTTGCGAGGGGGTCCAAAAGGATTCGCAGGGGGTACAGTAAAGCCCCTCGTAGTGGCCCTTGTAGATATCGCCCTGTTCGTACAGTTTTTTGAAGATCTTCTGCACCTGCGCCATATGGTCCTCGTCCGTCGTGCGGATGAATTTGTCATACGACACGTTCATCAGGTCCCAGATTCTTTTGATTTCCGCCGCCACGCCGTCCACAAACTGTTTCGGGGTCACGCCCGCGGCTTTCGCCTTTTCCTCAATTTTTTGGCCGTGTTCGTCCGTTCCCGTCTGAAAACGCACGTCAAAGCCCTGGTTGCGCTTGAATCGCGCAATGGCGTCCGTCAGCACGATCTCGTAAGTGTTGCCTATGTGCGGCTTGCCCGAAGTATAGGCGATGGCCGTGGTAATGTAGTAAGGTTTTTTTTCGCTCATAACGTACTCCCGCCCCGCCTCGTTCGGGGCATTCCGATATTCTTTTAAATTATACTCTATTTTTGCTTTTATGTAAACAAATTCGCCCCCTTTTGCACTGTTTTTCAGTCCGCAAAGGCGTTCTAAACAAGTTTTACGCCGCATAAAATACCCAAAGAGGACAAGGCAATACAATTCTGCAATACGGCCTCGGCTTTTAGAGAATAAAAAAGCCTCACAAAAGTGAGGCAAAGCGTAAAGATGAGGAAGTTATTTATATCTTAATAAAAAGTATAAAAGATTATTTCTTTCCAATCTTTATTGGTGGTAGATTCATCAGGCATTAGAATATCTGTTACTTGCGAGCCGGTAATACTTTTAGTACTCGTGTCTAAATCTGCCCGTGTTAATGAAATTTTTACAGTGGATGTCTGTTGATTTACTGTAATTTGAGTAACACAAGTGGCCAGTTGAAAAAGCGGCGGATAGTCAATGTATTCAATATTACAGCCAATAACTGCTAAATTATCTGTTTTTGTAAGTGTTAATAAAACATTCTTTACAACAGATTGCTCGTTTAATTTTTCTTTTGTTACAACAACTCTTTCAATGTGTGTTGCGTTCTGAACGCTGGCGGTAAGGCTGTTGTAGTTGGAAGTAAGTTTAGTGAGATTCTCTGCGAACGTGTCGGACGAGGTGTCCAGAGCGTCGATCTGCTGCTGGAAGTTCGCATTTGCGGCTTCAAGGGCCTCAACTTTTGTTTTGAGGGTGGTGATTTCCGTTTTGTTTGCGGTATTATCATCCTCTAACGAGGCGATTTGTTCTTCCAAGTTGGTTTTTGCCGTTTGCAACTCCGTTATGCTGGTTTGCAAAGCGGTGATCGCGGTCGCCTGGTTTTTGATCGTTTCGGCCTGTTCGTTGATAGTATCCTGCTGGTCTTTGATCTGATCTTCCAGCGCCTCGATGCGATCGACCAGCGCCGAATCGTCGTAACCGGAACCGTTGTCGCAAGCGGCAAAAGAGAACAAAGCAACGCAAGCGAACACGGCGAGTAATATGCAACTAAAAAGTTTCTTTTTCATTTTCATTTTCTCCCTTTTTTGGTGGCCTTATTATAGCATATGCAGAGGGGAAAAACAACCGATTTTATAAAAAGCAGCAGGAATTTTAGATCGCTATGAATATCGCATTTCTCATTCTCTTTCTCGCATCCTCCGTGCTCATCGTGATCCGCTCGCCGTCGGCATTTCTGCCCGCCCTTCTCGAAGGCGCGCAGAACGCGCTTGCGCTCGGCGTAACGCTCGCCGCCGTCTATACCGTCTGGATGGGTTTTCTGAAAATCGCGGAAGACGCCGGCATCACCCGCGGCATGGCAAGGGGATTAAAGCCGCTCACTTCCCGCCTGTTCGGCACAAAAAAAGAGGACGCGCTCGGAAAAATTGCCGTCAATCTGTCCGCAAACATGCTGGGCATGGGCGGCGCCGCAACGCCCGCGGGGGTTTCGGCCATGCGCCTTTTGGGCGAAGAAAAGGGGAGCGGTTATTCGCAGGCGATGCTGTTTGTCGTCAACTGCGTCAGCATTCAGATCTTGCCGACCACCGTCGTATCCCTGCGCGAAAAATACGGTTCGGCGTCTTCGTACGACGTCATCCTCCCCGTTCTGATCGCGTCCGCCGCCTCCCTTTTGTTCGCGGTCCTGCTCGTGCGCCTGTTTTACGGGAGAAAAAAATGACGTGGGCGGCATATATTCTTCCTGTCGCCTTTATCGGGGTGATCCTGATCGCGGCTTTGCGCAAAGTGCGCGTATACGACAGTTTTGCCGAGGGGATCAAAGGGGCGATCCCGCTTGTTCTCTCCCTCTTTCCGTATATCGCCGCTATTTTGATCCTGACCGAACTTTTCGACGCGAGCGGTCTGTCCGATCGGCTCAACGAGGCGCTTTCGCCCGCCTTTTCCTTTCTCGGTATCCCGCCGGAAATATCCAGACTCGTACTTTTGAAGCCCTTTTCGGGCAGCGGTTCCACTGCGGTGCTTTCAGAAATTTTTGCAAAATACGGCGCGGATTCGTATATATCCCGCTGCGCCGCCGTAGTCTATGCGTCGGGCGAAACGGTCTTTTATGTCTCCGCCGTCTACTTTGCGGGCAGTAAAAACAAGGCGCCGGCAGGGGCGGTCGTCATTGCGCTGGCGGCAAACCTGGTCGCGGTGGCGATCGGGTGCCTTGTTTGCAGAATCCTTTGATTAACGGTAGAAATAATTGTGAATAAATAACAAAAAAGGGGAAAAAAGGGAGAAAAAGGGGGATTTTTGTGAATAATGAACAAAAATCGTGAAAAAGGGAAAAAATAAAAAAAATTAAAAAAAAGTAAAATAAATACTTTACAAGGGATAGAGAAATGAATATAATAAGGGTGTAATCAAACGAGAGACGCAAGGGCTCCCGCTTGGTTACCGAAAGTGCTCATCATTTTCCCCCTTATCATATAATGGGTCGGGCGCAGAACCGCAAGGTTCTGCGCCCGATTCATTTTTCCGAAAATAAGAAAACCTTTCTTTGAGGCGACAGACGGCAAAGGCGTTTTCCGCCGTCCCCGGTGCCCGCATACATGTACGGGTACTTTTGCCGAGGCAAACATTCTCCCCCCGTGCCCGCGTCCCGATTTTATTACGATTTTTTTATTTTATATGCGCATTTGCTTGACTTTTCGAGGGGGAGGGGTATACTTATATGTATCACAAAACGGAGAGAAAGGGTTATGCGACAAAAAAAACGGATAGGGCTGAGGGTTTTTGCGGTCTGTCTTTCGATGCTCGTCGTACTGTCTTTTTTAGTTGCTTGCGACGAAGAAAACGGCGCCGCGACGCCGCAGCACAGCCACGAATGGAGCGGCTGGACGGTCGCACAGCAGCCGACGTGCACAGAAAACGGCAAACGCGAGCGCTCGTGCGCATGCGGCGCGAAGGATGAAGAGAGCATTCCGAAAACGGGACACCTGTTTTCCGAAGCGTGGTCGTACAGCGCGACCGAGCATTGGCACATGGCGGTCTGCGGACACGATGACGTTACGGATGCGCGCGGCGTGCATGCATTGAAAGACGGCGAGTGTTCCGTATGCGGATATATCCGCGGAGAAAATCCTTCCGATCCCGACATACCCGACGGCGCGACCGTGGGGCTGGAATACCGCGCCGTGCCCGGCAAACAGGAATATATGGTCACGGGCATCGGCACTGCGCTGGGAACGCAAATCGTGATTCCGGAAAGTTTCAAAAAGATCCCCGTCACCCAAATCGCCGAAGGCGCGTTTTATGAAGAAGCGGGGATCGAAGAGGTCGTCCTGCCCGAGGGGCTTACATCGATCGGAAATCAGGCGTTTTCCGGTTGCCCCGATCTGCAAACGGTCAACCTGCCCGAGGGGATCGTCTCTGTCGGAAACCGCGCTTTTGCAGGCTGTTCCGCCCTCGGCGAGATTTTTGTGCAAAAAGCGGAGTACGGTTCCTATGTTTTCATCGGCTGTGAAAGTCTGAAAAAGGCGGAGTTGGCCGCAGGGATGATGAAAGTGCCCGAAGGAATGTTTACAAGTTGTTCCGCGCTCGAAGAAGTCATCCTTCCGGACAGCATCGTATCCGTCGAGGGAGATGCGTTTTTCAATTGCACCGCCCTTGTCTCTGTCGACCTGCCGGAAAATCTGGAAACATTCGGCGGCTGCGCGTTTTACGGGTGTTCTGCCCTGCAAAGCGTTTCCGTCCCCGCAAAAGTCGGCACGCTCCCCTCACAACTTTTCCAAAACTGCGAAGGGTTGAAAGAGGTCTCGCTGCCCGCGGGGCTGACCGTCATCATGGACAGCGTGTTTTCGGGCTGTTCTGCCCTCGGCGAAATTGCGATCCCCGCAGGGGTAAGTTCTGTTGGGGGTTCTGCTTTTAAAGATTGTACCTCGCTTGCGACGGTTTCTCTGCCCGCGGGGTTGGAAAAGATCGAAAGATTTGCTTTTTCCGGCTGTTCTTCTCTTTCAGAGATCTCTCTGCCTGACAGCCTTACAAGTATCGGAGACAGCGCTTTCGAATTCTGCACGGCATTGGAAGCGATCGAGATCCCCGCAGGGGTGCAGGAGATCGGCGAGATCGGAACGGGCGCTGCAACGGAAGTAATGGGCGGCGTTTTTGCCGGCTGCAACGCTTTGGCGTCCATCACCGTCGAACAGGGGAACGAACGGTATTATGCCGAGGGCAACTGCCTGATCGATCGGGAGCACAAACTGCTGATCGCAGGGTGCAAAAATTCCGTCATACCCGAGGAGGGCGTCACTGCAATCGGCAACGGGGCGTTCCGCTGGCATTTCGGCCTTACGGAGATCAAAATTCCTGACAGCGTCATCGAAATCGGCATGTATGCCTTCGAGGCGTGTACGGGGCTTACGCGCGTCGATCTCGGCGAAGGGGTCGAACGGATCGGGGCGTTTGCTTTTTACAGTTGTACGTCTTTGGATCGGATCGTAATTCCCGAAAGCGTGACAGACATCTATTTGAATGCTTTTAGCTACTGTTCCGCGCTGACCGAGGTCTTTGCTTGCATAGAACACGATTATTATGATTGGGCGAAGGCTTTTGTAAATTGGGCGCCGCCGAACGTATCGCCGCATATTTATTGGCTCGGCGAGTGGGAGTACGACGCGCAGGGCGTGCCCGTACCGCTCGCGCCATAACGGTTGATCTTATACAGCAAACAAAAAGGCGAAGGAACTTCCTCCGCCTTTTTTGTTTAACGGGATGATTGCAACGTCGGCACTTCTTTTGCGCCCTCGAAAAGGTACTGCGCGATCTTCACGTCGGCATTTGCATCCTTGCAGTACCAGTCGGCGCCGATCTTTTTCGCGTAATCCGCGTTGAGCACCGCGCCGCCCACCATGATCTTGCAGTCGGGGCATTCTGCGCGCAGAAGGCGGATCGTCTCTTCCATCGAAGGCACCGTTGTCGTCATCAGCGCGGAAAGGCCGCATAATTTTATATGATTGCGTTTGCAGGTCGCGGCGATCTCTTCGGGCGGCACGTTTTTACCCAAATCGATCACCGTGTAGCCGTAATTTTCGAGCACCGTCTTTACGATGTTTTTACCGATGTCGTGGATATCTCCCTTGACCGTCGCGAGCACGATTTCCCCTTTGGAAGCGGAATCGCCCGCTTTGAGCAGTTTTTTTACTTCCGCAAAACAGAGTTTCGCGCTCTCTGCCGCGGAGATCAGTTGGGGCAGAAACAGTACGCCCTTTTCGTAATCGTCTCCCACGGCGTTGAGGGCGGGGATCAGGTATTCGTCTATCAGCGCGAGGGGAGAGACCGTTTTCAGAAGTTCCCGCGCCCTGTCCGCCGCGGCGGGCAGGCCCTTCCGGATACAGTAAAAAATATCTCCCTCTTCCGCCTTTTCCCGTGTTTTGGTTCCGCCCGTAACGCTCGTCTGCACGGTCACGCCGCCGAATTTTGCCGTGTAATCGGCGCAGTTTTTATCCTCGCCGGAAAGGGCGCGCATCGCGGCGATCGCCTGCATGTTTTCGGGCACGTTCGGGTTCAGAATGGGAAGGTCCAGTCCCGCGGCGATCGCCGCCGTCAGAAAGGCGGTGTTCACGATCTGGCGGTTGGGCAGCCCGAAGGAGATGTTGCTCACGCCGAGCACTGTTTTGACGCGGTGCCGCTTTTTGATCTGACGTATCGCTTCCAGCGTCTCTTTCGCCTGTCCCTGTTCCGCGCTCACGGTCAGCGTCAGGCAGTCGATGTAGATATCCTCTTCGGGGATCCCGAAATCTTTGGCTCGGGAAATGATTTTTTCGGCGATTTGCAGCCGTTCTTCCGTCGTTTTGGGAAGCCCGCGCTCGTCGATCGTCAGCCCCACGACCGCCGCGCCGTATTTTTTGACGACGGGCAGCATCGCGCTGAGCACCCTCTCTTCGCCGTTTACGGAATTGACGATCGCTTTTCCGACCGTATGGCGAAGTGCGCGCTCGACGGCGTCCGCCTTGCCGCAGTCGATCTGCAGGGGCAGATCGCTCACCTGCTGCACTCTCTTTACGATTCTGGTCAGAACGTCGGCCTCGTCCAGTTCGGGAAGCCCCGCGTTCACGTCGAGGATGTCCGCTCCCGCCTCCGTCTGTTCGACCGCCTGCGCCGCAACGTAATCGTAATCCCCGGCAAGCAGGGCCGCTTTCATGGCCTTTTTGCCGGTGGGGTTGATCCGCTCGCCGATGACGCGCACCCCGTCGATTTCGACCACTTTCATCGCCGAACAGACGGCGGAACGGGGGCGATAGGGCATAGGTGCAGGTTTTCTGCCGTCCGCAAGGGCGCGCAGTTTTCGGATATATTCGGGCGTCGTGCCGCAGCAGCCGCCGATTATGCGCACGCCGCTGTCGATCAGTTTTTCATACGTCTTTGCAAATTCGTCCGCGCTCACGCCGTAATGCGCGTTTTCGTCCGGAAGCCCCGCATTGGCCTGCACGATGACGGGTTTATCGGTATAAGACAAAATTTTCTCGGCAACGGGCAGAAGTTCGTCGGGGCCGAGCGAACAGTTTGCTCCCACCGCATCCGCGAGGGGAGAGGCGGTCATCGCGTATGCGGCCGCGTCGCATCCCGTAAAGGTGCGGCCGTTCTTTTCGAAACTCATCGAACAGAGAACGGGCAGATCGCTGTGTTCTTTGGCCGCAAGAAGGGCTGCTTTGAGTTCCGCAAGGTCCGTCATCGTCTCGATCAGGATAAGATCCGCGTCTTTCCCGTCCTCGATCATGTGCGCAAAGGCGTCGTACGCCTCCTCAAATGTCAGGCTGCCCATCGGTTCGAGCAGCCTCCCGAGCGGGCCGACGTCCAGCGCCACGAATTTGCCCGGTGCCGCCCTGCGCGCGATCTGAACGGCCGCGCGCACGAGTTTCTGCGATAGTTCTCGCCCGCCCGCCTTGATCTCGTTTGCCCCGAAGGTGTTCGCGCTGATCACGTCCGCGCCCGCCTCCGCATACGAGCGGTGGATCTGTTCTATGATTTCCGGCCGTTCAAGATTGAGCATTTCCGGCACCGTGCCCGCGTTTTTTATGCGCTTTTGCAGTTCCGTGCCGAACGCGCCGTCAAATACGACGATCTTATCTTTGGAAAATTCGGTAAAATCCATATTTTACTCCGTTTTGCGGAAAGAGCAGTCGGTTTTTCCGCAACTGCCGCATCGGTTGCTGCAGCCGTTTCCGCAGTTTTTTTGTGCGCGCGCCTGCGCGGGCGCGTCCGTGATCCCCGCTACCGCCGTCACCGATTTGCGGGGAGTCAGAAGATAATTTTTGTCCGCGTACAGCCCGATCTTTTTTTCCGTATCGAGGATGCGGCAGATCTCTTTCTGCGCGGTCAGAGGAAAGTCCCCGTATCCGCAGGAAAAGCGGGAGGTCAGGGCCCTTTGGCAGTGATTTTCCAGATCTTCGCAGATATCGTCGCAATAACTTTCCACGGCGCAGGAAGCGGCCGTATCGAAAAGCAGGGCCTGTTCCATGCTCACCGCGGACAGTTTTGCAAGTTCCCGTTCCGCCGCAAGTCCGATCGTCGCGGCGATAAGGTAGACCTCTCTGCATCCCGCAAGATGTTTTTTTATGTCTTCGCCCTCAAGGCGGAACCCCGTCTCGCCCAGCGAAAGATCTTCGTTCAGGGCAAAACGGCGCATCACCGAACGCGGTTCGGCGATCCCGAGGCAGCGTTTTGCCGCCCCGTCCAGTTTTTCAAGCATTGTCCCGTCCAGTTCCTGCCCGCGCCAGCCAAGGTAGCGCAGTAATTCCGTGCGGTCGATTTCCATTTAGTTTTGTCCGTTGATCTCCTTCAAGATATTCGTTACGTTTTCCGTGATCCGTTCCGCCACGTATGCGTTGTTCATCACGTACAGATGTATGCCGTCCGCGCCCGCCGATAATAGATCGATGATCTGATCGGTCGCGTAGGCGATGCCCGCTTCCATCAGGGCGTCCGGTTTTTCGTAAAAGCGCGAGATCATGCGCGAAATTTTCGCGGGGATCTTCGCGCCCGACAGGCTGATGATGCGGTCGACGTGGCTCTTTTTGACAAGGGGCATGATCCCCGCCTGTACGGGAACGTCGATGCCCGCAAGCGAGAGCATGTCGCGGAAGCGGAAAAAGTCTTCGTTGTCGAAAAACAGTTGCGTGTTCAGATGGGTCACCCCCGCGTCCACCTTCTTTTTAAGGTTGCGGATATCCGTCAAAATATCCGCGCATTCGGGGTGGCATTCGGGGTAGCACGCCCCGCCGATATCGAAGGGGAGCCCCGTTTCCTTTATAAAAGAAACGAGTTCGCTCGCATACGAAAAGTCGTCTTTCTGCTTGCCCTCCACGCGGTCTCCGCGCAGGGCAAGCACATTCTGAATGCCGTCGGCGTTCAGTTCTTCGAGCGTCGCTCTGACTTCGTCTTTGGTAGAATTGATGCAGGTCACGTGCGCGAGCGGCTCTATGCCGCAGGCACGCACGAGTTTTGCGATCTCCGCCGTGCGCGAGTTTCCCGATCCGCCCGCGCTGCAGGTCACGGAGATATAATCGGGCCCGAGGCGGGAAAGCCTTTCCACTGCCTGCGAAATCCCCGCGATGTCCGCCGTGGGTTTGGGCGGAAAAATTTCAAAGGAATACACCGCTTTTTTGCGGCCGAAAAGTTGCGTTATATGCATGCATTGCCTCCCTGCGCCCGCGATAACGGGCGAAAGATACAGTAATTATACTAAATTTGTCGAAAAGGTGCAAACATTTTTTCGGGTGCTGAAAAAAAGCGTTCTGAATCGAAAAACGGCCGCATAAATTAGAGTATATCTCAAAAACGCGGAGGAAATTTTTATGAGCGAAACAATCGATTACGCGGAAATGCTCGAAATACCCGTCAATACTCTGAACGTGGTAAAAAAGAAGAGCAGAAAAAAGAAGAACGATGAACTCAAAGACCGCGTCGTCGATGCGGTCAACGAGCGGATGACTGCCTACGACGAAGCGATCGGCGATGCGAAAGCCGACGTTCGGCCGCAGGAAGAAGAGGGGGAGGCGGGCAGGATCGCGTACAGCGAAGACGTGACCGAGTATGTCGCCGACCCTCCTGCCGAAGAAAAACCGAAAAAGAAATTTTTCGAGGGCAAACTGCTCGTCGTCGAATTTGCGGCCGTCCTTGCGCTGTGCGCCACCATTCTGCTCACCAATATATTCATGCCCAACAGCGCGATCAATACCTTCTTTTCCAACCTTACGGCGGGCGAACCGGCCGCCGCGCAGGTGGACGACAGGTCTTATTCCGAACTGACCCTCGGCTCCGTCGTCTCCGACACGAGCATCGAATGCACCGTGTCCGACACGGGAATCCTCACCTTTACGGGCGAGTGCAGCGTATACGCTCCCTACGGCGGAACGGTCGTGAACGTGGCCGAACAAGAGGGTCTGTATACGATAGAGATCGAACACACCACTTCCTTTTCGTCCGTCATTTCGGGGCTCTCTTCCGCATATCTTGCGGCGGGAGACACCGTGTACGCCACGATCCCCGTCGGTTACAGCACGGGGGACAGCGAGGTGAGCGTCTCTATGTACGACGGCGATTCCATCATCGCATCCTATTCCGTCAACGAGGACAACGATATCGTCTGGAATGCCTGACAAAAAAGTTCGCAAAGGAGAGCGGCTGCGATTTTTCGTCCATCCGCTCTTTCTGCTGTTCGGGGCGTACTTTGCCGCCACGGGAAAACTGTTTCTCTTTCTCAACTGCACCGTCGTCGCCCTTTTGCACGAGTGCGGCCACGCCTTTGCCGCGGCGAAGATAGGGTATCGGCTCAACCGTATCGTGCTCATGCCCTACGGCGCGCTGGTGAAAGGGGACATCGACGGCGTCAGTTTGAAAGACGAGATCTTCATCGCGCTCGCCGGACCGCTCGTCAACGCCGCCTGCGCAGTGCTCTTCGTGGCGCTGTGGTGGTGCTTTCCGGATACGTATCCGTATACGGACGTGGCAGCCTATTCGAGCGCGGCGATCGCGCTCGTCAATCTGATCCCCGCATGGCCGCTCGACGGGGGAAGGATCCTCTATTGCGCGATCGCCAAGGCAAAAGGGGAAAAACTTGCGGGCAGGATCGCGCGCGGCGCAGGCCTGTTTTTCGGCATCGTTCTTTTTGCAATGTTCGTGTACGGCTGTTTCGTACAAGTCAATTTTACCATGCTCTTTTTCTCCCTCTTTTTGCTTGCGGGCGCTGTGGGCGGCAAAAACTGTTCGTACGACAGGATCCGTTACGATTACGCAAAAGAGATGCGGCGCGGCATGGAGATCAAGCGCGTCGCCGTGGGCAAAGATTGCAAAATCAAACGGCTGCTCTCATTCATGGAGCGGGGAAAATATCTTGAAATCACCGTTTACGACGAAGACGGGCGGTTTTTCGGTGAGATCACACAGGGAGAACTCGTAAAAATACTCGAAACGGCGGAACTTTACGCCCCGGTCGGCGAATTTGTGCAGGAATATTAAATTTTTACAATAAAAATTCCGCTTCCGCTTGCTTTTTTGGGGTTTGCGCTTGCAAATGTGAGCGTTTTATGGTAAAATGATGAAAGGAAATTTCGGTAATAATTTTGTCCGTAAAAACGCAGGTTTTTGCGGGCGACGGGTTTTATATATAAATGCAAAAGAATATGTATTTCGATTACTTCGGAGGAGACTGCTTTGCGGCGGTCACCGAAGGGGACAGACTTGTCGAATTCCACCTCGATTCGGCGGGGGCGAGCGACATTTCGGGCAATATTTATAAGGGCAGAGTCGTAAACGTCGTCGGCGGTATGCAGGCGGCGTTCGTCGCATTCGGGCAGCCGAAAAACGGGTATCTGTACGCGGGCGATATCCCCGCGGGCGTAGACGTGCCCTTATCGGAAAAACTCAACGTCAAAGTGGGCGACGAGGTCATGGTCCAGGTTTCCAAATCTCCCATAGGCACCAAGGGCGCCCGCGTTTCCATGAACCTTTCGTTTGTCGGAAAAAATCTCATTTATCTGCCGAATCTTCCCTTTTTGGGCGTGTCGCGCAAGATCACCGACGAAAACGAGCGTGCGCACCTTTTATCGGTTGCGGAAAAGGTCCGCTTTGCGGGCGACGGCCTGATCATGCGTACGAACGCGCGCAATGCCGAATTGCGCATTCTGAAAGAGGAAGTACGCTATCTTAAGGGGCTGTATCTTTCCGTGCTCGAGACGTATAAAGAGGCGAAGGTGGGCGACCTCATCTATCGCGATGCGGACGTGCATATCCGGCTGCTCAGGGACATCGACATTTCCTCCGTCAACAAAATATACGTCGGTTCGTCCACCGTATACAAGCGCATCGAAAAGATGTTCAAAAAGGCCAATCAGAAGAACAAACTGGTCCTGTACGACGGGCCGAGAGAGATGTTCGACGCATTCGGGCTGGAAAAGCAGGTATACGAACTTTTGAGCACGCGCGTCGAGTTGGAGAGCGGTGCGTATCTCATTTTCGACAAGACGGAAGCGCTGACGGTGATCGACGTGAACACGGGGAAATTTACGGGGGAGTCCGCGCTGGAAGAGACGGTGTTCGAGACCAATCTGCTTGCCGCCAAAGAGATCGCGCGGCAGGTGCGCCTGCGAAACGTGGGCGGCATCGTCGTGGTCGATTTTATCGACATGGTCAAAGAGGAACACAGGGCCAAACTTCTCGAAGAACTGGAACGCTGCCTCAGGGAAGACCGCGCAAAATGCAATATCGAAGGGATCAGCGGGCTGGGGCTCGTTTCCTTCACCCGCCGCAAATACAAAGACGACAACAAGGTGATGCTCACCAAATCTTGCCCCTATTGCAAGGGTTCGGGCGTCGTTTTGTCGGATACGTATATCGCATTCAAGATCAAGATCGCACTGAAAAACTGTTTTGCAAACGGATATGAAAACGCGATCGTGGAACTCAATGCCGGCATTTTTGCGCAGATCCTTTCAAAAAGGATGTTTTCCCACGCGGTGACGGGGGAGTGGCGAAACAAGCGCGTTTACATGATCCCGCACAAGACTTTTCACGAAGAACATTTTACCGTGCGCGGAGACAACAATTCCGTACTGACTTTGCCCGATACGGCGCAACTTCTCTATTAAAAAATAAAAAGATAAACGGGGCACCCATACGGGCGCCCCGTTTTGCAACCGCAGGTTGCGCAAATCCGTCAACGCGGGACGGTTGAAATTTTCGGCGGTGTATGATATGATACATGCGGGAGGAAAAAGGACATGAACGAAATTCTCGGTAAGATCCGATACGAAGCCAAACTTTCGCAGGAGAAATTTGCCGAACTGATCGGCGTTTCCCGGCAGGCGGTGCAAAAATGGGAGAGCGGCGCCGCGTTCCCCGACCTCGAACACCTGATCAGAATATCCGAAAAATTCGGCGTATCTCTCGACGCGCTCGTGTTCGGCGGCGGCAGAAGGGTCGCAGAAGAACTTGCCTTTGACAAAAAAGTCAAGCCAAAATATGCGGCGATCCACGTCTGGGAATCCTACTCTTCCGCGCTCATGCACGAATACAGGCAGGCGGAGGACGAGGGGAAAGACGTGGCCGCCTTCAAAGATCTTTTTCGCGCCGCGTCTCTCCTTCCTGCAGGCGAGCATAAGGAAAAGATCGCGGACGTTCTCTACGAAATGGTCTGCGAAGCGCCGCTGAGGCAGGATTATCCCTTCGACGAGCCGTCCGACCTGGAAGGGATCCGCAGGACGAGGAAGGGAAAGGCCGATCGCTTTTCTCCCGTCCGGCCTGCACGCGAAAAGATCGAAGGCGCGTGGACGGGCAGGATCTGCGGCTGCCTGCTCGGAAAACCCGTCGAGGGTATTTCCAAAGAAGAACTGAAATTTTTGCTGAAATCGAGCGGTAATCTGCCGATGCGGCGGTATATCCTCTCGTCCGATCTGACGGAAGAGGTTCGTTCGCAACTGCGCTTCCGTATACAGGAAGGGGCGCTTGCCGACAGGGCGGCCGAGGCGGGCTGCGCGCCGGCAGACGACGATACGAATTACACCGTAATGGCGCAACTTCTCGTTTCCCGCTTCGGCATCGGTTTTACGCCGCACGACGTTTCCCGCCTGTGGCTGTCCTGTCAGCCGAAAGACGCCTATTGCACGGCGGAACGGGTCGCGTTTCTGAATTTCGTCAACGGATACGAACCGCCCGATTCGGCAGTCTATAAAAATCCGTACAGAGAGTGGATCGGTGCGCAGATCCGCGGCGATTATTTCGGCTATCTCTATGCGGGCGATCCGTGCCGCGCGGCAGAAGCGGCGTGGAAAGATGCGTGCATCTCGCACGTAAAAAACGGCATTTACGGCGAAATGTTTGCGGCCGCCGCCGTTGCCGCCGCCGCGGTTTCGGGCGATGTGCGGCAGATCGTTGCGAGCGCGGCGGAACAGATCCCCGCGGCCTCCCGCCTGTACGCCGCCCTGTCCGACGTGCTTGCGTGGCATAAAGCGGGGCTTTCGCAAAAGGCCTGCTTCGATAAAATTTATGCGCGCTGGGACGACGCGGACGGATACGGCTGGACGCATACCATTCCGAACGCGATGATTGTCTGCGCCGCACTGCTTTACGGAGAAGGGGATTTTGCAAGATCCGTCTGCATGGCGGTGGAGGCGGGCTTCGATACCGACTGCAACGGCGCTACGGTCGGTTCCGTACTCGGCATGATGAACGGCATTCAGGGCATCAAAAAGGAATGGACGGCGCCCCTTTGCGGAACGCTCGATACCTCCGTGTTCGGGGTGGGGAAGGTAAAAATTTCCGACCTCGTCGATCGGACGATGGAGCAGATGGTCGCAAAGTGATCGGCTGTGGAGCGATGTGCAGGGGCGCGCCACGCTTCGGCAGGCGCGGCGCAAAAAACAGATCATAACGGAAAGAACGGCCGGTCCATAGACCAGCCGTTCTTCCGGTTAAAGTTCTGTTATCTCGCATCGGTTTCGAAAGAAACCGTGTAAAATGATTCGCTGTTACTGTGCGTTCACGCCGTCGGGCGTAAATACGTACATATCTTTTTCCAGTTCCGCCATGCCGCCGCCCAAGGCATATACCGCCCCGCTCAGGATATCCCTGACCCTTTGCGCCGTTGCCGCGCTCAGTTCGTTCAGGTAGACGATCACGGTCAGTTTGTCCTTCATGCGGTCGATGATCTCCTCAACGTCCGCATACGAACGCGGGTGCCTGATCTGCATGGGCTGGCCCTCCGCGGGCTTTTCAAAGCGCGCCTTTTCGGGCAGGGGCGCGCGCCCGTCGGCAGTGCGGCGCTTTACGCCGTTTTCGTCTTTCTGTCTGAAAAAATCGAAAAATGCCATACAGCCCCCTCTGCCGCCCTCTCTTTCAGAGAGTCTGCGGGTAATTGCGCGGGCCGAACAGGGTGGTGCCGAGGCGTATCATGTTGCTGCCGCATTCTACGCACAGTCTCCAATCCTGGCTCATGCCCATCGAAAGATGTTCGAACAAATCGTCCTTCTCTCTTATTTTATCATAAATTTTTCGTACAGACAAGCATAATGAACGCAAATATTCGCAATTTTCCGAAATGGGAAGCATTCCCATCAGCCCCTTGAGCCGTATGTTCGGATATTTTTTCAGCGCGCGGTACGCATCGTAGGCTTCTTCGACGGAAAAGCCGCTCTTTGATAGTTCGCTGCCCATATTGATCTCTATGAGCGCGTCGCACACCCAATCCGCCTTTTCGGCGCGTTTTTGCAGTTCGTCTGCAAGTTCCATGCGGTCGAGCGAGTGGATGAGGTACGTCTTTCCGATCAGGTATTTCACTTTGTTCGTCTGCAAGTGCCCGATAAAGTGCCTGTTCGCGCCCCGCACGGCGTCGTATTTTTCCGTAAATTCCTGCACCTTGTTTTCGCCTATGTCGTTCACGCCCGCGGCGATCGCCTCGTTGATCTCGTCGGGCGTGCGCGTTTTGGTGGCGGCCACCAGCGTTATTTTTTCCCCGAACGGGTTGCCTCCCGAAATTTCGGACAATATTTTTTTTACGTTTTCGGCAATCAATAGAGTCCTCCTCCCGCGTCCGTTTTTATGCAGACTCTATTATAATACCTGCACGGCGTTTTGTCAATGCCTGCGTTTTTTCGGCGGGATATTTTTCAAAATTACTTTACGGCGGCCATTATATATGTTATACTGAAATCGTAACTTTCAGATCAGGGGGAGAGTTATGGAAAAGAAAGAAAAAATTGCGCGGTTAGACAGGCTGTACCGGATATTTTTCTTGTGCTTTGCCCTATGCAATTTAGTTTGTGGGGGGATAAACTTAACTTTCTCCATATTTTCAGAAGATTTGGAACCGATGCGGCTCACGTTTGCGTGTATAATGGCTGTTTCCTTGGCGGTGGAAATTGTATTGTTTGTATTTTCCATGGTTTTCCTCGTTCGGAGCAGGCGTTTGAAAAGGGCGGAGGAAAAGAAAAAAGAAGAATAGGAAGAGAAGTCCGCCGATTCTGTGGAATAAAATTAAAAACAGGCGGATAATCGGGCGTGGGCGGTGCAAAATGCGCAGCCCACGCCCGTAAAACAAAAAGAGCGGCGTTTTCGCCGCTCTTTATCGTTCAAAAGTTTCATATCCTTTCAACGATGAGTTTTGTCATTTCGCTGCCCTTGACTTGCTTCATGCCTTCGCTCATGATGTCCGCCGTGCGGTAGCCCTCGTCGAGCACTTTGTTGACGGCGTTTTCCACGGCCTTCGCCTCTTCCGTCATATCGAAAGAATCGCGGAGCATCATCGCCGCCGAAAGTATGGTCGCGATGGGGTTTGCAATGTCCTTGCCCGCAATATCGGGAGCAGAGCCGTGGATGGGTTCGTAAAGCCCCCGTTTGGTCGCACCGAGCGAGGAGGAGGCGAGCATGCCGATGCTGCCTGTGATCTGCGCCGCCTCGTCGGAAAGGATGTCGCCGAAGATGTTGGAAGTGAGCACTACGTCAAACTGCGAAGGGTTTTTGACCAGTTGCATCGCCGTATTGTCTACGAGCATGTCCGTAAGTTCCACGTCGGGATAGTCTTTGGCGACGTCGTGCACGACTTCTCTCCACAGGCGGGAAGATTCCAAAACATTCGCTTTATCGATGGAAGTCACGTGTTTTCTTCTCTTTCTTGCAAGTTCGAAGGCGATCTTTGCAATGCGGGTGACCTCTTCTACATTATATTTTTCGGTATCATAGGCGAATTCGCCGCTTTCTTCGGTGCCTCTGCCGCGCTCGCCGAAATAGATGCCGCCGATCAGTTCGCGCACGACCACCAGGTCGATGCCCTTGTCCGCGATATCCTTGCGCAGGGGGCACGCGCCCGCCAGGGCGGGGAAGAGTTTTGCGGGGCGCAGGTTTGAATACAGCCCCAGCGCCGAGCGGATCTTCAGAAGTCCCGCTTCGGGGCGAAGATGCCCGGGCAGTTTTTCGATGCGCTTGTCGCCGACCGCGCCGCCCACCGCGCCCAAAAGCACGCTGTCGGATGCAAGACAGCGGTCAATGGTATACTGGGGCAGGGGTTCGCCCGTCTCTTCGATGGCGCAAACGCCCATCAGAAGGTGTTCGAATTCAAATTCGTGTCCGAATTTTTCGCCGATTTTGTTGAGGACGGCGATCGCGCCGTCCGTGATCTCGGGGCCGATGCCGTCGCCCGCGAGCACCGCTATATGTTTTTTCATGAGAATGTACCTCTTTTTTAATATTTTATCAATTTAAACTAATTTGCGGTCCGGAACAGGAACGATTTTTTATTCCTGTCCGCCGTTTATAAAAATAAACGTGTTTGTGTTTTTTATGCCTGAACAGTCAAAAAACGCGCGATATGTTCCGTATGTCTTGCGCGAAAGAAAAATTGTTTTGCTTTGTAAAAGCACGAGGTCTGCAAGACAGAGGGGCGGATATGAAGCAACGACACAGTTTCCGAGTGTGCGTCTGCGCAGTTCGTCGGTTGTTTGTTCCCGCATAAGCCATTCTTCGCGCGTATAGCGTTCGGGCAGGGGAGGGATGCGGCCGAGTTCGCGCAGATAACCGCCAACCGTTTCGGCGTTTGCCGCGTAAAATACAATTCCCGCGTTATCCGTAAAGTGTACGGCGGGATATTCTCCGGAGCACGCTATGCGGTAGTATTGGGTGCTGTATTTTGTCCAGCCGCAGGCAAGAAGCGCGAGAAACAGTACGGCAAAGCCGCAAACACCCGTCAGCACCGCGCCAATGGGGAAGGGCGCAAAAAGCCATCCCGCAACGGCAGCGGCCGCAAAGACGAGCAACACGGCAACGCAGAGCAGATAAATGAGTTTTGTTTCAAAAGCCAGAGTGTGCTTTTTGACTTTTTGCATATCCCCCTCAGACACGCGCAGGAAAAACGCCGCGCTTTTACTTCTCCGCCTTAATGGAGGCGATCAGGCCGCCTTTGTCGATGATGTTCTGAATAAATTCGGGGAAAGGCTCTGCCTGGAATTTCTGTCCCGTCGTTTCGTTCACGATTTCTCCTTTGGAAAGATCGCAGGAAACGATATCGCCCGCCTTGATATTTTTCACCGCTTCGGGGCATTCGAGAATGGGAAGCCCGATGTTGATGGAATTGCGGTAAAAGATGCGCGCGAACGAATTGGCGATCACGAGCGAAATGCCGCTCGCCTTGATGGCGATGGGTGCATGCTCGCGCGAGGAGCCGCAGCCGAAGTTGTCTTCCGCCACGATGATGTCTCCCTTCTTTACCTTTTTGACGAAATCTTTGTCGATATCTTCCATGCAGTGCGAGGCAAGTTCCGCTTCCGAAGTGGTGTTCAGGTAGCGTGCCGGGATAATGACGTCCGTATCGACGTCGCTTTTATATCTGAAAACAGTTCCTTTAACTTTCATGGTAAACCTCGTTTTATTTTATAGAATCAAATGCGCGGCCCTAAATTATATTTTTGGCAAGCGCACCCAAGTTGCCGCATACATACGGCTTAAGGGGAAAGAGTGAATGCGGCGATTCAAAAATAAGAGAGCCGTAACATATCGCCGCAGAGAGAAAACACGATGCAGAGCATTGCTCGCAATGCGAACATTGGGTTTTCTTTTCTATCACGGCAAATCGCAGGCGGCAGCCCGCCGAGATTTGCGTGAATTAAATTTCGTCCGGCGTCGCGATCTTGCCCGCAACGGCGCTTGCCGCCGCGACGTAAGGGGATGCGAGGTACACTTCGCTGTCCACGTGTCCCATACGCCCTACGAAGTTGCGGTTCGTCGTGGCGACCGCCCTTTCTCCCGCGGCAAGAATGCCCATGTGTCCGCCCAGGCAGGGCCCGCAGGTGGGGGTGGAAACGACCGCGCCCGCGTCGATGAATATATCGAACAGGCCTTCGTGCATCGCCTGTTTCCAAATGGTGTTGGTCGCGGGGATCACGATGCAGCGCACGCCTTTGGCAACGTGCTTTCCTTTAAGGATCTCCGCCGCGATGCGAAGGTCGGAAATATGTCCGTTCGTGCACGAGCCGATGACGACCTGATCGATCTTCACCTCTCCCCACGCTTCGGGCGTTCTCGTGTTTTCGGGCAGGTGCGGGAAAGCCACGGTAGGTTTGAGTGCGCTCAGATCCACTTCGATCGTGCGCTCGTATTCCGCGTCGGGGTCAGCCTCGAACACGCGGATCTCGCGTTTGAACCTGCCGTTCAGATATTCGCGCGTCACGTCGTCCACGGGGAAAATGCCGTTTTTGGCGCCCGCTTCGATCGCCATGTTGCAGATGGTGAAGCGGTCGTCAATGGAAAGATACTGCACGCCGTCCCCCGTAAATTCCATCGATTTGTACAGCGCGCCGTCCACGCCGATCAGGCCGATGATGTGCAGGATCACGTCCTTGCCGCAGATATATTTCGCGGGTTTGTTTTTCAGTACGAATTTGATCGCCGCAGGGACCTTGAACCAGCATTTATTGCTCATCATGCCGGCTGCCATATCCGTCGAGCCTACGCCCGTCGAAAAAGCGCCGAGTGCGCCGTACGTACAGGTGTGGCTGTCCGCGCCGATCACGAGATCGCCCGCGCCCACAAGTCCCTGTTCGGGCAAAAGCGCGTGTTCGATGCCCATTCTGCCCACGTCGAAGAAATTGTCCACTCCGTATTTGTTCGCAAAGCCGCGCACCGTTTTGACCTGTTCCGCCGCCTTGATGTCCTTGTTCGGCGTAAAGTGATCCATGACCATGCTGACCTTTTCCGGACATTTGATGCAGGAAAATCCCGCCTTTTCGAATTCTTTTACCGCGACGGGGGAGGTGATGTCGTTGCCGAGCACCATGTCCAGTTCCGCATTGATCAACTGCCCCGCCTTGACGGAGGGAAGCCCTGCGTGCGCCGCAAGAATTTTCTGAGACATTGTCATTCCCATAATAACCTTCTCCTTGATAATTTAAGAATAAAACTTTCTTTTCGTTTCGGTTGCTTTATTATAGCACATATGATATAATTTGTAAACGATTTATAAAATAGATAATTTTAATTATATCTATTTGAAAAACGAATCGTTTCCGCGCATCGGAAAAGGGAGAAGACAGTGAATTCGGAAGGGATCAAAACATTCATCATGCTTTCAAAACTGAAAAATTTCACGCGCACGGCGGAAAGGCTGTACGTCGCGCAGTCCACCGTCACGAACAGGATCCTTGAACTGGAAAACGAGACGGGCAAAAAACTGTTCGTCAGAAAGCAGGGCGGCGTGGAACTGACGGATGAAGGCGCGCTTTTTCTTTCGTACGCGCTCCGCATCGACGAATTGGAAGAGACGTTCATACAAGAGGTGAACGCCTCCGCGCGCTTCAAGGAAAAATTGCGCGTCGGCACGATCAACGCCGTTTACGAGAGCGATCTTTATCCCGTTCTCAGCGGATTTTACCGCACACATCCGGGCGTCGCGCTCAAGATCACGCTGGGGCATTCGCTGGATCTGTTGCGCATGCTGCAGGACGGGATCATCGACGTTGCCTTTTCCTATCTGCCGCTCAAAAAGGCGGGGTTTGTGTGCAAAAAGTTTTCTTCGGACAGGCTGGTCTTGCTTGCACGGCCGGATAAGAACAAGTATAAACGGGGCATCGCGAAGGCGGAACTTGCATCGGCAGACTATCTCATGTGCAATTTTGCCTTCGGCGACGCGGGCGAGTTCGTCCGCTCTCTCTTTCCGCCCCGCCATGCGTTCGGGCTGGAGATCGACAACAGCGGCAAAGTCAAAGATTATCTCAAAGACGGCATCGGCATCTCCTTCCTGCCTTACAAAATGGCGGAAAAAGAGATCGCTGCGGGAGAGTTGGAAATCGTTCCCACGCTGGACTTTTCGCTCCCCGAACTGGTCAGTTACTGCGCTTTCCGCAAGGGCGATCCGCTTGCGGAGGGGTTGGCGGCCGTCGGTAAAACGCAATCGTTGTCCACCTGAGTTGTCCACATTTTTGTTTTCGGCTGTGGATAAAGTTGTCGAAAGGTTGTATAAAATTTGTAAAAGAACGGCATAGTCTGTAAAAATAAACCTATTTCAGTAAAATTGTATGTTATTTTGTGGAAAATAAGGCAGTTTTTTTGAAACGGATAAAATTGACATACGGTATTTTATTATGGTAAAATGCGGCGGTACGGTTTGCCGCGGGTGATTTATGAAGGAATTTGAAGCGGTTTTCCCCGCCGGAGGGGAAGAAAAGAAAGTGATTTTGGAAAACGGCGCGGAAACGGTGTGTTTTTCGGCGCCCGCGTTGAGCGCCGTCGCCTTTTCTGTCGTCATGCCCTTTATTCCCGGGCAAAAGGCGGGCGTCTATCATTTCACGGAGCACATGTTTTTCGAGCGGGCAGGGGAAAAGCGCGCCGCCGAGATCAATGCGGAAATGACTTCGCGCGGCTCCGAGATCATGGGCTATACCACAAAAAATTACATGTGTTTCAACTTTGTCTGCCGGAAAGAGGTCTTTGCCGATCAGTTGGGGCTTCTCTTTTCCATGCTCACGCAAAAGGAATACGGCGAAGAGGAATTTGAGTCCGTGCTCGCCGTCATCCGAAACGAAATTTACGAGTATGAGTTTTACGACAACCGTTCCGCGGAGATCCTCCGCAAGGAATGGTACGACGAACGCTTCACGTCTTCCGTGTTGGGAGAGATCGGTGAACTTGAAACGCTCACCCGCGAAGAACTTGCCGCCGCGCGCGAGAGCCTGTTTACGGACGGGATCAGAATTTTTCTGGCGGGCGCATTTTCGGAAGAAGATTTTGCGAAAGTCGCCTCTTCTTTCGGCCGCCTTCCGCTGCAAAAATACGAATATGAGAGCAAGGCGGAATTGCGGGAAGACAAGCCCGTCAACAAACTGGGCGGCGGCAGAAATTTGCAGGCGCTGGCGGTCTATCACGTTACGGGCGCGTCCGAAGAACTCAAATTTGCCGCCTATTGGCTGAAAAGCGCGCTGTTCGACGGCATGGACGCGGCGTTTCTGAAATTTTTCGACGAACACGGATTCCGTTTTTATTCTGTGGAAGGAAATTATTCCGTGCAGGGAGACGAGATCGTCTTTTCCTGGCTGGCGTACATCAAGCGGAAAGAAAAGAAAAAATTTGCCGCCCTCGCCTCGGAATTCGAGTGGGCGGCGGAATATACGCCTTTTTCCCGGCTGGTCAGGCCGTTTCTTTTCGATAACATGGTCTTTTTGTACGATAATCCTGAGCGCCTGTGCTCCCATTATGCGGATACGTGGGCGGATGTTGGCAGGGCGGTCACGCTGCGGGAAGAGCGGGAGATCTTTTCCCGCTTCACCGATGAAAAACTTTCCGCCTGCTGGAGAAAGATCGCGTCCGCCGGGCGGAAGATGTATTATATCGGAGGATGATCAGAGCAGGTTGCCCTGCGCGCGCTCCCTTTTCCGTTTGATTTTCGGGTAGGCGATCAGGAAAATAGTCGTCGAGACGATTGCCGCAACGATGTCCGCGATGGGTTCCGCATAAAAGGCGGCGCGCACCCCGAAAAAGGCGGGCAGCAAAAGAAGGCTCCCGAGATAAACGACAAGTTTTCTGCCGAAAGAGATGCTGATCGCATACTGCGGCTGCCCGAGCGCCGTAAGCCCGTCCACGAAAGCGTAGGCAAAGGACAGGGGGATGATGCCGATCATAAAGACGCGTATGCCGCGCACGCTCTCTTTTATGATCTGCGCATCCTTCGTAAACAGCGCGGTGAACGGCTCTGAGATGACGAAGGAAAGGCAGAACATGAGCGTCGTAAAGATGAGGCACATGCTCAGTATGATTTTTTCCGCCTTTTTGATGAGCGCAAAGTTTTTTGCTCCGTAGTTATAACTGATTACGGGCTGAGAACCGGTGGAAATGCCCAGCATGGGATACGTGATCAGGGACATGAACGCCTGCACCACGGTAGAGACGGTGATCCACATGTCTCCCTCCGCGCCGCCGTAGCGCTGCAGCACGGCGTTGGATACGATGATGATCGCGCTGTCCGTGGCCGTTATCAGAAAGGGCGAAATGCCGAGTTTGACCGTTTTGCCGATGATCTTGAAGGAATAGCCGCCGAGTGTGAGCCGCACTTTCGTGCTTTTCAGTCGCAGAAATACGATGACGAACGCGAAAGAGAGGAACTGCGAAATGACGGTCGCGATCGCCGCGCCCGCCACGTCCATGCCGAAAACGAAGATAAACAGGGGGTCGAGGGCGATGTTCGCGATCGCGCCGATCACGGTGGTCGCCATGCCGATGCCCGAATATCCCTGCGCAATGATATACTGGTTGAGCCCCGTTCCCACGATGGAAAAGACGGAGCCCGCGGCATAGATCATAAGATACGTCCTCGCGTAGCCGTACGTCTCTTCGCTCGCGCCGAAGGTCATCAGCAGCGGGCGGAGCAGGGAAAGGGTGAGGGCCGTCACGACCGCCGCAAGCCCGATCAGTGCGAGAAAGGCATTGGACAGGATCTTTTTGGCGCCCTCCTGATTGTTTTCGCCCAAAGACATGGCAAAAAGGGGTGCTCCGCCCAGCCCGATCAGAAAGGCGAAAGAGGAGATGAGCGTCGCAATCGGGGCGCATACGCCCAGTCCGGCGAGCGCTTTTCCGCCGATTTCGGGGATGTTGCCGACGTACATCCTGTCCACGATGGAATAGAGCACGTTAATAAATTGCGCGACCATCGCGGGGATGGTCAGTTTGATCACGGTGCTGAATACGCGGCTGTTTCCCAAGTCGAGTGCTTTCATAAAAGGCGCTTCTTTGAATGGTTTTTTGACAAGGGTATCTTATCATTTCACGCGCCGCATGTCAACGGAAAACGCGGAGAAATCCGCAGAATTTTGCCGCGGTTTTTGCGCGGCTTTGCAAAATCGTTTTAACGGAAAGGAGAGTTACATAAAATGACGAAAACCAACGCGATGCGCCTTCTGGACGCGAAAAAGATCGCATACGAAAGTTTTGCCTACGCGCCGGAGATTACGGACGGGCAAAAGGTCGCGCAACTTCTCGGAGAGGACGAGCGCAGGGTATTCAAAACGCTCGTGACCGTATCGGACAAGGGCGAACATTTCGTATTCTGCGTGCCCGTATGCGCCTCGCTCGACCTGAAGAGCGCGGCGCGGGCCGCGGGCGTAAAATCCGTTTCGATGATCAGGCAAAAGGAACTCGAGCCGCTAACCGGATACATACACGGCGGCTGTTCTCCGGTGGGCATGAAAAAGCGGTTTCCGACGTTTATAGACGAAAGCGCGAACGATGCGGAGGAAATTTACGTGAGCGCGGGCAGGGTGGGCTGCCAGATCAGGGTTTCCGTTTCCGCACTCGCCGCCTTTGTCGGTGCAAAATTTGCCGCGATTGCCGAATTTTGACAGCCTTTGTCGGTTTGTTGTGAAAAGGGAGGGGAAAATTCGTGAAACTCTCTTTTTGCAAGTTTCATGCTTTGCCACGCCGCGCGTCGTGTGCTATACTGGATAAAACGCCTCCCGCTTCTGCGGGACGGGCATGTTTTTGAGCGAAAGAGAGCGCCGAAGTGCGCGGGAGGGTATCGCATTTGCGTCCGGAACTTTCCATCGTCGTCTGCGTGTACGACACGGAGGAATCATATCTGAAGGAATGCCTCGGGAGCATTGTCCGTTCCGATCTTTCCGATTACGAGATCGTGATCGCGGACGACGGCTCGCATAAGGATTATTCCGCCCTTTTGGCCGCGTTTCCCGCGGTGCGTTATCTGAAACTGGAACACAGGGGACTTTCCGCGGCGCGCGTTGCGGGCGCTCAAAGCGCCGAGGGGAAATACATCGCGTTTGCGGATTCGGACGACAAGGTGTCCTTTTCCTATTATTCCCGCCTGTTGGAAGCGATGCGGCGGGGGCGGGACGTCGCGGTGGGCGGCTGGGCCTGTCTTACGGAAAACAGCATCTACCGCTTTTCGCTCGACGGGACCATGCGCAAACCGCGCGTTCTTACGGAAAACGTCTACGATTTTTTCTTCGAGCGTGCGGGCCGCGAACATTCGCGCTACGTGGCGTGGAACAAAATGTTTGCCGCCGATCTTCTCAAAGGCGCGGTCGGAGAGATGAAGGCATGCCTTCCCGACTTTCCGCTCGGCTATGCGGAGGACGTATTGCTCTCCCATTTTGCGCTCCGCCGCGCAAATAGCCTTGAAGTCGTACAGGGCGGCTGGTATTTTTACAGATTGCACGGCGGGCAGATGGTGCGTGCGGATACGGCGGAAAAACTTGCCGACAATCTGCGCTGCGCCTGCTTTGTGTTCGACGAGATCGAAAAAAGCCCGCTCGGCGAACGCCGCGCAAAGGCGCTTCGGGCATGGCGTGCGCTGCTTGCAAAAGACTTTTGCGCCCGGGCGGAAAAGGTTTCGCCCGAACTTCTGCGCGAGGCCGAGGCGTTCGGGCACGGCCGCGCGGCAAGGCGGGGATTCGTTTCCACCGTGCACGCTCTTTTTCCGGACAATCTGTTCGAATACGACGAGTTGCTGCACGAAATTGCCGTGCAGGGCGGCGGCACCCTTTCCGGCGGCGGTTGCGCATATTTCGAGCAAGAACTAGCGCGCCTGCAAAAGGAGCGTGGGATCACGGCCGAACGGGTGAAGCGAGACGGGGTTTTTTCCGTCCCCGCGCCGAAGATCAGTTTGAAAAACAGGCTGCGCCACAACAAGGCGCTTTGCGTTGCGGCGGACGTGCTTTTTCCTCCCGGCGGCAGGGCGCGCGAACGGCTGAAACTTCTTTGGTAAAATTTTTGTAAGGATAGGAACGCATGCGAAAGACAGAACGAAAATTTGAATTTTCCGTCGTGATGGCGGTCTATAACGTGGCCCCCTTTCTGAAAGAGGCGGTGCGCAGCCTGGCGAGGCAGACGTTCGGCTTCGGTAAAATCCAGTTGATACTTGTCGACGACGGTTCCACAGACGGCAGCGGTGCGCTCTGCGATGCGTTTGCCGCAAAATATCCGCGCAACGTTGTCGTCGTGCATAAGGAAAACGGAGGCGTATCCTCCGCGCGCAATGCGGGGCTTGCCCTTGCCGAGGGAAGATACGTCAATTTCATGGACCCGGACGACAAAATGTCGAAGAATGCCTTTGCCGAAGTCCATCGTTTTTTTCAAGAGCACGGCGGAGAAACGGACGTCGTGACGATCCCGATGTGTTTTTTTGAAGCGCAGAGCGGCCCGCACTGGCAGAATTATAAATTTGCGAACGGCTCGCGTGTCATCGATCTGAACGAAGAGCCGGACAATATTCTCATGACGCATGCGGCAAGTTTTTTTACGGCGGATATCAGGCAGACTTTCTGTCAGGACGCAAGCCTCGTTTGCGGAGAGGACGCAAAAGAGATCATCAAATTTTTATCCCGCAAGATGCGGCTGGGCGTTTTGGATACTTGCAGATATTACTACCGCAGGCGCGCGGCCGGAGAACAGAGCCTGATTCAGACGAGCAGAAAAAAGAAGGGATGGTATCTCGATTATCTGGAACATTTCGCCCTTTGGGCATATCGGTTCAGCCTCGAAAAATTCGGTTTTTTTCATAAATATATCCAATACGTGGTTTTGGCGGATCTGCAGTGGCGGCTTCGCGGAACGGACGATTTTGCCCTTTTGAACGAGGAGGAAAAAGAGAGATATATCAGCCTTCTGCTCGGGCTTTTCAAACTGTTCGACGACGACGTGATCCTCGGGCAGAGGATGATCTTTACCGAACATAAAGTTTTCCTGTTGATGCAAAAATACGGTGCCATGCCCGACCTTGTTTCCGGCAGGAATGAAGTCGCGCTCGTCTTTGCGGACAGAACGGTCTCAAAAATTTCCGTGCAGGCCGCGCGCGTCGAATTTGTAAAGATCGAGGGGGATACGCTGCATATAGAGGGATTCCTTCGTTTTGTGGGGCTTTCGGAAGAGGAACCCGTCGGCATAGAGATCCTTTCCGGCGAAAGGGCTTTTCCGTGTACCCTGATCGACAGAAATACGCAATCGCGTTATACTTTCGGCGTTCCGCTTTACCGCGACGTCGGTTTTTCCGCCGATATTCCCTTGGAAGGGTGGGGAACGACGGTCCGCATTGCCTGCACGGTAAGGGATACGCGCGTCGTCCGTCAGCGCTTGACCTACGGCATTTTTTCCTCCGTGGGAACGGAATACAGGCACGGATACTTTCATGCGGAGCATTGGGCGGTACAGGCGCACGGCGGCGGCCTTTCCGTGCGCAATGCCGGGCGCCGCGGGCATTTGGAACGCGAAATAAAATTTTTGGCGGAATTGTTTTTCCGCCGCGAATGGAAAAATCTCGCATGCAGATTGTATTATCATCTGTTCAGAAACAGAGGCCGGCGGGAATACTGGCTTTTATCCGATCGTGCGAACAAAGCGGACGACAACGGCGAGGCGTTTTTCGAGTACCTGAGGAAGAATAAACGGGGGCAGGCGAAGGCCGCCTTTCTCATCCGCAAAGACTGCAAAGATTATAAGCGGATCAAAAAGATCGGCAAAGTTCTTCCTTTTTGCAGCGTTCGGCACAAACTGCATTATTTGATTTGCGATAAAGTCGTTTCATCCGCCGCAGAAGAATATTTTATGTTCCCGATCATGAAATCCAAAGCCTTCCGCGATATAACGGCGGAGAAGAAGTTTGTATTTTTACAGCACGGAATTATAAAAGGTGATTTATCCGATTGGCTGAATAAGTATAGTAAAAATATTTTTCGTTTTATTACTTCTACAGATTATGAGAGACAATCAATTTTAGAAGGTAAATATTTTTACAGTGAAAAAGAAATTATTTTAACGGGGCTCTGCCGATACGACCGGCTGTATAACGCTCCGAAAAAGCAGATCGTCATCATGCCGACCTGGCGCAAATATCTTGTCGGACGGTTAGTAAACGGCGTATGGAGCAAAAGCGAAAATTTTGAAAACAGCGAATATTTCCGCTTTTACAACGCGCTCATCAATGACGAAAGGCTGCTGTCCGCGGCCGAACAGTACGGTTATACCGTCGCGTTTTTGCCGCATCCCAACACGTATAATGCATATATAGAAGCGTTTGAAAAGGATCCCCGCGTAAAATTTCTGCCTACGGACAGCCGTTACAGAGACGTGTTTGCCGAAAGCGATCTGATGATTACAGATTATTCTTCGGTCATGTTTGATTTTGCCTATCTGAAAAAACCTATCGTTTACTGCCAATTCGACCGCGACCGATTTTATTCGGGCGGGCATGTCGGTAAGCATGGATATTTTGACGAGAGAACGGACGGATTCGGAGAGGTGTGCTTAGACCTTGACAGTGCCGTCGAAACGGTCGTCGGGTATATGCAGGGGGGCTGTGCTCTGAAAAAAGAGTATGCGGAGCGCATTGACCGCACGTTTGCCTACCGCGACAGAAAAAATTGTGACAGAGTATTCGATGCGATCTTTGAAAAATGAGATAAAATTATAAAAAAGAGGGGGCAAAGGCCGCCTCTTTCCCTTTTTTGTTTGCTTTCTTTTCCGTTTTGCGGTATACTGTTTACAAATGTATATCGATCTTACTCCTTACCGCAACAAGCGCGTCTGCGTCGCCCTGTCGGGCGGGGGCGATTCCGTCGCCCTGTTCGATTATCTTTTGGCGCATGCGGGCGAATACGGCATTACTGTTTCCGCCGTCAACGTGGAACACGGGATCCGCGGCGAAAGTTCGCGCGCCGATTCCGATTTCGTGCGCGATCTGTGCGCGTCGGCGGGCGTGCCCTTGCTTTTTTACGAGGTGCGCGTGCCCGAAACGGCCGCCCTTGCGGGGGAAGGGATCGAAGAGCGTGCGCGCGCCGAACGGCTGCGCATTTTCCGCGAAATCCTTTCTGAAGACAGGGCGGATTTCGTGTTTACCGCCCATCACGCGGGCGACAATGCGGAAAGCGTGCTTTTCAATCTCTTCCGCGGCACTGCCGGCGCGGGAGCGGGCGGGATCCGCGGATGCGTCTTCGTATCCGAAAACAAGCAGATCGTACGGCCCATGCTGGGCATCGGCAAGGGGGAGATACTCGATTATCTGCAAGAGCGCGCGCTCGCATACCGCAACGACGAGACGAACGACGATATCTCTTATGCGCGCAATTTTATCAGGCACGAGGTGCTTGCGCCCGCAGAGCGCATGTTTCCGCAATATCAAAAGCGGATATACGATTTTTCCCGCGCCGCGCGCGAAGACGACGATTATCTCACCGCGCTTGCGGCAAAAGAGATCTCTTTCAGGGGAAACGAGGCGTATATCCCCGTCGGATTGCCCGCTCCGGTTTTTCGGCGGTGCGTCTTTCTCGCGATCAGAAAACTCGGAAGAGAGAAAGATTATACTTCCGCCGCGCTGCCCGCGCTTTTTTCGCTGGAAAAGGCGGATAACGGCAAAAAGGTCAGCCTGCCGTTCGGCCTTACCGCTGTCAAAGACGGCGGCAAGATCGCCGTTTACCGTGCGGAAAAGGCGGAATTGCCCGAATATCCGTTCGGGGAAGGGGAGTTTTTGTTCGGGAACAGGATCCTCCGCATTGAACAGGTGCCCTTGCCCGCGCATTTCGGCGGGGCGCTGTACGCGGATGCGGATAAATTTCCTGAAGGCTGCGTGATCCGCAAAAGGAAAGAGGGGGACGTCTTTTTCAAATTCGGCGGCGGAAAAAAGAAACTCAAAGAATATTTCATCGATAAAAAGATCCCCGAACGGGAGCGGGATTTCTATCCGCTCGTGGCGAAGGGGCAGGAGGTCTACGCCGTGTGCGGGGCAGAGATCTCCGATCTTGTAAAACTGGACGGCAATACCGTCCGCGTACTGCGGATGGATTTTTGATACCGAAGAAAAACCAAGGAGAACGGATATGCATCAGGATGTGGAAAGAGTGCTTCTTTCCGAAGAGCAGATCAAAAACAGGATCAAAGAACTGGGTGCGCAGTTGAGCAGAGATTACGCGGGCAAACATCCGCTTGCGGTGGGCATTCTTAAGGGCAGCGTCATCTTTTATGCCGATCTCGTGCGCGCGATCAGCGAACCCGTAGAGATGGATTTTATGGCGATCTCGTCGTACGGCGCGGGTGCGCGCTCGTCGGGAGAGGTAAAACTCGTCAAAGATTTGGATACGAAGATCGAGGGCCGTCACGTGCTGATCGTCGAAGATATCATCGACTCCGGCCACACCCTCGCATATCTTAAAAAGCTGCTTTCCGCACGCCGCCCCGCGTCGATCAGGCTGTGTGCGCTGCTCGACAAACCCGAGCGCCGCGTCGCCCCGATCGATACCGATTACAAAGGGTTTGAAATCGAAGACGAATTCGTCATCGGCTACGGCCTCGATTATGCGGGCAGATTCCGCAATCTCCCTTACATAGGTATCCTGAAAAGATCGGTATACGAAAAATAATCCATGATACCGTAAAACAGGCCGCCGCCCGAACCGGGCGGCGGCCTGTCTGCTTTTTTGATTTCGCCGTTAAAATATAATTTTAAAAATGTCGGGGAATTTGCAGATCAAAGTGCGACCGTTTAATTTACCGAAGCGGAACGAAGGGTAAATACATAAGAACCCATCAGGTAGGGCAGAGGTTCTTCGATGCGTACGAGCAGGTTGTGATACGTGTTGTTCGTTTCGTTGCCTGTGCGGATATATTGCACCGAATTCGTCGTGCCCGTGTTGTTTCCGGCTCCCGAAAGGGAGATGTTTACGTTGCTCACGGTGATTTCTGTTCCGTCTGGCAAAGATGGGCCGTTGAACGTGAAATCGAGGTTGTCCACCGTAACAACTTCACTGCAAGAATAGTTGACGTTGTGTTTTCCGGCGGTGTCGTCGAGCACCGTCACCGTATGCGACGTGTTCTTGTCAAAGGTAAATCCTCTTCCCGCAAAGTACAACTGCGCGTTGTCGAAGCAGGAATAATCGTCCTGTAAATCGCTGTACGAACCGCCCGAACGGACCTGACCGATGCTGAGGGCATCCGTCTCCTCTTCCGTGATCTCTTCGGAACGGTCGGTCACGGTGACCTGCGCGCGGGTACATCCCTCGTTATAGGCGGTAACGGACGCATAACTGTACACGGTCACCGTCTGATTTGCATTCGGCGTATGGGTATAGAGGTCGACTTCCGTGCGGATGGGCTGCAATCTTTCGCTGGCCGGGCGGAACCACACCGTCGTCACGATCTTATCTTCGGGATTGCCCGAGTCGCCGCCGAAGGAAACGAGCGTCTCTTCGCTTCCCTTTTTCGCGATGGTGGCGCTCACCGTCAGCGTGGAGGTAAGTTTGTACGCTTCGCTGACCGTGAAATTGTTTTCTGGCTGCGTATAAGGAGACTTAATCGTTTCTACGATGACCTCATAGGTGCCTGAAAATTCTTTGTAGATCATGCCGTTGGTCGCGTCTTCGTCCGCCTCGAAACGGACGTCATACACCGTCCGTTCGTAAAAATCGTTCTGATAAGGAGTGGTGGTATTCGTCTGCCAGTTCGGGTCGACGCTTACCAGCGTTCTCGACGAACAGGCGGAAAGCCCGATCAGCGCGCACAGCATCAGCGCTATGGCGGCAAGTTTCTTTTTCATGGTATACTCCGTTGGGGAAATTTTTGTCTGTTTTCAATACAGTATAACACAATTTGCGCGTTTTGTACAATCGAAAACAGTGAAATTTACTTAAAAAATCCGCGAAAATGTGCTATACTGTATAAAATCGACGAAAGGGCGCTCTCTTTATGCGGGCGCCGAGAGAAAAAAGGGTATGACGGTAAAATTGATTCTGGCGCCCACCGTGACCGAACTGATCGGCTTTCTTGCGGGCGTTCCGGAAGGGACAAATGAAAAAAATCTGATCTTCTGCGAAGACAGGCTGACGCTCGAAGCGGAGCGCGCCATCGCATCCCGCAAAAAGGTGACCTTTGCCACGGGCGTGACCACTTTTGCGCGCTTTTTGAGCGGTTACGGCGGAAAAAAGGCACTGTCCAAGCAGGGTTCCGTGCTGGCGGTCGGGGGGATCGCGGCAAAAAATGCCGACAGGCTGCGGTGTTTCGGAAAAAATCCCGCAGGAGCGGCACTCAGTTTGTACGAGACGATCGCGCAACTGCGCGCCGCGCTCGTGACGCCGCAGATGCTGGACGCGGCCGCCGCCGAAACGGAGGGCATGCTGTCCGATAAACTGAAAGATATTTCCCTTGTCTACCGCGAATATCTCGACTTTCTGTCCCGCGGATATCTCGACGAAAGCGGCGTTTTGGAACTTTTGCCCGCCGCGATGGAGCAGAGCGGCAAAATCGCTGGTACAAACGTATATTTTGCGGGCTTTTCCTCCTTTACCAAACAGGCGGCGGAGGGGATCGCGGCGGCGGTGCGGTCGGCAAAGAGCGTAACGGGCATCTTTATCGGCGGCAGGGAGGAATTTTACACGCTCGAAGCGGCGGATGCGTTCGAAAGGTATGTGCGCGCGGCGGGAGCCGAGTGCGTGCGCGAAACGCTGTCCTCTTCTCTTCCGCCAGCGGCGGAAAAATTCAGGGAAAGCCTGTTCGATGCCGAACGTCTCTCCCGTCCGCCCCTGCAGACGGGCGCCGTGCACGTGTACGAGGCGGCGGATGCGGACGACGAACTGACTTTTATCGCCGCAATGATCAAGAGCGAGATCGCCGACAGAGGCATGCGCTACCGCGATATCGCCCTTCTGCTTTCCGACGTGAACGAATATTCCGTTCCGCTGAGCAAAGTGTTTTCCGAATACAAGATCCCTTATTACGCGGACGTCAAGCGGAGCGCGGCGCGCCATCCGCTGTGCCGTTTTCTCGTTTCCTGGCTGAAAGTCATCTCCGAATCGTTTGCGCCGGAAGAGACGGACGCATTCATCGGCAACGAATTTTTCGGCGAGCCGCGGGCTTCGCGCGATCTTTACAGAAATTATCTCGTCCGCTACGGAAATTACCGTGGCGGAGTCAGGCGCAAGGTCGTCGAATCGGCCGGGCGGGACACGCTGCTCGTCTATTCTCTGCGCGAAAAGTTTCTTTCCGCCTTTTCCGAAGCGCCCGAACGTGCGGAAGGCGCCCGCTACTGTGCGCTTCTGCGCCGCCTGCTGGAAAATTTCGGGGCGGAAAAGACGCAGGCGTACCTTGCGGAAAAACTGAAAAAAGAGGGGTTTGCGGAGGAGAGTGAATTCATGTCCCGCGGGCTGGAGTGCTGTCTGCGCGTTCTGGACGAGGCGGAAGCGCTCGCTTCGCCCGCGCCCGTCCGCGCGGAAGAATTTGCGGCCCTTCTTCTGCAGGGGTTTGAAAGCATGAGCATCTCTCTGATCCCGCAGACGGTGGACGCGGTTTTCGTGGGGGATATCACCGACAGCAAAAAGCCGGCGGCAAAGGTGCTGTTTGCGGCGCGGCTCACCTCCGACCTTCCGAGGACGGGTCAGGATACGGCGCTGGTGTCCGACCGCGATATCGACAGGCTGCGCTCGCTCAGCGTAGAGATCCAGCCGAAGATCCGCGAAGTCAATGCGCGCGCGAGGGAAAGCGCTGCCGTCTCTCTGTGCGGGTTTACGGAGCGGCTGTATCTGTCCTATCCGCTCTCGTCCGCGGGCAAGGAATGCCGCAGGAGCGAGGTTATCGATACCGCCCTTACCGCCTTTTGCGCGGAAAACGGCAGGGGGCTGGGCATCCTTTCCCGCGGCGCGCTCGAACGGAGCGAGCGCTATAACGCCGCCGCTTTCACGCGCTATCTCGCGTGCGTCGCGGGGGAAAAAGTTCCCGCGCTGCGCGAAATTCTCACCCGCGCGGACAATTACAGGAGGGGCAAGAGCGATTTTTCCGCCCATTCCGGACTGTACGCCGCGCTCAAAGAATCGGGCGAAGAGGTGGATTCTCTCCTTTTTCCCGAACAGAAAGACGGGCGCTTCATACCGTCGGCGGCAGAGGTGGTGTTCAAGGGCAAAAACACCGTTTCGCCCACGCTTGCGGAGGGGTATTTCCGCTGCCCGTATGCGAATTTTGCCTCGCGCGGGCTGAACCTGGAAGAGCGCAGAGAGGGCAGCGTGCAGCCCGCCGATACGGGGGATTTCATGCACGACGTCCTCAAAGATCTCGCCCTGAATATAGACCTGATCGACGACGAGCGCGCCTGCGCGGAATTTCTCGAAGAAAAGGCGCGCGCCCTCGCCGAAAAGCCGCCCTATTGCTATCTGAAGGATACGGCGCAGGGGGGATATTCCGCGTCCGCGCTGGTTCGCGAGGCCGTGCTCGTGGGGCTGAACGTGTGCGAACAACTGAAAAATTCCGATTTTACCGTATTCGGGGCGGAACAGACGTTCGGATATCCCGATTCTCCCTTTGCCAACGTATATCTTTCTTCGGGAGAAAAGCCCTTCCGTCTCGCCGGCAAGATCGACCGCGTCGACCGGTGCGGCGAGTATACGCGCGTCGTCGATTATAAGACGGGCAGGTTCGAGGTGAGTGCCGAAAGTTACTATACCGGCCGAAAACTGCAACTCGAACTGTATCTGCATGCCGCGTCTTCCGGCGGAAAACCGGCGGGGGCGTATTATTTCCCCGCCCGTGTCTCCTATTCGGCAGAGGGGAAGGACAACCCCTTCCGCATGCAGGGGTTCACCGTGGGGGACGACCGCGTCGTTGCCATGAGCGAGCGCGGGATCGAAAAGGGAAAAAAGAGCAGATATATCGATGCATATTTCGGCAAAAAGTCGAAAAAACTGCTCGAAGAAGAGGATTTCGGCGCGTTTATTGCCTATTCCGCACTCGCCGCGCGCCGTTTCGTGAGCGAAACGCAGAGGGGATGCATCGCCGCCTCCCCCTATGCAGATTCCTGTTCTTACTGTCCCTACGGAGGCATGTGCGGATTTGACGGAAAGAGTTTCCGCGAGGAAAAACAGGTGGATATGGCGGAGATCGCCGACATCGTAAAGAGGAGGCGCGGACTATGAGCAAAAGAGGGCCCACGGCGCAGCAGCGCGCCGCGATCGAAGCGCGCGGAGAAATTCTCGTATCCGCCTCTGCGGGGAGCGGCAAGACGTTTGTCATGATCGAAAAGATCATCTCCCTCATCCTTTCGGGAGAGGCGGAAGTCTCGTCCCTTCTGGCGGTGACCTTTACCAATCTCGCGGCAGAGGAGATGAAAGAGCGGCTGAAAAAGGCGGTGGCATCCGCCGTCAACTCCGAAACGGACGGCGCAAGGCGTTCTTTTCTGAAGGCGCAACTTTCCGAGATCGGCGCGTCGGATATCTGCACCCTGCATTCCTTCTGTTCGGGCGTCGTGCGCAGATATTTTTACCGCGCGGGCGTAGACGCAAATTTCCGCATAGCGGAAGAGGAAGAGGCGGAAAAACTGAAAAAACGCGCCGCCGAAGGGGTATTTGCCGAGCAGTTGGAAAACGGTTCGGCGGATTTTTCCCTGCTGTCCGGGCTGTTTGCGGGCAGCCGCGGCTTTTCCAAACTGGAAGCGCTCGTGACCGAGGCGCATGCGCGCGCGGCGGAAAGCGGAGATTTTTCCGCGTTTCTGACGGGGCTGCGCGCGAAATATACCCAAGAGGGCTTTGCGCGCCTTGCCGAAGAGGCGTTCGAACCGGTCAGGCGCCGTGCGCGGCGGCTGGTCGGCCTCGCGCGGGAGACGAAAGAAAAATGCGACGCATTTGCGCTGATGGGCGTTTTGCCCGAAAAATTTTCCGAATTCTGCGCTTCGCGCATACTGTTCGGGGAAGAGGTCTTGCAGGCGGAAAACGTATTCGCCTGTGCGCGGCTGGTCGCGGGGGCAAAACTTCCCAACAAACCCGCGTCGACGCGCCTGCGCGAGAACGAGGATCGGGAGATCGCCGCATTGGACGAAAAATTTTCCTCCTTCAAAGAGGAGGTGGACGGCATCAGAAAACTTGTGGCGGGGCTCGGGGACGAAGGGGAAGAGTTCGCAAAATTTCTTTCGTCGGGGGAGGTCGCCTGCGCGCTCGCGAATCTTGTTTCGGCATTCGACGAAGCGTACGAAGCGCGCAAGCGCCGCGCGGGCGTGCTCGACTTTTCCGACCTCGAGCGCAAGTGCCTCGAACTTCTGCGCATCCCCGAAGTGCGCGAGGAGGTGCGTTCCCGTTACGATTATCTTTTCGTCGACGAATATCAGGACGTGAATCCCGTACAGGAAGAGATCCTCAGCCTCGTCGCGGGCAAAAACGTGTTCATGGTGGGAGACGCAAAGCAGTCCATCTACGGTTTCCGGGGCTGCAGTGCCGAATTTTTCTCCCGAAAGTACGCGCGGCTGAGCAAAGAGGGGCGGGCGCTCCTTCTCAACGGCAATTTCAGAAGCGCGCCCGGCGTGCTTGCCGCCGTCAATGCGATCTTCTGCGAGGCGATGACGGAAGAGACCGCGTCGGTGGACTATCGCTCGACTTCCGTGATGCAGGCTTTGGGCGGTTATCCCGAAGGATCGGGTCGGGTGCGCTTTCATTTCCTGCCCGAAAAAGAGGCGCAGGAGAAAAAGGAGCGGGACGTGTATTCGGTGATCGAGCATCTCGGCGGAGACCCGCGCGGGGAAAATGCCGAAGGCGCGAAAATTGCCGAGATCGTTTTTTCCGAACTTTCGAAAAACCGCTTCGATCTTGCCACGGGCGAGACAGTCAAAACGCAGTTCAAAGACATCGCGGTGCTCACCCGCAACAAGACTGCCCGCGCCGAACGCATCGTGGACGAACTCGTCCGGCGCGGCATCCCCGTTACCTCCTCCGCCGAATACAATATCTGCGATTATCCCGAAGTGAAAACGATGATCGAGATCCTCAAGTTTATCGACAACGCCGCGCAGGATATTCCGCTCGCCGCCTCTTTGAAGAGCGCTGTGGGCGGGCTGGACGACGAAGATCTTGCAAAGATCCGCCTGTATACTCCCGACGGGGATTTTGTTTCCGCGTGCGAACGGTACGGGCGTGAGGTATCGGACGGGCTGTCCGAAAAACTGCATAAATTCTCTGCGTTTGCCGAAAAGTTGCGCCTGATCGCCGGCGTGCGTTCCGCGGCCGAAATCATGGCCGCCGTGCTCGCGGAGACGGATATGCAGATCCGCCTGCTCGCAAGCCCGTGCGGAGAAGAAAAACTGCGGCGCGTGATGCGGCTGATCGCCGAGAGCGGAGATCTGACGGTGCCGGAATTTCTGGAAAAACTCAAAAACGGCGGATATCGCGTCGGCTTTTCGGAGAGCGGGGGAGAAAACGCCGTGCGCGTGATGACCATGCACGCATCGAAGGGGCTGGAGTTTCCCGTCGTCATCGTCGCGGGCATGAACGACCGTTTTTCCGCAGAGGACATGAAGGGAGACATCCTATACGACCGCGAATGGGGTTTTGCCATGCATGCGTACGATACGGAGACCTTCCGTTCTTTCGAGACGCTCCTGCGCTCGGTCGTGAAGAACCGTCTGCAGAAAAAGCGTTCGGAAGAGGAGATGCGCCTTCTCTACGTGGCGCTCACCCGCGCGCAGGAAAGCCTGCATTTGATCTTTTCGTCCGAACGGCCCTTTGACGGCGAGCACGTCGCCGAGGCGGCCTGTTTTGCCGACTTTATCCGTTTCGAAAAATTCAAAGATCTCTATGCGGACGCGCAGGAAGGGGAATTTTCCTCCTTTGCGGAACGGGATCTCATTCTCGGCGCGCCGGACGAGGAGGCGGCCAGAGAGGTCAGAAAGCGCTATCGCATGCCGTACGCGCATGCGGCCAGCCTGGGGCTGCCCGTCAAAACTTCCGCCTCGGAACTGCTGCGCGAAAGGGGAGAGCCGTATTATCCCGAGCACGAACTCGTGCAAAACCTTCCCGCGGCCGATAAGGAAACGGGCACGGCATACCATGCGTTTTTGGAACTTGCGGATTTTTCCGCGCCGCCCGCAGAGGCGTGCGCGGGCGCCCTGCACCGCCTTTCTTTGCAGAGGCCCGATCTTGCGGCGCGCATAGACGAAAACAAGGCCCGCTCCGTGCTGTCTATGCCCGTTTTCGCGTCTTTGCAGGGATTTGAACTTTTCCGCGAGCGCGAGTTTCTGCTCAGCCTGCCTGCGAACGAAGTGTCCGTCAGCTCCGCGGAAGACGAGATCCTGTTGCAGGGCGTGATCGATCTGATGGCCGTCAAAGGGGATCGGTGCGTCATTCTCGATTACAAATATTCCTCCCACACGAAAGAGCGGCTGAGCGCCGATTATGCCCTGCAACTGAAAATTTATGCGGCGGCGGCGCGGCGCGCAGGGTTTGAAAATGTGGAAGCGTATCTCGTGAATATCCTGCGCGAGGAGGTCGTTCGCGCGATCTGACTGCAAAAATGTAACTGATTCGGCACAATGCGACAGAATACCCCGTAATATTTTTCCTGCGTTCGGGTATAATCGAGACAGGAAATTTTACGGGGTGTTTGTATGTTTTCGGATTTCATGCGCACGGCTTCGGACGCGGCAAAAGAATTGGGAGAGGGAGCGGAGATCGCCGCGCTCTGCCTGTTTGCCGCGCCCGCGCTTTGGTTTGTCCTTTCTTTTCTCGTCGCTCTCTTTCGCCGCCGCGCGGCCTGTCCGGCGCGCAATTCCTTTTATCTCGCTTCGGATATTTTTCTGATCGCTTTTTGTGCGTTCGGGATCCTTTGGCAGGGCGAAGATCTCGAAGGGGTCCTTTCCGTCTGCGCGTTTATGCTTGCGGGCAAGGCGGTCTGCCTCGCGCTCGGCTGTCTGTACGTACCGCTGTCGCGCGAAAAAAAGCAGAAAAAGTGCCGCAGGGCAGAGCGTGCAAAAAAATATTTGGAAGAGGCGGCGGAGGAAAATGATTTCTCCCGCTCGGGCAAGCCGAAAAAAGTATGCTGTTTTGCGGAGGAGACTTCCGAGCCTCCCGCCCCGTCTTTTTTGGCGGAAAGGGCCGTGCCGCCGCCCGCCCCGAACGACGTGCGGCTCGATTACGTTTTTTCCGTCGCGGAAAGGCTTCGGTCTCTTCCGCTCGGCGCAGGGGACCGCCTGGAAGCGGAGAAGATGAACGAACTTCTCTCCGTCTATAAAAACAAAGGGGATTTGAGCCCGAAAGAGTCGGAAACGCTCAACGATATTCTCGCTTCTCTTCTCAAAATGATGGCAAAATACGATATCTGAGTCCCGCGACGGGGCAGAAAAGAAGAGCGCGCCGCCGAATTTGATTTCGGCGGCGCGCTCTCTGCCGTTTGGCGTCAGGCGAGGGGCAGAACGCTCACCGTCAGTTCAAAAAGTTTATTGTGCGCCAGTGCGCGGCGGATGATCTCGGGCGTGATGACTGCGCCCTTTGCGACGACCAGGTTTCCGCGCACGTCAAAAATGTCTGCGGTCGCGCGCTTTCCCGTCAGCAGATTCGACCCCGCCCGCAATGCGTTGCCCTTTGCGGTGCCCGCCGCGGCGGGAGGAGTTTCCGCTTTTTCCGCCGTTTTTTCCTGTCTTGCGCTTTCGGCGGCCCCCGTTTCCCGGGTGCGGGGCGGCCGTTTGCATACGGGCTTTTTTACCGGTTCTCCCGTCAGGTTTACGATCAGGGCATCGGAAAAAGCCTCCATGCGCGACAGTTCGATCTCTTTCCCGTCCTCCAAAACGACGGCGATCACCTCCTTTTCTTCCAGCCGGAAATCGCTGACCAGTCCCAGGTTTTCCCCCGTTTCGGAAAATACGGAGATGCCGAACGGCGCCGGCACCGTCTCTTTATACGGTTTTGCGGACAGCGATTTGATGAGCAGGGCGTCGCCGACGGACGCGACTGCCGTGACGGGCAGTTCAAATTCCTCTTCCTGCTCGTCGAAACATTCGAATCCCCGCAGTTTTTTCAAATTTTTGGAAAGCCGCGCGTTTTTGACGGTGCCCGCGTATTCTCCGCCCGACGTATACGCGGGTTTCCCGATGATCTCGCTCAGATTCTGCATATTTTTGTTACCTCGCCTGCTTTTTAATTTATTGTATAACGGAAAGGTGCGGAAAAGAACATTCGGGGGCGCGCTTCCTTTGTCGATGCGGCAGATGTTTTGTCGAAAAGCCCGTTTGACAAGGCGCGAAAAAGAGTTTATAATAATCGGTAACGCCGATGATTCGGCAGGGAGGCCGTTATGGAAGAAAAACGAATGATGCAATATGCCCCTCCGCAGACGTTTGCGGAACTGGAAGCCCTTGCAAGGGAATGCTGGCATTCCGCTTACGACGATACGCTGCTTACGCGCGAAAACGTCGATTATATGCTCAATCTGTTTCAGACGGCGTCGGCAATGGAAAAGCAGGTCAGAGAGGACGGTTACATTTATTTCTTTTTGGTGGATGCGGGAGAAAAAGTCGGGTATTGCGCGCTGCAGCCGCAGGGTGAAAGGCTGTTTCTTTCCAAACTGTATCTGAAGGCGTCAGCGCGCGGTAAGGGGCTGGGTCAGCGCGCGTTGGGCGAAGTGATCTCGGCGGCTGAGCGCACGGGTGCGAAGAGCGTTTGGCTGACGGTGAACAAGGGGAACGCCCGCGCCGTGCGCGCATACGAAAAATTCGGCTTCGTCCGTTCGGGCGAAGGCGTTTCGGATATCGGGCAAGGGTACGTGATGGACGATTATTATTACGAATATTTTATCGCGGGGCAAAACGCCTGAAACGGGGCGGGCTGTCCCAGCGGCGGTCTTTGCCTTACGGGTTTTGTTGACAAGCCGCGCACGCCTATGTTATAATGAAAGGCAGAATGTAAGCAAAAAACAGGAGCAATATGTTCAAAGCAGACGATTACAGATTAAAAATGAAGGCCCTTTCAGACAGCCTCGAAGAGACGGCGGAAGCGCTCGACATTCGGGAATTGGGCGGAAAACTGGCGGAACTGAAAGCCGAACAGGAAAAGCCGGAGGTCTGGCAGGACCTTGAAAAGTCGAAAAAACTCGCGCGCGAGGTCTCTGCGGTAGAGAGCAAGATCAACGCATATGAAAAGGGCGAAAAGGCGATCAAAGAAGTGGGAGAGGTGATCGACCTGATCGAGGAAACGGGCGAAGAGGACCTGATCGGGGAACTCGACGCGCTCATTTCCTCCGCCGAAAAGGATATCGAGGATATGCGCATCCGTTCCCTTCTGCGCGGAAAATACGACGGCTACAACGCCCTTTTGACACTGCATTCGGGCGCGGGCGGCACGGAAAGTTGCGACTGGGTGTCCATGCTGTACCGCATGTATACCCGCTATGCGGAACAAAACGGGTATAAGGTGACCGAACTCGACCGTTTGGACGGAGACGAGGCGGGCATCAAGAGCGTGGATTTCCGCATCGAGGGCGAAAACGCCTACGGCTATCTCAAAGCGGAAAAGGGCGTGCACAGATTGGTGCGCATTTCTCCCTTCGACGCGAACAAGCGCCGCCATACCTCGTTTGCCTCTCTCGAGGTCATGCCCGAAATCGAAGACGAAGGGGACGTGGAGATCCGGAGCGAAGATCTGAAAGTGACCACTTTCCGTTCCTCGGGCGCGGGCGGTCAGCATATCAACAAGACGGAATCGGCGATCCGCATCCAGCACATTCCCACGGGCATCGTCGTCTCCTGTCAGAACGAGCGTTCGCAGATACAGAACCGCGAGATGGCGATGAAAATGCTCCGCAGCAAACTCATCGAACTGAAAGAGAGCGAGCGCATGGAAAAGGAGCAGAGCATCAAGGGCGAGATCAAAAAGATCGAATGGGGCAGCCAGATCAGAAGTTACGTTTTCTGCCCCTATACGCTCGTAAAGGACCACCGCACGGGGTACGAAACGGGCAATATCCAGGCAGTCATGGACGGCGATATCCAGCCGTTTATCATCGACTACCTCAAAAAGACGTAAGTTTTTATGAAAAGATATCCTAGAAATTTCCGCCGCAAGGGCAATACCGTCTTTTTTGCCGTGTTCGGCGGCATCCTTGTCGGCTTGGGCATAGCGGCATATTTTTTGGTCAGTCCCGTTTGGGCGATCGTGCTGTGCGCGCTGGGCGCCGTCATCGCCGCGGTGCCGCAGTTTTTTGTGCATGAAGGGTATCGCCTGGACGGCACGATCCTCCGCTGGACGGCGCCCTTTGCAAAAAAGATGGACGTTTCAGAAGTGGAGGCGGTCGTCATCACCGCATACGACTGCTATCGGCGGTGGAAGGGTTTTGTCGTCGAACGGTTCACGACGGAGGGCGGAGAATCCTGCCCCGTGCCGTCCGTTTCCTTTTTCACAAAGATCGATCCCGCCGATCTGGATCTGTGCGATACCAGAACGCGCGCTCGGCTCACGTACAAGAAAGAGTTTTTGTTTGACGCGCCCTTCGATTTTGACTTTGCCCGCGATTTTGCGCGCGTTTTTGAGGGCACCGTGTACGTGTCCGACGCAGTGTTCGCCTTTTTCGGCGAGGCGCTGAAAAAGATATTCGGCGAAAAGATCGTCGTTTTTGACCGCGTGCCCCTGCGCGCGAAAGAGATGCTGAAAAACAGATGACCTTCGGCTTCTGCAAACGTATTGTCGCGCACCTTTCGGGCGTCTGCCCGTCGCGTGCGTTTTCTCTTTTTACAGGTGTATCATGAAGTATACGGATCAGGTCTTTGCGTTGCCGCGCAAAGAAGAGCCTCTGATTTTGGGGATAGAAAGTTCCTGCGACGAGACGGCGGCGGCCGTCGTCCGCGGCCGAGCGCTCCTTTCCAACGTCGTGCTGTCCTCTGCGGCGGAACAGGCAAAATACGGCGGCGTCGTGCCCGAAATCGCTTCCCGCGCGCATACCGAGGCGATCGGCGAGGCTGTCGGGCGCGCCGTGAAAGAGGCGGGGGTGCTCGCCTCCGATCTCGATGCGGTCGCCGTTACATACGGCGCGGGGCTCGTCGGGGCGCTGCTCGTCGGGCTGTCCTTCGCAAAAGCGTACGCATTTGCGCTGGGGGTGCCGCTCATCGGCGTCAATCATATCCGCGGACATATGGCGGCCGCATATCTTGCCGACCCTTCGCTTGAGCCGCCCTTTATCACCTTGCTCGCGAGCGGCGGTCACACGGCGATTTTGTATACGCGTACCGCCGAAGAATTCGAGATCCTCGGTTCCACGCGCGACGATGCCGCAGGGGAAGCCTTCGACAAGGCGGCCCGCGTTCTCGGCCTTCCCTATCCCGGTGGGCCGAACGTGGAAAAACTCGCGCGGGAGGGGAAAAACTGCATCGCTTTCCCCAAAATGTTTTCGGGCGCGGGATACGATTTTTCGTACAGCGGATTAAAGACGGCCGTGGTAAATTACTGCCATAATAAAGAACAGAAAGGGGAACCGTTCAGCCGTGCAGATGTCGCGGCATCCTTTCAAAGCGCCGCATGCGACGTGCTTGCCGAACGCGCCGTCCGCGCGGCAAAGGAAAAGCGTTGCCGTACGATCGCCGCGGGCGGCGGCGTGATCGCGAACGGCTATCTGCGCGAAAAACTGATTGAGGTTTGCGCAAAAGAGGGGATCCGCCTCGTCCTGCCCGAAAAAAAATATTGTACCGACAACGCCGCCATGATCGCCGCGGAGGGGCTGGTGCAGTATCGGGCGGGCAATTTTTCCGACCTTTCCCTGAACGCATCGGCGCATATCCCTTTGGGCAAAAAGGGGAAACAATAGAAGCAAATTCCGGCAAGATCCGTTTCATTGAAAAAATAAAATTTGTTGAAAAAATAAAATTTGTATAAAAACGGGCAAATGTGTCAATAACCGTCTCCGTAAACGAACGGAGGCGGTTTTTTATGCTGAAAAAATGTCTCGCCGCGCTGATGACCCTTCTTCTGTGTTTTGCAGCGGTCGCGATCCCGCAGTTTCTGGGCGAGGGGCTGTTATTCGAAACGGGCGAATATTACATATTTTATTCTCTGCGCGCGGGGTCGGATGCGCAGATCACGATCGCAGAGCCCTCCGACGCGGCGAAGATCAAGCGTTCTCTTTCCTCCCTTACGGGGGAGAGCACCGTGTACGGCGATGCGGAAAGGGCGTTCGCGCAGGCTGAAAAATACGGCGCGCGCCTGATCTTTCGGGAAAGCGCCGCGGGGACGGACAGTTACTATTATTATTCGCCCCGCCTCGGCGGCGGCATAGAACTGTTCGGAGAGTTGATCAATCTGCATATCGCCGTCAAAGAAGGCGGCTGCGCAATCGGCAGCCCCGTCATATTCGGCGGATATTAAAAATTTTTTTGAAAGTGCTGTATAAAACGCCGAAAGGCGTCAATAATCGAAACATATTCTTTTTCGGAGGACTGTTATGAAAGAAAAGAAAAACACCGAATCGGGCGTGCCCGAAAAGGCGAAAAAAAGGAACCTGTATTTTATTCTGCTCGCGGCGTGCGCGCTCGTTCTGGTGGCGGCGATCACGTTTACCGTGGTGATGGTAACGCGCGACAGCGGCACGAAGATCGAAGCGCCGGACGATCCGGACGATCCCGATGATCCTGACGAACCCACCGACGCGGACCCCGTCTTTTCCATGCCCGTAAACGACGCGACCGTCGGCACGACCTTTACTTTCTGGTATAATTCCACGCTCGACAGGTATAACCTGCACGAAGGCATCGATTTCAAGGCGGAAGCGGGGACCAACGTGGCGGCCGCATACGCCGGCACCGTCAAAAGCATTTCCGACACGCTGCTCGAAGGCGGCTGCATCGTCATCGACCACGGCGACGGGCTTGAAACCGTCTATGCGTCCGTCGATGCGGAGGCCTCTCTGAAAGTGGGCGACACCGTCGAACGCGGCGACATTATCGGCACCGTGTCTGCGGCGGCGGACGTGATGGGCAACGAGTACGACGAGGGCACGCATCTGCATTTTGAAGTCCGTCAGGACGAAAAAGCGATCGATCCCACGACTTATCTGGACATCGACGAAAAGTAATTCAGCCAATCATCCTTATTTTTCTCCCTTCCTTTTTATCCGCGCGGAAAAAATTTTTCCGCGCGGAATTTTTTCATATAACCGTGCTTTCACGCATAGGAT
>DXCO01000028.1 GCA_019115945.1 Candidatus Borkfalkia excrementavium | reverse complement strand
CGCCATCCGGGAGGGCAGGCGCGTATACCGCAATATTCAAAAGGTCATCCAGTTCCTCGTCGCGGGCAACGTGGCGGAGATCCTCATCCTGCTGCTTGCGGTCTGTTTCAACTGGCAGATGCCCATCCTTGCGGTGCATATCCTCCTCATCAACCTCGCCACAGACTCGCTGCCTGCGGTGGCGCTGGGCGTCGATCCCGCAAGCGCGAACATTATGAAGCATAAGCCGGTAAAGAGCGGCACGCTCTTCGAAAAGGGCATGATCTACCGCATCGTGCTGCACGGCCTGTTCATCTGCGCGGCGGCGCTCGCGGCGTATTGGATCGGGATGCTCGTGTACGAGAACCACGACGAAGCGATGACGATGACCTTTATCGTGCTCTCCGTCTCGCAGCTTTCGCACGCGCTCAACCAGCGCTCGAATACCGATTCCATCTTCAAGCGCGGGCAGGGGCACAATAAGTTCCTGATCATTGCGCTGCTTGCGTCGGCGGCGATCATCGCGTTCGTCGTGTTCGTGCCCCCGCTGATGGATCTGTTCGACCTCGTGCACATCGGCTGGAGAGAATGGCTGATCTGTATCGGGCTTTCCCTGTTCCCGCTCGTGGCGGTGGAAATTTCCAAAATATTCATCCGCATTTTCGGTAAAAAAAAGGCGGCAGCGGCGGCATAACGCATTTTTGCGATGCCGTTCCGGGACCGATTTTCCCGTATGCGGAAAAATAAGTTGACAAAATTTCCGTCAGGGGATATAATAAAAACGGAAACAGCAAAGGCGCTGCGGGCAAAGTATATGCGTTGCCGCGCAGCGCTTTTTTCACAAAGAAAAACGCGCCCCGTTGCGGGCAAAGGAGAAGAGAGGATGAAGGTACCCGAAATGTTCGGAGAAAACGTGTTCAATCTGCGCGTCATGCAGGAAAAATTGCCCAAAGACGTCTTCAAATCGCTGAAAAACACCATCGACAGGGGAACGCCGCTGGACGCAAGCGTGGCGGACGTCGTGGCGAACGCCATGAAGGACTGGGCAGTGGAAAAGGGGGCGACCCATTTCACCCACTGGTTCCAGCCGATGACGGGCATCACCGCCGAAAAGCACGATTCTTTTATTTCCCCGACCAAAGACGGCAACGTCATCATGGAACTTTCGGGCAAAGAACTCGTCGTGGGCGAATCGGATGCGTCAAGTTTTCCCAGCGGAGGCGTGCGCGCCACGTTCGAGGCGCGCGGCTACACTTCGTGGGACCCGACATCCTTCGCTTTCATCAAAAACGGCACCCTGTGCATCCCCACCACGTTTATCTCTTACGGCGGCGAGGTGCTGGATAAAAAGACCCCGCTTCTCAAAAGCATGCGCGCGCTGAACGAACAGGCGCTGCGCATCCTGAAACTGTTCGGCAACGACACGGTCAGGCACGTGTTTCCCACCGTGGGGGCGGAGCAGGAGTATTTTCTGATCGACAGAAAAATGTACGACGCGCGCAAAGATCTCGTCTTTTCGGGCAGGACGCTGTTCGGCGCGAAGCCTCCGAAAGGGCAGGAACTGGAAGATCATTATTTCGGACCGATCAAAAAGCGCGTGAGCGATTTTATGAAAGATGTCGACGAGGAACTTTGGAAACTCGGCATCGTCGCCAAAACGGAGCACAACGAGGTCGCGCCTTCCCAGCACGAACTCGCGCCCGTCTTCACCGTGACCAACGTCGCCTCCGACCAGAATCAGTTGGTCATGGAGACGATGAAAAAAGTCGCCTCCAAGCACGGCCTTTACTGCCTGCTGCATGAAAAGCCGTTCGCGGGCATCAACGGTTCGGGCAAGCACAACAACTGGTCTATGAGCACGGAAAAGGGCGTCAACCTGCTCGATCCCGGCTCTACGCCCGCCGAAAACGGGCAGTTCATGCTCTTTCTGGTCGCCGTCATCAAGGCGGTGGACGAATATCAGGATCTTCTGCGCCTGTCTGTTGCCAGCGCGGGCAACGATCACCGCCTGGGCGCAAACGAGGCGCCGCCCGCCATCGTCTCCGTATATATCGGAGAAGAGTTGGCGGAGATCCTCGACTCGATCGAAAAGGGCGTCAAATATTCCGGCAAAGCCAAACAGGTGATGAAACTGGGCGTGGACACGCTTCCCGAATTCCCCAAAGACACGACGGACAGAAACCGCACCTCGCCCTTCGCGTTTACGGGCAACAAATTCGAATTCAGAATGCCCGGTTCCACTTTTTCCATCGCGGGCCCGAATATCATGATCAATACCATCGTCGCGGACGTTCTGCGCGAATTTGCGGACGAATTGGAAAAAGCGGAAGATTTCCATGCGGCGCTGCACGCCCTCGTGGTCAGGACCATCAAAAAGCACAAACGCATCATCTTCAACGGCAACAACTATTCGGAAGAGTGGACGAAAGAGGCTGCAAAGCGCGGGCTGATGAACCTGCGCAACACCGCCGAAGCGCTTCCGCACTTTGCCGACAAAAAGAACATAAAACTGTTCGAACGCAACCACGTATTCACCGAGCGCGAGGTCCGTTCTCGCATGGAGATTATGCTCGACAATTACTGTAAGGTCCTCGCCATCGAAGGCCTCACGATGATCGAGATGGGCAAAAAAGATATATTCCCCGCGGTCAACGCATACATTCTGGAACTTGCGGACGTCATTTCCAAAAAGAAAGCGCTCTGCCTTGCGTCGAAGGCGGAAGAGGAACTTGCCGCAAAACTTTCCGCGGCAAACGAGGCGATGTACGCAAAAGCGGGGGAGATCGAAAAGATCCTCATCGAACTCAAAGAATGCGGCGGCGCGCGCGAAGCGGCAGAATTTGCGGCGGAAAAACTCGTGCCCGTCATGCAGGAGATGCGCGCCTATGCGGACGAGATGGAACTTTGCACCGCGAAAAAATACTGGCCGTTCCCCACGTACGGAGACATTTTGTTCAGCGTCTGAAAAGTCCGAAAAGTATAAAAAAGGAGAGAGCCGTCGTTCGGCCCTCTCTTTTTTGCATTAAAATGCCGGAAGAAGCGGTCAGTCTTTTTCTTTTTTGTCCTCGTCCTCTCCTTTCTTATTTTCGTCCTGTTTTTCCTCGCCGATCTTGTCGCGCAGGCGGGGGAATGCCCGCACCAATCGGCTGTTTTCTATTTTTTTGCGCAGGGCCGCGCTCTTTTCTGCCGATTTTGCTTTGAGTCCGGCGACCTTTTCGCTGCCCTTTTCCTTGATGTGTTCCGCGGCGTTTGCGCCCTTTGCGGTAATGCCCGAAAGCACGCCCCCGATCGCGTCCGAGCCGATGCGCAAAACGGCGTTGATCTTTTCAAGTTCTTTATATCTTTTGCCCAGCGCGGAGATCTGCAGAAGGGTAAACACGATATCGACGAGCAGCGTTCCCGCCGCAATGCCGAGAAGAATATGCCCGACGGTGAGCGGGATCTTTGAAATCAGCGCGTCGAGCGCGGGCTGGACCGCATAGACGACGATCAGGCAAAGCCCGCCCCAAAGCAGAGACATTTCCGGGCAACCGTATCCCATCAAATTGAATTTTCTCGTGCTGTAATCCCACCATTTGCGATGAAAAACTTTTTCGAGCACGAATCCCGTTATAAATTCGATCGCGGAACACAGGAGCGCCGCGCACAGAAAAACCAGCCAGAACTGTCCCTTCAGCGGGGTCAAAAGGAGAAGAACGGCGGTCGCGCCGACGCCGTAAATGGGGCATACGGGGCCGTTCAGAAAACCGCGGTTGACGAATTTGCCCGTTTTGAGGGTCGCGAACACGACTTCCGAACACCATCCGAGAAAAGAGTATAAAAAAAAGAGCGCGGCAATTTCGTAGAGGCTGAAAGAGCCGATCATGATTTCCGCCATAACCAATCCCTCCGCCCGTATTATATCACAGAGCGCCGAAAAAGACAACGGATGAAAAAAGAATGCGCCTTCCTTTCCGAAAAGTTGCGAAATTTGCCGCATATTGCTTTTCACGGGCGAAAAAATAATGTATAATATAAGTTGTGAAAAAAGTGCCGCGGCGCGGCGAAGCAAAAAAATCAAGCGAGGATCATAAAATGTTGGAATCTATCGTCGGTATCAACTGGGGAGACGAGGGCAAGGGCCGCATGGTCGATCTTTTGTCCAAAGATTACGATATCGTTTGCCGTTATCAGGGCGGCAACAACGCGGGGCATACCGTCATCAACGATAAGGGGAAATTTATTCTCAATCTCCTTCCTTCGGGCATTTTGCGCGAAGACGTCGTATGCGTCATGGGCCCCGGAATGGTCATCGACATCAAACATCTTGCGGGAGAAATGAAAAAACTGCGCGAGGCGGGCATCCGTATCTCGCCCGACAATCTGAAGATCAGCGACAGGGCGGTGATCACCATGCCGTACAACGTGCAGCAGGACTGCCTGGAAGAAGAGCGCCTTGCGGATAAAAAATTCGGTTCCACAAAGCGCGGGATCGCGCCCGTCTATGCGGATAAATATCTCAAAAAGGCGTTCCGCATGGGAGAACTGCTCAATCCCGTTCTTCTGAAAAAGCGCATTCCCGACATCGTCGAATGGAAAAATCTGACGCTGGTCAACGCATACGGCGCCGCGCCCGCCACAGTGGAAGAGATCGAGGCGTACTTTGAGGAATACGGCGCGCCGCTCAAAGAGTATATCTGCGATACGGGGCTGTATCTGAATCAGGCTGCGGCCGAGGGCAAAAACATCATGTTCGAGGCGCAGTTGGGCGCGCTTCGCGACATCGATTTCGGCATTTACCCCTATACGTCGTCCTCTTCGACCATCGCGGCTTACGCGCCGATCGGGGCGGGCGTGCCCAACCTGAAACTGAGCAAGACCATCGGCATCATGAAGGCGTACTCCTCCTGCGTGGGCGAGGGCCCCTTTACCGCCGAATATTTCGGGGAAAAGGCGGAAAAACTGCGCGAGGCGGGCGGAGAATACGGCGCCGCTACGGGCAGGCCGAGAAGGGTAGGCCCCTTCGACGTGGTGGCCTCCAAATACGGCATCCGCTGCCAGGGTGCGGACGAGATCGCGCTGACGAAACTCGACGTCCTTTCCGGACACGAAGAGATAGAGGTGTGCGAGGCGTACGAACTGAACGGAAAGATCCTGACCGAATTTCCCTTCACCGACGTGCTCGACGACTGTAAACCCGTATTCAAAAAGATGAAGGGATGGAACAGCGACATTTCCGCTTGCAGGAAAAAGGAAGATCTTCCCAAGGAAGCGCTCGATTATATCCGTTATATCGAACGCGCCTGCAACTGCAAGATCCGCTACGTTTCCGTCGGGGCGGAAAGGGACGCATATATCGAAATGTAATTTTCCGGGGCGGTGATCTGGTTGCGCGGCGATAAGAAAAAGATACTCGTGTTTTCCGAATCGGAGGAACTTTCCGCAAGGACGGACGCGCTTCTTTGCGAGCGCGGGTTTTCCGTCCGCCTCGTTTCCGGTCTCTCCGAGGCGGAAGCGTGCAGCGCAGAGACGGACGCAGCCGTTCTTTTCATGCCCAAGCCGGAAGAAAAATTCGTCCGCCTTGCCGCGCGCATGTCGGTGCAGTCGAGCGCGGGCATCATTGCCGTCGTACGGGCGGAATACGCGCCCCGCGCGGAAGAAAGCCTGGACGGGCTGGGCGTCGTGCTTTTGACGCTTCCGCTCAACGCGAAACTGTTCGTGCAGGCGCTCGACGTCGCCGTAAAAATGAGCGAACGCCTGCGTGCCGTGAACGGCGAGCGGGCGAAACTGGAAAGCGTCATCGGCGATCTCAAACTGATCGACCGCGCGAAATGCACGCTCGTGCGATATCTCAACATGACGGAATCGGACGCGCATAAATTTATCGAAAAGCAATCGATGAACAGGCACCTTCCCAAGCGGGAGATCGCTTTGGAGATCCTGAAAACGTACGAAAGTTGACGTATTTTTCGCGCCGCGGTTCATTCCGCGGCTTTTTTGAACGGTTTTGTTCCCGCGCGCGGATTTCGCGTTTAAGAAAGGGGAACAGGGTGCATAATCGTGCGGTACGGTTGCAAACTGAAAGTACCGGCGGTCCGTTCGGCGGGCCGCGTCATGTCAGGGGGAAAATCGAAATAAATTATACGGAGTGTCATAAAAATGGAAAGAGGGCTTCTGACCCCGCTTAAATTGCTCAGAAGGCAGGTCTTCGTCGAGATGGCGCGCGTCGCCTTCGAGACGGACAAAAAGGATTTGAAGGACGCCATCGAGGCGGTCCCTTACAAGATCACGCCGGGCGACAGGCCGCTGTACCGCGAAAGCATCTGGAGGGAGCGCGCGATCTGTTCCGAGCGCGTGCGCCTCTCCATGGGGCTGAGCCTGCGCCCCGAGGACGTGCCCGTCCATATCACGAGCGGCCTGTCCGAAAGCGATATCGCGGATAAATACTACGAGCCGCCCCTCATGCAGGTCATTCCTTCCGCCTGTGCGGCGTGCTCGCCGAACAAGTACAAGGTTACGGACAACTGCCGCGGCTGCGTCGCGCATCCCTGTACGGCGGTGTGTCCGAAAAACTGCATCTCTCTCGTGAACGGAAGGGCCGTCATAGACGAAAGCGTCTGCATCAAATGCGGCAGGTGCAAAAAAGTGTGCCCGTATGACGCGATCGCGCACCATACCCGCCCCTGCGCGGAAGCGTGCGGCGTAAAGGCCATCGAAAGCGACGATCTGGGCAGGGCGAAGATCAACAGCGACAAATGCGTTTCCTGCGGCATGTGCATGGTCAACTGTCCCTTCGGCGCCATTGCCGACAAATCGCAGTTTTTCCAACTGATCCGCGCATTGCGGCGGGGAGACAGCATCGTCGCCGAAGTCGCGCCGGCCTACGTCGGGCAGTTCGGCGACAAGGCGACGCCCGGCAAACTCAAGGCGGCGCTGATGGAACTCGGGTTCAAGGACGTCTTCGAGGTCGCGCTCGGGGCGGATATCGGCGCGGCAACGGAGGCGGAGCACTATGCGGAGAAGGTCGCAACGGGAGAACAGCCGTTCATGCTCACCTCCTGCTGCCCCGCGTGGGCGATGCTGATCAGGCGGTATTTCCCCGAATCGGCGGACAAGATCTCCAATACGCTCACGCCCATGGTCGCCACCGCGCGCACGATCAAAAAGAAATACCCCGATTCGCGCGTAGTGTTTATCGGTCCGTGCGCGGCGAAAAAATTGGAGGCTTCCCGCCGTTCCGTCAGAAGCGACGTGGATTTCGTCATCACTTTCGAGGAACTTTCGGCGATTTTCGAAGCGAAGGGGATGGATTTCGAGACCTTCGACAAGACGGCGGACATGAACGACGCGACGGGCGCGGGCAGGGGATACGCCGTTGCCGGCGGCGTCGCGGGGGCGATCGAAAAATGCGTCGCCGCCTATCATCCCGAAGTGAAGGTGGACATTCAGCACGTAGAGGGGCTGGAAGACTGCCGCAAGATCCTGTTACTGGCAAAAATGGGCAAACTCAACGGCGCGCTCATCGAGGGGATGGGATGCCCCGGCGGCTGCGTTGCGGGCGCGGGGACGAATATTCCCATCGCACGGGCGAGTGCCCTCGTCAAAAAGACGGTCGATTCCTCTTCGCAGCAGATCCCGCCCGAAGGACTTGCGGAAATCAGGCTGGATTGACGGAATTTTGAAGAAAGGAGCGCCGTTGCCGAAAATTTTCCGCATAAGCCGCTTGACAACGCCCGACTTTTTTGATATGATAACTTTACAGTAAACGCATTGACGGGGAGGAGTACCCGCTTTCGGGATGCAGAGAAAGAGGCGGTCGGTGAAAGCCTCTGCGAAGAGAGCGGCGAAGGTAGCCCCCGAGCGGCGGATCGAAAGGCGCCCCGCGCCGAGTAGTCTCCGACGGCGATTCCCGCCGTTATCGGGGAAGCCGATGCGGATTTTTTGCCGCGATCGGGCAGAGTGCGGAAAATATTTTTCCGAATGCAGGTGGTAACGCGGTCGATCGATCGCCCTGAACGGCTTATGCGCCGTTCGGGGCGTTTTTTATACGCACGGAAAAAGCGTGCGATTTACGGAGGTTGTTATGAAAATAAAGGGAACGCAGTTATTCGTCAAAGCGCTCGAAGCGGAGGGGGTGGATACCCTGTTCGCCTATCCGGGCGGCATGGCGATCGATCTTTTCGACGCGCTTTACGGCGTGAATTCGTTCAACGTCGTCCTGCCCCGCCACGAACAGGGGCTGGTGCACGCGGCGGACGGGTACGCCCGCGCGACGGGCAAAACGGGCGTTTGCCTCGTCACGAGCGGTCCGGGAGCGACAAATCTCGTAACGGGCATCGCGACCGCCAATTTTGACAGCGTGCCCCTCGTCTGCTTTACGGGTCAGGTCCCCACGAACCTGATCGGCAACGACGCCTTTCAGGAGGTGGATATCGTCGGGATCTGCCGCAGTATCTGCAAATATGCCGTAACGGTGCGCCGCCGCGAAGATCTCGGCCGCATCATCAAAGAGGCGTTTTATATCGCCAGAACGGGCAAACCCGGGCCGGTCGTCGTGGACTTTCCGAAAGATATCCAGCAGGCACTCGGTTCGGACGAGTATCCGTCCGAAGTTTCCATGCGCAGTTACAAGCCCTCCACGGGCGTGCACATGGGGCAGTTGAAAAAGGCGGCGGAAATGCTCGCTTCCGCAAAGCGCCCGCTCTTTCTCATCGGCGGCGGCGTAAACGTCTCCCGCGGCGGAGCGGCTCTGCTTTCCGTGCTCGAAAAGGCGAAGGTCCCCGTGGTTACTACGGTCATGGGCAAAGGCGCGATCCCGACCGATCATCCGTACTATCTCGGGAATATGGGCATGCACGGCTGCGCGGCGGCAAACATCGCCGTTTCCGAATGCGATCTGCTCTTTTCGGTGGGCACACGTTTCAACGACCGTATCACGGGTAAAATCGAGGAGTTTGCCAAGGGGGCGAAGATCGTGCATATCGACATCGACGCCGCCTCTATCTCGCGCAATATCGTCGTAGACGTCCCGATCGTTGCGGACGCGCGCGAGGCGCTCGCAAAACTTGCCGAAATTTTGCCCGCACAGCGTCACGATACCTCGGAATGGCTGGAAAAACTCGTCTCGGTCAAAAAGGAAAGGCCGATCGTGCAGGACGGCGCGGGCGCGCTCACGCCCAAAGACGTGATCGACGAGATCAACCGCCGCTACCGCGACGTGATCGTCACCACGGACGTGGGACAGAATCAGATGTGGACGACGCAGTTTTTGGAACTGAAGGGCAACAGCAAACTGATTACTTCCGGCGGGCTGGGCACGATGGGATTCGGCCTTCCCGCGGCGATCGGGGCGAAACTCGGGCGTCCGGAAATGCCCGTCGTATGCGTTTCGGGCGACGGAGGATTTCAGATGAACGAACAGGAACTTGCCACCGCCGTCTGTCAGGAGATCCCGGTCACCGTCTGCATCCTGAACAACTCATATCTGGGCAACGTGCGGCAGTGGCAGGAGATGTTTTACGGCGGCAGATATTCCTGCACCTGCCTCAGAAAACGCAAAAGTTGTGCCGATTGGTGTTCCGACCCGAATGCGGAATGCCCGCCGTATATCCCTGATTTTGTAAAACTTGCCGAAAGTTACGGTATCGAGGGGATCCGCGTCGATCGGAAAGAAAAGATCAAAGAGGCATTCGACAGGGCGGAACGGAACAAAAACGCGCCCACTCTCATCGAATTTATCATCGACCGCGAAAGCAACGTGCTCCCCATGGTCCCGGGCGGCAACGCGCTTTCCGAAATGGTCACCGAATTTAAGAAGGAGGGGAAATAATGGACTCGACCGCAAGAAAGAGGTGGATCTCTCTTTACGTGGAGAACGACGTAGGCGTATTGGCGAAGATCGCGGGGCTGTTTTCCGGCAAATCGTATAACCTTCTCAGCCTGACGGTGGGCGAAACGGAGGATCCCACCGTCTCGCGCATGACGATCAGCCTGATGGGCGACGACAAGACCTTCGAACAGATCAAAAAGCAACTCAACCGCAGCGTCGAGGTCATCAAGGTGCTCGATTTCACCGACCTTCCCATTCATAAAAAAGAGATCCTGTTCATCAAGATCCACTCCCTGAAAAAGGACGAGATGGAAGAGGTCTTCCGCTCGGCGTCCGTGTTCGGCGTCAGCGTTTCCGATTACGACAAATCCAGCGTGATTTTGGAGAGCGTCAAGACGGAATCGGAAAACGAAGACGTTCTGAAATATTATAAAAAATATTACCTTTCCCGCATGGAAGCGGTGCGCGGCGGCGCGGTCGCCGTCGAATCGGTCAGCAAAAGCGACCGCTGAAGGAGCTGGGCATGCGCAGGATCCTGACCTATATCGCCGGTGCGAAAAAAGAATATTGCGAGGATGCGATCTATGCGGACGAGCGCACGGCTTTCGTCCTCGACGGCGCGACGGGCATCACGGGACAGCGTGTCACGGACGCGCCCAGCGACGCGGCTTGGTTCGTGCGCCGTTTCCGCGCATATCTGATCTCCGCGCTGGAAGGGGATGAGCAGATCCTTTCCCTTTTGCGGCGCGGAACGCGCGCGATCGGGGCCGAATTTCTCCGCTTTCCGGGCGCGGATCGGGTGGAGGATAAGCCATCCGCCGTCCTTTCCGTCGTTCGCGAGCGGAAGGGCTTTCTCGAATATTACTCGCTGGGCGACACGGAGATCGTGATCCGCAAAAAGAGCGGAGAGGTCGTCACCCTGCTCGACAGCCGCCTCGTCGATCTCGACAACAGGAATTTCGCGCGCATGAAAGAGATTGCAGAAAGAACGGGCAAGACGATCCGCGAAGCGTTTTTCGACGTGTTTCCCTATATTCTGGAAAACCGCAAAAAGATGAACACGCCCGACGGCTACTGCGCGCTGTCGCACACGGAAGCGGGGCTGGATACCGCGCTGCAGGGCAGGATCCCCCTCGAAGAGGTGCGGGATCTGATGCTTTTTTCCGACGGCTTTGCAGAGATCTACGATCTGTTCGGGCTGTACGAATCGCCCGAACAGATGATAGAGGACGTATCGGCAAACGGGATCGTGCCCGCGATCAGGCGCCTGCATGCCGCACAGGATGAGGATCCCGACTGCGAAAGATTTGTGCGGAACAAACTGCGCGACGATATTTCCGTGATCTATGCGCAAATATAAAGACTTTTGTCTGCATTTGGGAATGTCAACGATAGAAAGGCACTTTTTTCATTTTTTTTATAATTTTTTCAAGCGGTAAAAAAAGGAGAGAAAAAAGGCGCCCCGTCTGGCGGAGGCGCCTTTTTTGCATGCCGGCACGTCCTGCCGCATGCGTTCGGCCTTATACATTGAAACGGAAGAGGACCACGTCGCCGTCTTTGATGACGTAATCTTTGCCCTCCGAGCGCACTTTGCCTTTCTCTTTGGCGGCGTTGTAGTTGCCGCATTCGAGCAGCGTCTGCCAATCGACGACTTCTGCGCGGATAAATCCCTTTTCAAAGTCGGTGTGTATTTTGCCCGCTGCCTGCGGCGCCTTCGTGCCCTTCTCGATCGTCCATGCGCGCGTTTCCTTTTCTCCGGCGGTCAGGTAACTGATCAGCCCCAGCAGGGAATAGGACTTTTTGATCAGCCGCGCCAGTCCGCTCTCTTTCAGGCCGAGTTCTTCCAGAAACATCTGCGCTTCGTCGGGGGGCAGTTGCGAAAGTTCTTCTTCCGTCTTTGCGCAGATCACGAGCACTTCCGACCCCTCTTTGGCGGCAAACGATTCCACCTCTTTCACGTAAGGCAGATCGGCATCCTCTTTGCCCATATCCTTTTCGGATATGTTCGCGGCATAGATGACGGGCTTTGCGGTGAGCAAAAACAGGTTCCGCATGTATTCCTTTTCCTCGTCGGAAAGGTCCATCGTCCTCGCGCACTGTTCCTTGCCGAGATGGTCGAGCACCCTTTGCAGGAATTCCGCCTCCGCGAGGAATTTTTTGTCTCCTCCCTTGGCGGAATTTTTTGCGCGGTCCAGTCTCTTTTGTACCGACTCCATGTCCGCAAGGATGAGTTCGAGGTTGATGGTCGTAATATCCCGAACGGGATCGACGGAATTTTCGACGTGCGTCACGTTTTCGTCGTCGAAACAGCGCACGACGTGCACGATCGCGTCCACTTCGCGGATATGAGACAAAAATTTATTGCCCAGCCCTTCGCCCCTCGACGCGCCCTTTACGAGGCCCGCGATGTCCACGAATTCGATGACGGCGGGGGTGATCTTTTTGCTGTCATAAAGAGCGGCCAGTTTTGCCAGCCGTTCGTCGGGCACGGCTACGACGCCCACGTTCGGCTCTATCGTGCAGAACGGGTAATTTGCGGCTTCCGCGCCGGCATGCGTGATCGCGTTGAACAGAGTGGATTTGCCCACGTTGGGCAGACCTACGACACCGAGTTTCATCTTGCAATTTCCTCAAAACAGATTTGAAAACTCCTATCATTATAATACAAATTTCAAAATATTCAAAATAAAAGGCGCCCGAAACGCGAAAAAGTTGTCAAAATTGCGAAAATATGATAAACTGAATCGGAAATAAAAGGAGTATCGCCATGGATTTCAAGAGATATATCGCGGGTAAAATCAAAGCGGGGGATCTGAGCGAAGGGGAGATATACGATCTTCTCGCTCTGCCGCCGAACACGGAGATGGGAGATTTCGCGCTTCCCTGTTTCCGCCTTGCCAAAACGATGCGCAGATCTCCCGCGCTGATCGCGGAGGAGATCGCCGCCGCATATCCGAAAGACGAGATCGTCAGCGGCGTATCCGCCGTCAACGGCTACGTCAATTTCAGGATCGACCGCGCTTTTTGGGCAAAAGAGACGCTGGAAAGAGTGCTTTCCGAAGGGGAGCGGTACGGCTCTTCCGACGAGGGCGCCGGCAGGGTCGTCTGCATCGATTATTCTTCGGTAAATATCGCAAAACCCTTTCACATCGGGCATCTTTCCACGACCGTTCTCGGAAGCGCGCTGTACAAATTGCACCGTTTTTTAGGTTATAAACCGGTCGGGATCAACCATCTGGGCGATTACGGCACACAGTTCGGCAAACTCATCAGCGCCTACAAGCGCTGGGGCTCGAAAGAAGAGGTCGAAAAGGGAGGCCTGCGCGCCCTCAACGCGCTCTACGTGCGTTTTCACGAAGAGGCGGAAAAGGACGGATCTCTCAACGACGAGGCGCGCGCTTTTTTCAAAAAAATCGAGGACAAGGACGAGGAGAGCCTCGCGCTCTTCGAGTGGTTCAAAGAACTGACCCTCAAAGAGGTGGGCAGGATATACGACCTTTTGGACGTACATTTCGACAGTTGGGCGGGCGAAAGTTTTTATAACGACAAGATGGCTCCCGTCATCGAAGAATTGGAACAAAAGGGCCTGCTGGTCGAAAGCGAAGGGGCGAAGATCGTCGATCTTGAAGCGTACGGCATGCCTCCGTGCATCATTCTGCGTTCGGACGGCGCCTCGCTGTACGCCACGCGCGACATAGCCGCGGCCATCTACCGCAAAAAGACGTACGATTTTTATAAATGTCTCTACGTCGTGGCCTATCAGCAGAATCTTCATTTCAAACAGTTTTTCAAGGTTTTGGAACTGATGGGCAAGGAGTGGGCGAAAGATCTGGTGCACGTCGCCTACGGCATGGTCTCTCTCGAAGACGGATCCATGTCTACCCGCAAGGGCAAAGTCGTCTACCTGTCCGACGTCATCGACAAGTGCGTTTCCAAAGCGCTCTCCATCATTACGGAAAAAAATCCCGCGCTTGAAAACAAAGAGGAGACAGCCAAAACGGTCGGCGTGGGCGCGGTCATTTTCGGAGCCCTGTATAACAGCAAGATCAAGGACATCACCTTTTCTTACGATAAGGTGCTCAATTTCGAGGGAGAGACCTCCTGTTACGTGCAGTATACCTGCGCGCGGGCGAACAGCGTGCTGGAAAAGGGCGGCGTGCCCGAAGTGTACGAAGCGGACGATATCTGCCCGCAGGAATTCGAACTGGTCAAAACGCTGGCAGATTTTCCTTCCGTCCTCAAAGACGCGCTCGCAAAGTACGAGCCCAGCCTGGTGGCGCGCTATGCCGTCGACCTTGCGCAGCGTTATAATAAATTTTATTTCGACTGCAATATCCTCGGCGCCGAAGAAAAAGAGCGCAATTTCCGCCTCGCTCTGACCAAGGCGACGCTGACCACGCTCAAAAACGCGCTTTCCCTGCTCGGGATCGGCGTGCCGGAGAAGATGTAACGCGGCGCGGCGTCTTTTCCCGGCGTGCATTTCAAACATTGGTTATTCAGGACTGATATATGCTGAAAGCGGTTTTATTCGATCTGGACGGTACGCTGCTCGACACCCTTCCCGATCTTTGCGCCTGCATGAACGAGGCGCTCGAAAAATTCGGCTATCCGCCGATCACGATAGAGCAGACGAAAAAATACGTCGGGAACGGCGGCAGGCTCTTTGCCGAACGCTCTCTGCCGGAAAGCGCGCGCGCCCGAACGGACGAATTTTATGCCGAATACTGCAAAATTCACGTTTCGTGCGGCAATCTCCGCACGAAATTGTATCCTTTTGAAGAGGAGTGCCTGTCCGCACTCAGATCCCGCGGAATCAGACTTGCCGTCGTCACGAACAAATCGCAGGCGGCGGCGGACGTATTGAAGGACACCCTTCTGAAACCGTTTGCGTTCGATGCGGTGCTGGGCAACCGCGTCGGGCTGCCCGTCAAACCGGATCCTGCGGGCGCCCTGCTCGTTCTGAAAGAATTGGGCGCGGACCCCTCCGAGGCGGCGTTTGTGGGGGACGGGGAAACGGACGTACAGACGGCAAAAAACGCGGGCATGCGGTCGGTGAGCGTGCTGTGGGGATACCGTTCCCGACAGGAACTGGCCAAGGCGGGCGCGGAGCGCTTTGCAACAGATTACAGGCAACTTGCGGAAATTCTTCTTTCCATGCGATAATTTTTGCAAAACGGTTGTGCAGGCGCAGTTTTCGGGGTATAATATGGATAAGATCACAACGGGAGGTAACAGAGTGATGAAATTTTACAAATGCATGCATTGCGGAAACGTGGCGGTCAAGGTGCACGATGCGGGCGTACCTTTGGTCTGCTGCGGAGAAAAGATGAAAGAACTGATCGCGGGCGAGTCGGACGGCGCGGCCGAAAAACACGTGCCCGCGTATTCGGAAAACGGCGGCCGCGTTCTTGTCGAGGTGGGCAGCGTCGCGCATCCGATGACGGAAGAGCATTCCATCAATTTTATCGCGCTTGAAACGAAAAAAGGGTACCAGATCGCGTACCTTCGCGCCGGGGAAAAACCGGAAGCGGAATTTTCCGTCGTTTCCGGAGACGAAGTGGTCGCCGTGTACGCTTACTGCAACCTGCACGGGCTGTGGAAGGCCTGACTTGACCGACAGAAAAAAAGATAAAGATGCGGAAAACTTCCGCAATTCCGATAGGGGATGATCTCAAAAAAACAAGTATAGCGCACTATACCTTACAAGCAGGGCAGTGCGCTTATTTGTTTACTTTTAAAGTTATTTGTTATATAATTGCTGTAAAAACAACAATTATTTAGGGGGAGAAGAGAATGTGCCGCTTGTTAAATCTTGAAATTCGCGTAAAAGCGGACGAGATAAATTATAACGAAGAAAAATTTTTTTCCGATGATCAGGAACTGGTCGAGGATTATTTATGTTCGCTATACAGGAACGGACAAATTTATTCGGATTACAATTTGATCAATACAGAACAGCATAAGTATCAGGCATTCGTAAATGTACCGAATCCGGAAAGCCTCAGCGAAAAATACAATAACGAATATGTAAATCGCTCTTATAAGCATATCGTCGTTCAAATAAAAGAGATAGGGAAAAATATTTTATATTATCCCAATTGTAATTGTGAAGATGTACCGTACTATATTTTATTTTGCACTTCTGAAACAGGAACATCAAGTCCGGTCATTTGCGGTAAGTGCGGAAATGAAGTCCCCCTTTATAAAGTACCGTATTTATTTTCCGAAGAAGAACATTTTACTTTGATCAATTATCAAAAAACTTATGCCGGCGTCCATGAATTATATATGCAATCCTTATCCGATCGATTTACAAAAAACCAATTGCTCAATCCCGATTCATCTTTAAATAAAATGGCTTTCGAAATCAGAGAGGAATTGGAAAATAAAATCAAAAAGCCCGTATATTTAAGTTTATCAAGAGTCTTTTTCGATCATAAGAACGACTGTAAAAAAATTGACAGCGACAAGTGCCCTAAATGCGGCAAAACTTTGGTTGTATGCGATTATCAATTCAATTTTGTAAAAATGTTCAAGTGTGACGAATGCAGGTTGATAACAGATAAACTCAATTGAAAATAAAAAAGATGCGGAATACTTCCGCATCTTTTTTATTTTCAAATCAATTTATTTTCATGGCGGGAAATCTCCGCTTCATAAAAGCGTCGTCGAAAACCCTGTCGATCCATTCCCCGATAAAGGTCGCCGCGGCGGTCCCCTCCGCACGGGCGGAATAACGTATCAGTGCCGACACGGTCACCATCCAATCGATCGCAATGACGCAAAACAGTACGATCGCGGCGATCTTCATCGCCTTTTTCGGAAAAGTCTCCAGCCAGTTGTCGAGCGGCCTGTACACGATATAGATGACGGCAAGGCACAGCAGCCCCCAGAAGATCATGTAGGGGACGGTCGTCCTCCCGTTGATGTTCAGAAATTTGTGCGAGTAATTCCACGACCTCGTTCCGAGCACGGCTTCTTCGAGAAAACTCAGTATGTATTCGACCAGCCCGCCGCCGAGCGAACCGATCAGAAAGACCTGCCACCACTTTTTTCTGTTTTTCAAAAGCAGGATGATGACGACCGCGCCCACGCCGTATACGAAGTTGAAGGGGGTAAAAATGCTCCCGTTGCAGAAAACGAACCCGCGTCCCCTGAAAAGGTTGAGCAGTGTTTCCCAAACCGTTCCCACAAGTCCGCCCAGAACATAGAGGAAGACCGCCTTGGAAAAGGTCATTTTGCCGGACGGTTCTTCTCTTCCCTCCGATTGGGGCAAAAGCCGCAGAAAAGCGGAGGGCAGGCGGATGTTCCGCGCGAGCAGGTATCTTTTTTTCAGTAACTTATTTTTCCGCGCCCACTCCGCCCGGGTGTCTGCGTGCCGCCGCGTCTTCAAACATTTCCTCCATTTTGTCGATGCACTTGTCGATGCGGAAACGCTCCGCATATTCGACGTACTTATCTTTCAGTTCCTGCCGTATTTCGGGGTGTTCGATCATAAAATCGATCTTGCGCGCAAGGTCGGCCGTGTTGCCGGAACGGTAGATGTTGTGTTCGGTAAGCGCAAAAAAGCGCGCCGCCGACATGGCGCTGTCCGCAATGATCGGCACCAATCCGCACGTGATCGCCTCTGCGCAGGCGATGCACTCGATCTCCGCATAAGAGGGGTGCACGTATAAGTCGCATCGGTTGATCAGTTCGACGAGTTCGTCCTTTTTATAAAAGTTGATCACGGGCGGGTTTTTCAATTTTCTGCCCGCGCGGCGGAGTTTGTTTTCCAAAGGCCCCAGCCCCGCAACGACGATCTGTATGCGGTCCGCGTATTTCGATTTTGCGACCGCCTTGATCAGGTGCGCCTGCCTCTTTTCTTTGGTCAGCCTGCCCGTCGTAAGGATGCAGAACTTGTCCGCCCATTCGGCAGGTTTTTCCGCCTGTTTCGGCTGAAAAACGGGATCGACACCGTTGGAAATGACGCGCATATCCGCCGTGTATCCGTGCGCTTTCAGTTTATCCGCGATAAACTGCGTGGGGCAGTGGATATAACCGGCATAGCGGTAAATATGCTTGTAAAAATTTTTATAGATGCATTTGTTTACCGTGCCGCTCTTTTGCAGTCCGAAATGGCTGCTCACGTTTTCGGGCTGTACGTGGAAAGCGGTCGTAAAGGGGACGTTCCGTTCGCGGCAGATGCGCACGGCCGCCCTTCCGAGCGCGAAGGGCATCAGGATATGCACCACGTCGCTGTCCGCGATGACTTTGTTCAAAAGTTCTTCGTCCGGTTTACCCAGTTCCACGCCGTTCTTTTTGACGTAATTGTTGAATATTTTGAAATCGTATTTTTCGACCCCGTAGTAACCGTCTTCCGACGATTCGCTCGGCGAAACGACTTTTACTTCGTGACCGCGCGCTTTAAGATTGTTGATCAATCGTTTGACGGTGATCGTCGTACCGTTGTTTTCTTCTCCGAGTACGTCCGAAACGATGGTGATTCGCATATCTGACTCCATGGTTGAATTTTAGATACTATGCATTATATAGTATTCCTGAATGAACGATATGTCAAGCGTTTGAGAGGAAAAAAGCGGAAAAGAAAGCATTTTTTGTATTCATTGCTTCGATTCCGAGAAGGAGAGGGCGTCTTTTCCCTTTCGGATCATTTCCCCGCATCTGTCCAGAACGGACTCGAGCGTGACGGATTTATCCGAACGCAGCCATTCCACGAACGTGTCCAGCGTACCGGAAACGATAAAGCGGATCACATAACGGTAATATCCGTCGCTGTTCGGGTAATCGTGAATGAATTCGTTGCAGGTGCGTTCGGTAAATGCGTTTTTCAGGTCGTTCATAAATTCGAGCGATTCGGAAGAAACGCATACAAATTGTTCGAAATCGGGGTAAGAGGAGAGCGTCTCCGTACATGTAAGAAGAAACTGCAGGGGATATTCCATCGTTTGCAAAAAAGAAGCGTCGCGGAACTGGTCAAAAATTTTTTCCACCGTCTCTTCCAGGATCGAGCGCAGAACGTCCTCCGTCGTCTTGAAATGCAGGTAAAAAGTCGTCCTGTTCACGTCTGCGGCCGCGCAGAGTTCCACGATTTTGATCTCGCACAGTTTTTTGCGCGTCAGAAATTTCAGCAGGGCGTTTTGGATCGCTTTTACAGTTTTTCTGCTCCGTTTATCCGTTTTCAATTCTTTTTCCTCACCGGTAATTTCCGTAATTATACACGACATTTGTCGATTTGTCAACAGTTTGTCGAATATTTTGGAATCTACGCTTTTTTTCCCGGATCGCTTGTCTTTTTTTGCCGGCAGCGTTATAATTACGGTAAAAGAAGGGCAAAATTTTGCCGAGGATAAAAAAGGAGAGTAAAGGATGGATAAAAAGGTAGCAAAACTGCTCAACGAACAGATCAATAAGGAAATGTATTCTTCCTATCTCTATTTCCAGTTTGCCAACTACTATCACGAAGAGGGGCTCGACGGATTTTACAACTGGTATTACGTGCAGGCGCAGGAAGAGATGGATCACGCCCTTTTGATGGTGAAGTATTTGCAGAACAACGACGAAAAAGTCGTCTTCGAAGCGGTCGCCAAACCCGAGGCGGACCTGAAAGACAGGATGGATCCGCTCAAAGCGGGGCTCGCGCACGAAAAATATATTACGGGCGAGATCAACGCCGTCTACGCCGCCGCATACGAAGCGAAGGACTTCCGCACGATGCAGTTTCTCGACTGGTTCGTCAAGGAGCAGGGCGAAGAGGAGAAAAATTCTTCCGACCTCATCAAAAAGATGGAACTTTTCGGCGGAGAGGCAAAATCTCTGTACATGCTCGACAGCGAACTCAAGGCCCGCGTTTATGCCGCGCCCTCTCTCGTACTGTGATTTTGTATAAACAAAGCGCCGCGTCCGATCCGTTCGGGCGCGGCGCATTTTTAATTTTTTTGCGGCATCCGTTATTTTTTGCGGATAAAGCGCGCCCAGCGCCTGACGCACAGGATGCACACCACCGCGCCGCCGAGGGCGATAAAGATCCAACTGAGGATCGTATTGGACCAGCCCGCCTTTTCGGCGATGAGCGCGATCCCGTAAGAGGAGAGTGCGCTGCCCACATACGTGGCGGAGTTCGTGATGCCTGACACCGTGGATACCTTTCCGGATGCGGCAAATCTGCCGGGCGCATAGGTGATGAGCATCAGGTTGATGCCGTGCATGAGGCAGACGATGAGCGCGGACAGGACGAGCGTGAACGCCG
>DXCO01000027.1 GCA_019115945.1 Candidatus Borkfalkia excrementavium | reverse complement strand
GCGAACGGGGCGGCGGCGCGTGGGAATATCTTCGCCCCATACCCGACGAATGGACGGTCTCTTACCGCGACCTTCGTTTTAAGGTCAAGCCGATGGGCTTCAAGCATACGGGGCTTTTCCCCGAACAGGCGGTCAACTGGAACAGGATGCGCGGGCTGATCGAAGGCGCGCACCGCAAGATCAAAGTGCTCAACCTCTTTGCCTATACGGGCGGGGCGAGCGTCGCCTGCGCAAAATCGGGCGCGGAAGTCACGCATGTAGACGCGGCCAAGGGCATGGTGGAGCGTGCAGGGGAAAACGCGCGGCTTTCCGGCATTGCAAGCGGCATCCGCTATATCGTGGACGACTGTAAAAAGTTTGTGCAGCGCGAGATCCGCCGCGGCAACAAATACGACGCGGTCATCATGGATCCGCCCTCCTACGGCAGGGGACCGGGCGGAGAATTGTGGAAGATCGAAGAAAATTTATATCCCTTCGTGCAACTCTGCACAGAGGTGCTCTCCGACGACCCTCTCTTTTTTCTCATCAACAGTTATACCACGGGGCTGCAGCCCGGCGTTTTGCATAATATTCTCAAACTGTGCATGAAGGGGCGGAAAGGGGAGATCGACGCCTACGAAGTCGGAATCGCCACCGAGGAGGGGTTTCCTCTTCCTTGCGGCGCGGGAGGTATTTATATTTATGGATGAACTCACCGTTTTATACGAGGACAATCATATCATCGTCGTGATGAAACCGCAGGGGATCCCCTCTTGCGGAGACGAGAGCGGAGACGACAATCTGCTCGAACGGGTGCGGCGCTACATCAAAGAAAAGTACAAAAAACCTGGCAACGTCTTTGTAGGGCTCGTGCACCGTCTCGACCGTCCGACGGGCGGTGTGATGGTGTTTGCCAAGACGAGCAAGGCGGCGGGCAGGCTCTCCGAGCAGATGAAGAGCGGAGACTTTGAAAAAAAATATCTCGCCGTGCTTGTGGGCACTCCCGAACCGCCGCAGGCGAAACTGGTCAATTATCTCAAAAAAAATCCCGTAAACAATATGGTTTATCTCTGCCCGCCGACTACCGACGGGGCGAAACTGGCTTCCCTCGAATACAGGGTCCTGCAGGAAAAGGGCGGGCTTTGCCTTGCGGACATCAAACTGCATACGGGCAGGTCGCATCAGATCCGCGTACAGATGGCGGGCATCTCTCACCCCGTGTACGGAGACATGCGTTACGGCGGTGCGAACGCGAAAAAGGGCAATCTCGCGCTTTGGGCGTATTCGCTCACGTTTACCCATCCCGTCACGAAAGAACGGATGAAATTCATGCTCGAACCGCCCGCAGACGGGATCCCGTGGAAAGCATTCGATCTTTCGCCCGCGCTCGAATTGTGATTGTATTGTAAAAACGAGTAAAAAGGGCGGCGAATTGTCAAAAATTTGCGCGAAAGCGAAAAAATGCGATTGACAAATAGTACGCCAAAGTGTAAAATAGAAAAGTACAGGCATAAAAGCGCCCCTCTGCGCACGCGGAGGGCGTTGCGATTAAAATCGTGGAGCGGTTTTCAACGATGGGAATCAAGAAATTCAAAATTCAATTACTCAGTTTATTCGCGGTATTCGTGCTGGCCGTGGCGGCGCTGTGTTTTACGCTGGCGTATTCGGCCCCGATCGGCGCAGACGCCGCAACATATACGCCGAGCAATATTTTCGGCACCACTGCGGCAACTTCCGTGACGGACCAGGGGTATGTCGCCTATAATTTGTACGAGGGCAGCAGTATTTACTACAGAAAGAACCTCGCTCTGAAATGGTACCAGGCGGAACAGCCGGAAGGGGATGCCGCGGCGGACCTTTTCAAGGGAACGGAAAAATATTTCGAATTAGAGTTTTCCCTCGGCGCGGAATATCATTTCAATTCCTTTTCCGTCACGATGGAAGCGGGGCAGTTCGTTTCCAGCAAAGATGGCAAAAGTTCCAACAAGATCACCTTTACCGTCGATAACGGCGCGCTGAAGGCTTCCGTCAACGACGGAACATCCCACGAATTTTCTGAAAACACGGTCACGGAAGGCGAGTCTCAGGTCAGCGTTATCAAAGTCGCTTTCACGGGCGAGTCGAACGGCGAATATACCGTCACGGTAAACGGCACGAACGTCGGCGTGTTTGAAAATATCGGTAAGTTTTATGCACAGTATGCGGCTTCCACGGCCGATACGCCCATTACGCCGCTCACCTTCAAAGTAGACGAATTCGCGCAGGGGCAGACGGAGCAGTTGCTCGTCATCCGTTCGCTGAACGGGCAGAGCCTCGCGCTCAACGACAGCGGCAGCGTAGAGGATACCGAAGCGCCCGTTCTCGTCGTCAACAGCGACGTCAGGCAGTTCATGCTCGGCGCGGAACTGGATTTCGATTACGTCGTGATCGACGTGCTCGACAGTTCCGTCACCACGACGAGATATTATTACGGTTACGATGCAGAAAATCCCCGCGTTGCGATCGACAGCGAAGATACCAACTACGAGAGGATGGATTCGAACGCTGTTTTCTTTGAAAAGGATCTCCCTTCCATCGATTCGGACGGGACGGGGTATCTGAGCGTCGCCTTCAATCTTGACGACGGCGACAACGACGCTTATTACTTTATCGAATGGTATGCCGCGGCGTCCGATTCTGGCAATACTTCCGGATTTATCGAAGACGATTACGGCTATATCAAAGTGGTCAAGCCCGATTCGGATGCGGCGCCTTCCTATACGTTTAACGATACGACCGCCGAGAATGATGCGGAAGGCAATCCTTCTACTGTAGGTGCGAACGATATCGCCGATTATCAGAAATTGGTAAACCAGGCCGCCGTGCAGGATGACGGAACGACGAGCATTCAGGTAGGTTCGGGCGCGTACTTCTATCTCCCTTCTCTTAAAGCGTATATTACAGACGCTACCTGCGGGTACACGGATATGCAGTTCGATATCTACTACCGCACGCCGAAGTCGGATACGCAGAGCCTTACGGGACTCGCTTATGACGAACTCGAGATCGAACTGACCGCAGAAGGCAAATACGAATTCCGTATCGTGCCTACAAACACGTTCGGAAATGCGATTATCGCGCACGAATTGAAAGACGGCGTACCGCAGACGATCCCCGTGACCGAGATCACCTCTTCCAATGTTTGGGATCTGGCGGAGATCCCCACCTTTACCTTTACCGTGAAGTACAACGGCGTGGCGATCGAAGAACCGGAAGAAGCGGATGACGGCTATATCGACGTGACGTATACGTCGGACGGTTTCGAGATCATCTCCCTTGAAGACGATTACAACAAGATCAAAAAGGAATATAAACTGTATTATCTGGAAGTAAACGCATCGTATGCCGGCAGGACGATTTCCAAAGAGGATCTGAAAAATTCTCTCATGAACATGTCCGAAACGGGCGAGTGCGAATACGGCACCTGGCGCATGATCGAAGAGGAGAATGCGGACGAGGATGAGGATTACGGCGATAATGTATATGCATGGAATCCTTCTTCCGCTCTGTCTTTCATTCCTCAGGAAACGGGTTATTACGGCATCACCGTAAGCGCGAAAGACCAGGGTATGACGACTGCCGCGGCAAACGAAGCGGTCGTGATCAGCGTAAGTTCGGAAGCGGACGTTCTCCCCGGAGAAACGTACTGGCTGCAGAACAATATCCTGTCCGTCGTGTTTATGTGCATCGGCGGCGTGTGCCTGATCGGCATCGTGGTACTGCTTCTTATCAAGCCGAAAGATAAAAAAGTCGTATCCGTCAAGAACGGGGGCGAGGCCGAACAGAAACAGAGCCTGAAAGAAAAGCGCAAAAAGAGAAAATAATCAGACAGCAAAAAAGGAGCCGCGACCGGCTCCTTTTTATGTGTTGCAAAACGGGTATTGCTCGGGCAAGAGGAAAAAATAAAAGGACCTGCCGTTTCCAAGGCAGGTCCTTTGACAAACCCGTTATATCACGTTTCCGAATATGCCGAGCGCAACGCCGCAGAAGATGAGCAGGGAAACGACGTCTGTGATGGTCGTAATAAAGGGGTTCGCGAATACCGCGGGGTCGACGTGGATGGTCTTTGCAAAGATCGGGATGCAGCATCCCACGATTTTTGCCATGATCACCGCAATGGCGATCGCAACGGAAACGGCCAGCGCGTCAAAGAAGGGATATTTGTCGCCGAAGATCAAACCGTCGATCAGTTGCAGTTTCGCAAAGCATACGATACCGACGGAGATCGCCACGAGCACCGCGACGCGCAGTTCCTTCCAGATGACTTTCAGGATGTCTCTCGGCCGTATTTCGTCGAGCGCCATGCCTCGGATCACGGTAACGGATGCCTGGCTGCCCGCATTGCCGCCCGTACCCATGATCATGGGCACGCACGCCACAAGCAGGGGCCCTAGGCCCGCCTGCCAGGTGTTTAAGATGAAACCGGTAAACGTGGCGCTGATCATCAGGATCAGCAGCCAGGGGATGCGGTGGATATAGATCTTGGCGACGCTCGTTTCCAGATACGGCTTGTCGGAAGGGGTAACGGAATTGATAAAGGAAATATCCTCCGTTGCCTCCTCGGTGATGACGTCGAGCGCGTCGTCGACGGTCACGATGCCGACGAGCAGGTTTTCCTGATCCACTACGGGGATGGAGAGAAGGTCGTATTTTGAAAGATAGTTCGCCGCCTCTTCCTTGTCGGTCAGCGTATCGACGTAGATAAAGTTGGTCTCCATAAAAGATTCCACTTTTTCCGAATAGTCGTGCAAAAGCAGATCTTTCACCGTAACGATGCCGAGCAGTTTTTTCATATCGTCGGTCACGTAGCAGGTGTAAATGGTCTCTTTGTCGATCGCCTGTTCCCGTATCTTTTTGAAGCATTGCTCTACGGTCATGTGCATCCGCAGGGATATGCATTCCGTCGTCATGATGCTGCCGACGCTGTCTTTCGGATATTTTAAGATCTCGTTGATCTCTTTGCGCGTCTCGCTGTCCGCCTGCAGGAGTATGCGTTTTACGACGTTTGCAGGCATTTCCTCGATCAGGTCGACCGTGTCGTCCACGAACAGTTCGTCGAGGATCAGTTTGAGTTCCTTATCCGAAAAGGAACGGATGAGCAATTCCTGCTGAGAACTGTTCATCTCCACGAAGGTGTCCGCCGCCAGTTCTTTCGGCAGAAGCCGGAACACGATGGGGAGATCTTCCTCGTTCAGTTCCGCAAAAATTTCTGCAAGGTCCGCAGGTTCCAGTTCGGCAAGAAGGGGCTTCAACTGCGCGAATTTTTTTTCTTCCAGAAAGTTTACGATCTCGACGATCTTGTCGTTACGCGTTTCGGGCGGTGCTTTCAGCAGGACCTGATGCACGACTTCCGTGGGCATGCTTTCGAGGATGTCCTTGACGTCGTCGTCGAGGATTTCGTCGGATACTTCCTGCAGTTTTACGTCCGAAAAGTCTTTCAGCAGTTGCTGCTGGGTATCTTTGTCGAGCAGGACGAATACGTCCGCGGCCTCTTCCTTGTCCAGACAGTCGAAAAATTTTGTCAGACGTTCTCCCTCGAGTTTTTCGAGGATCTCGGCGAGTTCTTCCGGCTTTAAGCCTTCGATCGCCGCAACCAGGTCGTCTGTCCTGTTTTCGTCCAGCAGTTGGACGATTTTTTCGATCATCGCGCCATCCTCCCTGAAAAATTTCTCTGCATGAGTATAAATTTTTTTGCGGTTTTTGTCAAGCGATCGCACGTTCGGCGGCTATTTTATCCTCAAATAAACCGCCATCGGCTTGTATCTTCATAACGTTTGTGATATAATGATACGGAAAAAATAAAAGCAAAAGCCCGCACATATCCGTCGGGCAAGGAGAAATATGAACCAAAGAATGTACGCCTTGGGCAGCAAACGGTCCGTCATCCGCGAAATTTTTGAATTCGGCAAAAAGCGCGCCGCCGAAGTGGGCGCGGAAAACGTGTTCGATTTCAGTCTCGGCAATCCGAGCGTCAATCCTCCCGCGATCGTCACCGAAACGCTGGAGGACCTTCTGAAAACGAAAGATTCCGCCGCTCTGCACGGCTACACCTCCGCGCAGGGGGATTTTTCCGTGCGGAAAGCGATCGCAGACTATATCGCGGCAACGCACGGCGTAAAGACGGATCCCGATCTTATTTATATGACGTGCGGCGCGGCGGCGTCCCTTACGATCACGCTCTCTGCTATCTGCAATGCGGGAGACGAAGTGATCGCGTTTGCGCCCTTTTTTACCGAATATAGGGTATTTACGGAGACTGCCGGTGCGAAACTCGTGCCGCTCATGTCCGATCCCGATACCTTTCAGATCGATTTTGCCCTGTTGGAAAAGGCGGTCAACGAAAAGACGGCCGCAGTGCTCGTCAATTCGCCCAACAATCCGAGCGGCGTCGTATATAACGAAGATACGATCAGAAAACTTTCCGCCCTGCTCGGGGAAAAGTCCCGACAGTACGGCAGGCCCATTTATATCGTCACGGACGAACCTTACCGCGAACTCGTTTACGGCGGCGTAAAGGTGCCGTATCTCACGAAATATTATCGGAATACCTTTGTCTGTTACTCTTATTCCAAATCTCTCTCTCTTCCGGGCGAGCGCATCGGGTATATTTTCGTCTGTCCCGAAATGGAGGACGCAAAAAAACTGTACCTCGCCGTTTGCGGCGCGGGCAGGGCGCTGGGCTACGTGTGCGCACCCGCGCTCTTTCAGAAACTGATCGCCCGCTGTCAGGGCGCCGTTTCCGACGTTTCCGTCTACGAAAAGAACAGAGACACGCTTCTTTCCGCCCTCAGAGGGTACGGGTTCACGTGCGTACAGCCGGACGGAGCGTTCTATCTGTTCGTCAAATCGCCCGAAGCGGATGCGAACGCTTTCTGTGAACGGGCAAAAAAATACGGCCTTCTGCTCGTTCCCGGCGACGATTTCGGGTGCGAAGGATACGTGCGCATCGCCTACTGCGTTTCGCCCGATATGATCGCGCGCGCTTTGCCCGCGTTCGGGCAACTCGCCGCGGAGTACAGGGGATAGAGGGAAAGGCGCATGAGACTGATTTTTATCCGCCACGGCGATCCCGATTACGCGCGCGATTCCGTCACCGAAAAGGGAGAGCGGGAAATCGCGCTTCTCGCCGAAAAACTGGCGGAAGAGCAGATCACGGATATTTATATTTCCCCGCTCGGCAGAGCGCAGAAAACCGCGCAGGCAACTTTATCCCGCATCGGCCGCACGGGCGAAACGTGCGCATGGCTGAAAGAGTTTACCGTGCCCGTTCTTATGCCGGATACGGGAAAAGAGCATCTCGTCTGGGATTTTCCGCCCCGCTTTATCGAAAAGTATCCCGCACTGTATTCTGCAAACGACTGGCTGAACCTTCCCTTTATCCGCGCAAGCCGTGTGCCCGAAGCGTATGCCGAGGCCGCGCAGGGGCTGGATCGCGTTCTTGAAGCGCACGGATACCGCCGGAAGGGGATGGTTTACGAGGTGACCGGATCCAACCGCGACACGTTGGTGTTTTTCTGCCATTTGGGCATTACGGGGATCTTGCTGTCGCACCTTTTCAACATGTCGCCCGTACCGCTCTTGCAGCATTTTTTTGCGGCGCCTTCTTCCGTCACCGTGCTGTTCAGCGAAGAGCGGGAAAAGGGGATCGCGCAGTTCCGCTGTTCCGTTTTCGGGGATACGACGCATCTGTATCTCGGCAAAGAGCCGCCCTCCGTCATGGGAAAGTTCTGCGAAATTTTCGATTCGGACGAACGCCACGAATAAATTTTTCAAAAAGCCGCCAATCGGGCGGCTTTTTTGCGTTTTTATGAAAAAATCCGTTAAAATCACTTTACTAATTTAGCGCAATAAAGTATAATGTGCGGGTAAACGATTCTGACGGCCGTTTTTTGTGCGGCTTTAGAGCAGAACAATGGCGCCGGATTTCGGCGGAAGGAGAAATGTATGAAAAAATTACTGGCACTGATGCTCACGCTGGTCCTCGGCGTATGCGGGCTTTCGGTTTTCACCGCTTGCGGGAAAATTGAACCGATTCCCGAAACAGAAGGGTATACGCTTAAAATAGGTTATACAAAATATGAACCTATGAATTATTTTGACGAGAACAATAAATTCGTTGGTCATGACACTGAATTTGCGCAAAAAGTTTGTGCCGATTTAGGATATAATCCGAAATTTATTGAAATTGATTGGAATAGTAAAGAGACTTCTCTCAATGCTGGCGAGATTGATTTAATATGGAATGGCATGACGATTACGGATGAATTGAAAGAAAAAATTTTGATTTCGGATCCCTATTTAGAAAATCAGCAGGTAATCGTTGTAAAAAAGGATTCTGCGAATAAATTTAAGAGTGTTGAAGATTTGGCCAAGGCATCTTCGATTGCTTACGAAAAAGGATCTGCGGCGGACACGCTTATTTCTGAAAACGAAGCGCTTAAGGATGTAACAAAAGTGGAGTGCTCGGCACAAAGAGATGCTTTTTTGGAAGTATTTGCCAACACGTCGGAAGTTGCAGTGGTAGACGTTACAATGGCGAAAGCAATGACTTCTCCTGGGACGGATTATTCCGCATCCTTGACCTATACTGACATTGGTTTTGAAAAAGAGGAGTATGGAATTGGTATGCGCAAGATAGATACCCGCCTTTGTGAAAAGATTAATAATTTAATTGCACAATATAAAGAGGACGGAACCCTCGAAGCATTATATGACAAATATATAGCCTAAAAATTATGAATGAGTTTATTGAAGTATCTTTGAATCTTCTGAATGGATTCAAAATAACGCTTTCGATATTTTTTCTTACGCTATTAATTTCATTGCCTTTGGGGTTGCTTTTATCTTTTGGTTCAATGTCGAAGATAAAGGCGTTGCGATCAGTCCTAAAAACGATTATCTGGATTGTGCGCGGAACACCTTTGATGTTATTGGTGATTGCTGTCTATTATGGTCCGGCGCTTTTGTTCCAAGCACCTTTCCTGCCTCGGATAACTGCTGTTATTGCTGCATTTGTCGTTAATTATGCCTGTTATTTTTCTGAGATTTTTCGCGGCGGGATCGAAAGCATATCTAAAGGCCAGTACGAGGCGGGGCAGGTGCTTGGCATGTCGCGCGTGCAGATCTTTTTCCGCGTCGTGCTTCTGCAGGTCGTAAAGCGCATCCTCGCACCTATGTCAAATGAAATAATAACGCTCGTAAAAGATACTGCTTTGGCTCGTGTAATTATGGTAGCAGAAATTTTGAAAGTGGCTTATGATTATGCGGCAGAAGGGTTAATATGGCCTCTTTTCTATACGGCTGTATATTATTTGATTTTTGTCGGGATCCTCACTCTCCTTTTCGGGTTTTTGGAAAAGAAACTCAACTATTTCAGGGTATAAACGATGTCCTTTCTCGAAGTAAACAATTATAAAAAGAAATTCGGCGACAACGAAGTGCTCAAAGGCATCTCTTTCACGCTCGAAAAGGGAGAAGTGCTCGCCATCATCGGCTCGTCTGGCGGGGGTAAGACGACCCTTTTAAGATGCCTGAATTTTCTCGAAATCCCCGACGAAGGCTCCCTTTCCCTGAGCGGCGAACGGCTGTTCGACGCTGCGGACAAAAAGCAGACCAAAGAGCGGGAGATCCGTCAAAAACGCCTGCATTTCGGGCTGGTATTTCAGTCTTTCAATCTGTTTCCGCAATATACCGTGTATAAAAATGTTGCGCTCGCGCAGATGCTTCTGGCAAAGCGTGAATTCCGCCGCATCAAGTCAGAATTTGCGGCGGAAGCGCGCGCTCTCCCGAAAGAAGAGCGCGCGGCAAAAAGAGCCGAACAGAAAAAAGTTTTAGCGGATATCAAAAACGGACAGAAAGCGCGCATAGCGGAAAAGACGGAATCCCTCCTCGTGCGGGTGGGGTTGTCGGAAAAGCGGAATGCGTACCCCTACGAACTTTCGGGCGGCCAGCAGCAGCGCGTCGCGATCGCCCGCGCCCTCGCGCTCAATCCCGACATCCTCTGTTTCGACGAACCGACGTCCGCGCTCGATCCGGAACTGACGGGCGAGGTACTCAAGGTGATCAAAAGCCTGAAATCGGCAGACAGCACGATGATCGTTGTCACCCACGAGATGGAATTTGCAAGAAACGTCGCCGATCACGTTATTTTCATGGCGGACGGCGTGATCGAAGAGGAGGGCACGCCCGAAGAGGTGTTCGGCAGCCCCAAAAGCGAAAAGACGCGCGCTTTCCTTTCCAAGTCGCTGGAAGAGATCTGACGGGGGTGAGCCGATGAAAAAGGATTTTTCGCCGGTGCTGTACGGCGCTTTCCTCAACTGCAGAACGGAGGAAGACGTGCGCCTTCTTCTGGAAGATCTGTGCACCTACCAGGAATTGGAACAACTTTCTCAGCGTGCCGCGGCGGCAAAACTGCTGATCGAAGGAAAAACGTATGCGGAGATCATTTTGGAAACGGATATTTCTTCCGCGACCTTATCCCGCGTCTCGCGCGCCGTCAACCACGGCAGCGGCGGGTACAGAAAGTTTATTGCAAACGTGCTTATTCCGCAAAGAAAAGGAAACTGATCATCATTTTTGGAAAATTAAAAAATTCTTGTGCCGTAAATTGAAAATAAAAAGTGATATGCACCCCAAAAGTCTGTCCAACTTTTGGGGTGCATATTTATATCAAGCCTACCCTTTGTTTCTGTCAGGCAAACGAATTTGTGATTGCAGTATGTTGAAAGAAAAGTATTTGGGAGTTCAATCAATTTTTTCAAAATGCTCCCTGCGGTAGCGCAAAGGGGATTGGGCATAATTTTTTTTGAAAAGTTTGGAAAAATAGGCACTGTCGCTAAACCCGCAGGAAAAAGCGATTTCCGTTACGGTTTTATTCGAAGTGCGGAGTTTGATTTCCGCTTGTTGCAGCCGTATTCCGTTGATATAATTTGCAGGGGAAAGCCCGAAATATTTGTGCGTATATCTGAATACTTGCGGGACAGAGCAAAAAAGATGTTTGGCAAGATCTTCGGCACGTATATCTTCCATAAAATGAGACTTTACGAAAGTTTCTATTTTCGTATGAATCGGGTGCAGACCGTTTTTTCGTTCCCTGCCTTCCGCTGCAAGGATTTCCAGAAGTCTGTATGCCGCTTGCTTTTTCTGAAAGATATTTTTGGGGGAACGGATTTTTTCGGTGAGCATAGAAATTTCTTCGTTATAAGCAGCATCGAGAATCACAGGAAAGGTGAAAATTTCATCGAATCGGTATTCTCCGTTCACTATGGCGTCGATAAACACCCAATGCGCCTGCATATTGCCCTCTTTTCCGTCGTGATGGGTGATCTCCTGCAAGGCGTTTGCAGGGGCAATAAAAATGCCGTTTTCCCCTGTTGAAAAAGTGGGTGAGTTGCCGATCCGGATGTCATAACTTCCTTCCGTTGCCTGTACAACGGAAAGAAAAGGCAAAAATTTTATCTGGTGTATTCCTTCCGCGCTGTGTGAAAACCCGTTTGCCGAAAGACTTTCGATTTTTATATCCGAAATGATCATGCGGTTATCCCCCCCCATATGATAATATAATACAAAAAAATGAGGATTTAGTCAATGCAAATTGATGATATGATCAATAAAATAGTATTAGAAAATAAAAATTCGTGATTTTAAAGGAGCAATATGGAGTTTTTTACGTCATCGGACAGTAAACGCCCTGTCCGTCTTCCGGCAAAGATTCGCAGGTGGGCAGATGAATCCATGCGCGGAAAATACGGAGAAGAGGCGATGAAAACGCCTGATATCGAAATCGAGAATGAACATTTCAACGAGTACGACGATTTAGACAAGTACGATTTCATGGTTACGGAGATTGCAAAAAAAGCGCCTCTTCGCGTGTGCGAAGAAGAATTGATTTCCGGTTCGGCGACGCTGGGGGCGGCAATCGGCCACGTTATCCCCGCTTATTTTAAAGGGGAGAAAATATTTTCGAGCGTGAGTCACCTTACCATCGATTATGAAACTGCACTTCGGTTCGGGATAGACAGTTACAGACAAAAAATTGCCGAGCGGCTTGAAGATAAAACACTTTCAAATCGGCAGACCCGTTTTTTGAAAAGCCTTTTGAACGTGATTTCGGCAATGCGAATTTATCATCAGCGCTATCTTGAGAAGGTTGAGAAAGAAAAGCCTGAAATTTACCGCAATCTGCAACAAGTCCCTTTTCATCCTGCGCGCAATTTTCATGAAGCGGTACAATCTGTGTGGTTTGTATTTTCTTTTGTCCGTCTCTGCGGAAACTGGCCGGGAATCGGAAGACTGGATGTGCTTTTGGGCGATTATTTGAAAAGGGATCTGGAAAGCGGCATTTTGACCCGTAACCGTGCAAGGGAGATTCTCGCCTCATTTTTTATCAAGGGGACGGAATGGATTCTCAAAGATACGCCTCCTTCAAACGGTGATGCACAGCATTATCAGAATATTATTCTCGCCGGAACTGATATGCAGGGCAGGGAGGTCGCAAACGAAGTTACCTATCTTGTATTGGATATTGTGGAGGAACTGGGGATTTCTGATTTTCCGATCACGGTTCGCCTGCATGAAAATACTCCGGAAAGGCTGCTGCGTAAAGTTTCCAAAGTGATGCGGCATGGCGGCGGGGTCGTGGCGGTTTACAACGAGACATTGATTTTGAAGTCCCTTACGGCATACGGATACCCGTCAGAAGATGCGCAAAATTTTGCAAACGACGGGTGTTGGGAAGTGCAAATTCCGGGAAAATCGTTTTTTATTTACATCCCTTTCGATTCGCTCGCTTTGTTACAGAAAAAAACGCTGAACGGTTACCGCAACAGGGAATTTTCTTCATTTGAAAGCCTGTATGAAGCATACGTCTCCGATTTGAACGATCAGGTGAAACAGATTTACGAGTCTATTTCGCAGGCATTCGGCGGGCCGGAAATCAATGCGCCTTGCGGCGAATGGAAAACGGCTGCGCCCTGTTCCGTCGTGTCACTGTTTGAACGGGGGTGTATCGAAAAGGCGCGTTCTTATTATGAAGGCGGACCCGAATACAATGTATTTTCCCCGCACATCGGCGGTGTGGCCGATACGGTCAACAGCCTGTATGCGATCAAAAAATTGGTATTCGACGAAAAGAAAATCTCATTTGCGGAATTTATGGACGTTTTGCGCGAGAATTGGCGCGGAAACGATCTTTTGCGCAGTTATGCGGCTTCACTTCACTACTACGGTACGGATAATGAAGAGGTCGACAGGATTTATGCCGCCCTGTTGCATGATTTTGCTCTTGCGTGCAGGAGATGGGATAAGAGGGGGAACTGTTTTTTTCCTGCAGGCGTATCTACATTCGGCAGGGAGATCGGATGGGCGCAGAACCGCCTTGCGGCGGCGGAGGGCACCCGGGCGGGTGCAGTGCTCGCGGGCAATGCGTCACCTTCGCCGGGTACGGATACGGAGGGCGTTACAGCGGTGATCCGATCTTACTGCAGGGCAGATCTTTCCGAAATGGTTACGGGTGCCGCTCTTGATCTCAAAATTTCTCCGCAGGCATTGAGCGGAGAAGGGGGGATTTCGTCTTTGAAGTCTCTGCTCCGCGGCTTTGTGAAACTGGGCGGATATTTTTTGCAAATCGATGCCGTGAGCGCACAGACATTGCGCAATGCGCAACAAAATCCTAAAGAATATAAAACGCTTTCCGTGCGCGTTTCCGGTTGGAATGCGCGGTTTATCACGCTCACTCGGGAGTGGCAGGATATGATTATCGGGAGAACGGAGCAGAATGTCTGAACAGAGGGACGAGATTCCCGTACTCAAAATACAGAGGTTTTGTTCGCATGACGGGCCGGGGCTGCGAACCGTCATTTTTCTCAAAGGCTGTCCGCTTCGGTGCAGATGGTGCCATAATCCCGAATCGCAAAGTTCCGGAGCGGAATTTTTCTATACGCCGTCTCTGTGCATTGGTTGCAGAATCTGTGAACAAGTATGCCCGGATAAGGTACATGTATTTCAACCAAAGCATATTTTGAAAAGAGAGTTATGCTCGGAATGTATGCGTTGCGCGGAAAGTTGCCCTACGGGCGCACTGGAAATACAGGGTATCCGCATGCGTATCCAAAATATTTTGGAAGAGGCGGAAAAGGACAGGGCGTTTTATGGAAAGACAGGCGGTATTACGCTTTCCGGCGGGGAACCGATGTTTCATGGCGAAAAGACGATCGAACTGCTGAAATCCGCAAAGTCGCGCGGGTTGCATACCGCAATGGAAACGTGCGGGTATTTTGACGAAAAGTTTATATTGCCCCTTGTCGGGAACACTGATCTTTTTTTATGGGATATCAAAGATACGGATGAGCAAAGGCACAGAAAATATACCGGCGTATCCAATCGCAAAATAATTGATAACCTGTTCGCAGCGGACAGGCTCGGGGGAAAAACGCTGATTCGCTGTATTTTACTCAACGGATTGAATACCGACGGAAAACATATCGAAAAGATTGCGGAAATTTATCATGCGCTGAAAAACTGCCGTGGTGTAGAAATTTTTTCTTACAGACAATACGGAGAATCAAAGTATAGCGCACTCGGCATTCCTTACGGCGGAAATAAAAATTGGTCGGTAACTTCCGATCATCTGAAAGAGATCCGAAAACGACTTCTTGCTTTGGGTGTCCGATGCAGCATCAATCGGTAAAAATGCTTTGTGCGAATATGCCATTCACGATTTTACTTGCGACCCTTTTTGTTTCGGGATGGATTGACGGGGTTTTGGTTTCAGCTGAAACTTTAAGCGCGGATTTACGTATGTTGCCGATTTTCGGCATAGAAAACGTAAATCCGCATTTTCTTTTTTCATCGGGCGGATTTGTTGACAATCTCTTTTTGCAGCGGTAAAATAATGTCAATAATGAAAGGAAGTATAAGATCATGAAAATTGCAGTACCCTACGAAGAGGGCAAAGTTTTTCAGCATTTCGGCCACTGTGAACAGTTCAGGATATACGATGCGGAGGGCGGTAAAATCGTAAAGGCGGAGACCTGCCCGACGAACGGCGCGGGGCACGGTGCCCTGGCGGCTTTTTTGCAGGCGCGGGGCGTGGAGGCGCTCCTGTGCGGCGGTATCGGCGGCGGCGCGATCGCTGCGCTCAAAGAGGCGGGCATCGCCGTTTATCCGGGCGTTTCGGGCGATGCGGATGCGCGCGCCGAAGAATTTCTGGCAGGCGCCCTTGCCTACGATCCGGATGCAAAATGCTCGCATCATGAAGAGAAAGGGCACGACTGCGGGTCGCATGAACATCATTGCGGCTCTTCCGCGCAGGGCGGTTGCGGCTCTCACGGCTGCGGACGCTGAGCGTTTCATAAAAGGAAAATAAATGTTAGGACGAGAATTGCTGTTCGCCCTGATCGGTACGGGCGCGACCTGCCTTGCAACCGTTCTGGGCGCGGCGATGGTGTTCTTTTTCAAAAAGGACATGTCGCCCAAAATGCAGAAAATATTTTTAGGCTTTGCGGCGGGCGTAATGATCGCGGCCTCTGTATGGTCTCTTCTGATTCCCGCGATGGAGGCGGCAAGGGAACAGGGGCATAACGAACTGCTTCCTGTGGGGATCGGCTTTGCGTCGGGCGCCCTGTTTCTGCTGTTGCTCGACAGGCTTCTGCCGCATCAGCATATCGGCAGCGACGAACCGGAAGGGTTGCCTTCTCATCTGAAAAAGCCGACCATGCTCGTACTTGCGGTCACTTTGCATAACATTCCCGAAGGCATGGCGGTCGGGCTTGCCTTTGCCGCCGCGGCGATGAACGAAACGGCCGCGCTTGCGGGCGCGGTTGCGCTCGCCATCGGCATGGCGCTGCAAAACTTTCCGGAAGGCGCGGCGGTGTCCCTTCCTTTGCGCTCGTCGGGCGCGGGCAAGCGGCGCGCGTTTTTGTGCGGCGCGCTTTCCGGCGTCGTAGAGCCGGTTTTCGGGATCCTTGCCGTACTCGTGGCGGGTACGGTGCAGGGTATCATGCCGTGGGTCCTCTCTTTTGCGGCCGGCGCCATGATCTACGTCGTCGTCGAAGAACTGATACCGGAGGCGCATTTGGGCGAACATTCGCACGCGGGCACGGCGAGCGTGATCGTCGGGTTTCTCGTGATGATGCTGCTCGACGTCGCGCTGGGATGATCGAATCAGAACAGGGAGGAGTTTTTAGTATGAAAGTAGTTATTATCGGCGGCGTCGCGGGCGGCGCCACGGCGGCGGCAAGGCTCCGCCGGCTGGATGAATCCGCAGAGATCGTTGTTCTGGAGCGGAGCGGCTATGTTTCGTATGCAAACTGCGGACTGCCTTACTACGTCGGCGGCGTCATTACGCGCCGCGGCGCGCTCACGCTGCAGACGCCCGAAAGTTTCAGATCCCGTTTCAACGTGGACGTGCGCGTGAAAAACGAGGCTGTCGAGATCCTGCGCGGCGAAAAGTGCGTCCGCGTAAAAAGGCTTGCAGACGGCTCTGAATATCTCGAACCGTACGACAAACTGATCCTTTCTCCCGGCGCGAAAGCGCTCGTACCCGACGTTTCGGGCGCGGATTCGGGAAAGGTCTTTACGCTCCGCACCGTAGAAGATACCTTCGCGCTCGACGATTTTATCAACAGCGCAAATCCCGCGCGCGCGATCGTGGTCGGCGGCGGATTCATCGGCCTGGAAACGGCGGAAAACCTCATGCACAGGGGCATTTCGGTCACCCTCGTCGAATGGGGCAGACAAGTCCTTCCGCAGATCGATTACGATATGGCCTGTATCCTGCACGCGCACCTTCGTGAAAAGGGCCTCGATCTTCGGCTGAACTGCAAAGTACAGGGCTTTTCCGAAAAAGGCGGCCTGTGCGTCGGCACGGACAAGGGAGATCTTTTTGCCGACTTTGCGGTCATGGCGGTGGGCGTTACGCCCGATACGCGATTGGCAAAGGAAGCGGGGCTGTCCCTCGGTATCAAGGGCGCCATCCTTACGGATGCGCACATGCGCACCTCCGATCCCGATATTTACGCCGTGGGCGATGCCGTGCAGGTAAAAAATTCGGCGGGCGCGGATGCTCTCGTCTCCCTTGCGGGGCCTGCAAACAAACAGGGCCGCATTGCGGCGGACAACATTGCGGGCATTGCGAGCGAATATAAGGGCGCGGCGGGCTCTTCCGTGCTCAAAGTGTTCGATATGACCGCCGCATTTACGGGGCTTTCCGAGCGCGGCGCCGAGGCTGTCGGGCTGAATTTCGATCGGGTCGTCCTGTTTTCTCCCAATCACGCCACGTATTATCCTGGCGCGAAAAATATGACGCTGAAAGTTTTGTTTTCGCCTGAAAGCGGCAAACTGCTCGGCGCGCAGGCAGTGGGGTACGAGGGCAGCGAAAAGCGGATAGACGTGCTTGCGGCGGCAATGCGTGCGGGCATGACCGCAGCGGACCTTCAGGATCTCGATCTTTGCTATGCGCCGCCGTATTCTTCCGCAAAAGACCCCGTCAATATGGCAGGGTATGTTGCCGAGAACGTGCGGCAGGGCGTAAAGCAGTTCCACTGGAAAGACCTTCCGAAAGTGTACGGAGAAAAAGACGCTTTTCTGCTCGACGTGCGTACGCCGCAGGAGTTTGCGGCAGGGCATTTCCCCGGCGCGGTCAATATTCCCGTCGACGAACTTCGGCCCCGTCTCGGCGAATTGGATCGGAATAAACGGATATACGTAAACTGTCAGAGCGGTCTTAGAAGTTATATCGCCTGCCGCATGCTGATGGGGCACGGGTTCGACTGCCTGAATTTTTCGGGCGGGTATCGTTTTTACGCGATCGTAGCGGGCGAAGCGCGCGCCGAAGGCCGCGCCTGCCATCCCTGCGGGATCCCCGCAGAGGATTGAAAGGAGGCCGCCATGACCATTCACCACGATAAACTCGCATACGGAAAACTCGCATCTTTAACCGAAGATTTTTCCGAAGAGCGCCTCATTGAAATGGCCAAAAAACTTTCCGAAAATTCAGAAACCGAACCCGCGGAAGAAGGCTCTGAAAAATCGGACGGGGAGAAAAAACGGAACGGAAAATAAAAAAGCGACGGTAGGACACCGTCGCTTTTTAATTATGTTCGAGCAGATAATTCAAATAAGAGAGTAAAGCGTGTTTATTTTCGGGTTTAAGCAATTCAAATTTATTGAGTAAATTTTCTTGTTCAGGTAAAAGGGATTGTTGCGTTTTAATAATGCCGAAGTCGTCTGAGTTCCCGATCATATAATCGACAGAAACCCCGAACAATTTGGAAAGAGCGATAAGCTGTTCAAGTGATGGTTGCGTAATTCCGGTTTCCCAGTTATGATAGGTCGCTTGGGTAATGTTCAATTGACTGGCTACGTTTCGCTGCGAAAGTTTTTTTCCGCTCCTCAGTTCAAATAATCTGATCATTTCTATGCTCCTGATATTATATTATCAGAATATTTAATCAAAATAATTGACTTATTAAAAAATTTAATTTATAATTATAGCTATGATTAAATAATTTAATCAAAAAATTTGTTTTGAGGTGAAATATGTTTGAAAAACTTGATCGCCCGTTGCACTTTTTAAGGAGCGTCGTAAATATAGCCGCAATCATATGGGCCTTTTTGGTGGCTTTTGATTACATATTTGAACCTCTTCTTTTAGGGGAAACAGAATTTTTTAAAGAGGCAGAGGCGATGGATTTTATATTATGGCTGATTGCATTTGCTACGGATTTGTTTATCGTATGGTTAAGTTGGTTGGGGGCACGTTTTGTTTTGATGGTAGCATGTGATATTAAAATTATCCGTAATAGATTATATAGAAAAAACTTAAACAGTTTTGATGATTTTTTGACGGAGCAGCCAATGTTCGAGGTTTATGGGGTAAAAAAGAAGTCGAAAGATCCGACTGACGGAGACAGAAGGGGGTAAAGGATATGAAAAGCACAGGGCGGAAGGAATTTTTCCTTCCGCCCTGTGCTTTATTTTGAATCGTATTGTCTGCAAATTTTTTCTGCGCGGGCCTTCACCTCGTCCGCGAGCATCGACGGCGACAGCACGCGGAGATCGTTTCCGAAACTTAAAATTTTCGACAGCAAAACCTCTCCCGCAGGCAGGGTCGCCTCTGCCAGGATCTCTTCGCCCGAAATTTTAATATGGTCGATTCCCAGCCACTCCTCAAGATCGGGGAGGGCTTTTTTCGTTACGGAAAACCGCACGTCTGTCAGTTCCGTCTTTTCAAAGGTAAATTTTAAGGGGATGCTCTCCCTGTCGAACGCGCGCTTTTCAAATTTTTCGCCCGTAACGCGCGCGCTTTTGATCCTTGCGACGCGGAACAGGCGGAAATCCTGCCGCTTTCTGCAAAAGGCGTACACATACCATACGTTTTGTTTGTATACCAAAAGATGCGGCTCCACGATCCGCCTGCTTTCCGCGCCTCCGCGGTCGATATACAGCAGGTCAAGGCAGTCGTTCTCTTCCGTGGCGCGTTCGCAGACGCGCAGTTTTTCCGAAAAATCATATACATCCCCCCACGTGCCGCTGTCCACGAGCACGTTGCCCGAAAGGGTCAGATTTTTTTGTTCGGATTTTTGCTGTGACTGCAATTTTTCCAGCGCGCCGGCAGCGGCTTCGTCGCGCATCTGCTCGTAAAATGCGCCCAGCGCGTTCACCGCCGCGGCGTATTCCTCTTTCGTGAAAAAATTTTCGGGCAGACGGAATGTGTCGGGCAGGCATATTCCGCCGTATCTGCCCCGTATAATATCTATCGGAATGCCGCATATCGTCAGTTCGTCGAGATACCGCCGGATGCTCCGTTCGGAAACGCCGTTTTCCGCCGCAAGGGCAGCGGCGCTCACTTTGCGCCTTTTGAGCAGGGTAAATAAAATTTTTATCATAACCTGAAATTTCATGACCGCTCTCCCGTATAAAATTTTTTGGATTTACCGAAAATATTTTAATATATATGACAATAGTTGTCAAGTTTAATTTGCTATAATCGGCTCGTAAACGCAAAGGACAAGCAAAAAAGTCGGAGGACAAGCAAAAATGAAAAAGATCAAAAAAATATTCGTATCCATTCTGTTCGGCAAAAAGGAGTCTCCCGCTTTGCAGGGGAATGCTTGCGGGGCGCGGGTGATCCGTATCGATCGGGAAGCGCCGCGCAGATCTGAGCAGGCGGAAAAGCCGTTGCGCGCGGCGGCCGTTGCCGCAGTAAGGGGCGCCTTTCCGGAAGAATTTGCTCTCCGCGCTGCGGCGGGCGAAAAACTCGCGCGCCGCGCCGTGTCTGTGCAAGATGCAAATGCGTTTTCCGACGCGCTCGACGAGATGATCGCGGGGCTTTCCTCTCTGCGCGGATTGAATACGACCGAACGCGAACTGATCGGCAGTGCGCACAGGCTGTTTTCATAAACTGCAATTATAATAAATATAAAATTATTTAATAGCAGTTGTTCGGATATATGTTTGCAAAATTGATTCGTTTTTGTTAAAATAGAATATGGAAATAAAAATAAAGGAGTTTTTCCGTATGTCTTATGTAGAAAACGTGCTTGCTCGCATCAAAGAGCAGAATCCGAACGAACCGGAATTTCATCAGGCGGCAACGGAAGTGTTGCACAGCCTCGAAGCGGCGATCGAAGCCAACCCGCAGTATGAAAAGGCGGGGCTTTTGGAACGCCTTGTCGAGCCTGAAAGGGTGATCATGTTCCGCGTTCCCTGGGTAGACGATCAGGGCAAAGTACAGGTCAACAAGGGGTACAGGGTGCAGTTCAACAGCGCCATCGGTCCTTATAAGGGCGGCCTGCGTTTCCACCCTTCCGTCAACCTTTCCATCATCAAGTTTTTGGGGTTCGAGCAGATCTTCAAAAACAGCCTTACCGGCCTTCCCATCGGCGGCGGCAAGGGCGGCAGCAACTTCGACCCGAAAGGCAAGAGCGATAACGAGATCATGCGTTTCTGCCAGAGTTTCATGACCGAACTGTACCGTCACATCGGCGCGGATACGGACGTTCCCGCGGGCGATATCGGCGTCGGCGGCAGAGAGATCGGCTATTTGTTCGGCCAGTATAAGAGGATCCGCGACGAGCACGTCGGCGTCCTCACGGGCAGGGGGCTCACCTACGGCGGCTCGCTCGTCCGCACAGAGGCAACGGGTTACGGCCTCGTCTATATCACCGAAGAGGCGCTCAAGAGCAAGGGCGACACGCTGAAGGGCAAAACGGTTGCGATCAGCGGATCGGGCAACGTCGCGATCTACGCCTGCCAGAAAGCGCAGCAGTTGGGCGCAAAGGTCGTCACGATGAGCGATTCCAACGGTTACGTTTACGATAAAAATGGCATCGATCTTGCTGTCGTCAAACAGATCAAAGAGGTCGAAAGGGGTCGCATCAAAGAATATGCTGCGCGCGTGAAGGGTGCGGAATATCATGAAGGCTGCAAAGGCGTGTGGACGGTCAAATGCGACGTCGCGCTCCCTTGTGCCACGCAGAACGAACTGGACGAAGAATCCGCCAAGATTCTGGTCAAAAACGGCGTGAAACTCGTAGGCGAGGGCGCGAACATGCCCACGACGCTCGCGGGGACGGAAGTTTTCCAGAAAAACGGCGTCGTGTTCCTGCCCGGCAAGGCGGCAAATGCGGGCGGCGTTGCGACTTCCGCGCTCGAAATGGCGCAGTCCAGCGGCAGGCTGTTCTGGTCTTTCGAAGAAGTGGATGCCAAACTCAAGGGCATTATGGCGAATATCTTCAAAAATATCGACGCGGCGGCGAAGAAGTACGGTTTTGAGGGCAACTACGTCGTCGGTGCGAACATCGCGGGCTTCGAAAAGGTCGCCGAAGCGATGATGGCGCAGGGCGTCGTATAATCTCGCGTATAATTTGAAAAAGGGAAATTTTTCAGTTATATTCAGCGGAGGCAGAGGAGCAGTCCTTTGCCTCCGTATTATTTTATATGAAAAGCGCCTCTGCTGTATGCAGAGGCGCTTTCAGCTTTTAAGTTAAGATATGCGCGTTAAATTTGCTTTCCGCAATGATCGCAGAATTTGCTTTCCGCATCGATCGTTTCCCCGCACGAAGGGCAGGCCTTTTGCAGGGCATTTCCGCAGGATTTGCAGAATTTTGCGTCTTTTCTGTTCTTTTCTCCGCATGCGGGGCAGGGGATGTCGTCTGCTGAAAATCCTTCGCTTGCCGCTGCCGCGGTGATTTTCGCGGCGGGCGCAATTTCTGCTGCCGCCTCGTTGATAACGGGCACCGTCTCGTTTTTTATATAGCGCACAAGTTCCTTTCTGTATCCGAACATGGTCAGCGCTATGCCAATCCCCAACAGGGGCAGGCCGATAAATCCGAACCAGAACAGGTCGGGTAACCCTTTGCCGTCCGCTACGGAGGAAAACAGATCCGCGAAACAGATGATCGTCAATGTGAGTCCCGCCGCCGCCACGATCGGTCCAACGATTTTCAGGATCAGTTTGGCCCTTGCATGTTTTTGCTGCCGATTCATACTTTTGGTGCTCCTTGGTTTTTTTCGGGTTTAACCGATATAAATTTTCGTGCAGCGCACCTGCCCTGCCAGAATGCTTTTGATCGGATATTTCGCGTTTGCGATGATGACTTTCGTTCCCTGCGCGGCGGCGTCTTTCACGTATTCGAGTTTCGCCTTTGCGCCGTTTGCGCCCTTGCGGGAAGCGCCGTCGCAGTATTTTTTATAATTTTCGATATTTTCGACAAGTTCGTACGCATCTTTGCCCCGTATTTCGGGGATCAGGCTTTCGGCGTCGTGCGGATCGGTATAAATTCCGTCCACGCTCGTAAGAATGAGCAGGGTCTCCGCCTTGACGAGGCACGCCACGAGCGAAGCCGTCTCGTCGTTGTCCACGCATTCGTAGACGCGCGCGTGCGATTTGGAAAGCGCCGCAAGTTCCAGCCTGCGGTTTTCCGATTCGGATACGGCGTCGTTATAATTGATGATGGGGATCGCGTTCTGTTCTATGCACCGCAGAAGAAGTTTGCGAAGATGTTCCCGCTTTACCTCGTCGTTAAAGTGGTGGTGCTCTACCAGGATCTGCCGCACGGAATATTTGCTGTCCACGAACTGGCGGTACGTCTGCATCAGGATCGCCTGACCCTGCGCGCTGTAATCCGTCTTCGATTCCTCCGAATCGGGCAGTTCTCGGCCCGAGCGCATTTTATAATCCAGCCTGCCGATCTCCGTCGCGCCGCTCGAGATCCAGATATAGCCGGGCTTCAATTCCCTCGAAAGGCGCGCCACGCGCGTATAGTCGATCATGTTGTCTTCCCTGTCGATCAGGGCCATCGAGCCGATCTTGCCGACGAGTTCTACGTCGAATTTCATAAAGTTCTCCGTAAGGGCGCATTTTTTTTGCGCCGCTTGCCTATACTTTTTTATATATTATAAAGGGTATTTTATGAAAAATCAATCGAATTTCGGTATCATACAAATAATTCGGCGCATATCCTTTGCCGCGGCGATCGTTCTTTGCACGGTTTTGTGTTTTGTCCTTTGCGGATGCGACGTAGAAAACCTTTCCTCCCTCAGCGAGTTTTCCAAAGCGTATACGGGCGAATACGACTGCACGCACGCGTCCCTTGCGGGGGAAGATCTGCTTGAAGAATATGCGCACGTAAAACTTGCATTGGATAAGGGCGGCGTGTTCCGCCTGACCGCACAGAAGAAAAGGGGAACGATGCAGTCCGTTTACGGGCGTTACGATTACGACGAGGAGAGCGGAGAAATTACCTTCAGCGCGAATCTTTTCGGCAGAAAACTGGACAAAACCTGTAAAATGCAGAACGGAAGTTTCACGATCTGTCAGTCGCTCGGAGGGAAAGAACTGGTGTTAAAATTCGAAGTCGCGGGTTAAGCGCCTCCTTGCGGGAGGCGGCATGGGTATTGCCCGAAAAATCTGAAAAAATAAAAGAGTCCGCCTCGGCCGAGGCGGACTCTTGCGTTCCTTTTTTATACCTTGTTGAGGGAGCGGAATGCTTTTTCCACAACATTTTCAGCGGTAAATCCGAACATCTCGAACAATTTTTTCGCCGGTCCGGACGCGCCGAATGTGGACATGCCGATGATCTCGCCGCAGTCTCCCGCATACTTGTACCAGGAATAGGGGGATCCCGCTTCCACGCATACGCGCGCCTTCACTTCGGAAGGCAGCACGCTCTCTTTATACGAAAGGGGCTGTTTTTCAAATTCTTCGATGCAGGGCATGGATACGACGCGCGCGTCCACTCCCTTTTCGGCAAGCAGTTTTTTCGCCTGCATGCACTGTTCCACTTCCGATCCCGTTCCGATCAGGATCACGTCGGGCGTAGGTTTTTCGCTGTCGGCAAGGATATAGCCTCCTTTCAGCGCTTCCAGCCCCGAATTTTCGTATTGGGGCAGATTCTGGCGGGAGAGGACGAGGCAGGTCGGCGCGTTGCCCGTGAGCGCAGAGATCCAGGCCGCCGCCGTCTCTTTGCCGTCTGCGGGGCGGTAAACTTTCATGTTGGGAATGCTGCGCAATCCGATCAGTTGTTCGACGGGCTCGTGCGTGGGGCCGTCTTCGCCCACGCCGATGGAGTCGTGCGTAAGGATATACGTGACGGGCAGATGCATGAGCGCGGAAAGGCGCATGGCGTTCTTCATATAATCGGTAAACACGAAGAAGGTCGCGCAGTACGCTTTCAGGCCGCCGTGCAGTTGCATGCCGTTGGTGATGGCCGCCATCGCGTGTTCGCGGATCCCGAAGTGGATGTTCGAACCGGATTTGTCCGCAGCCGTAAGGTCGGCGCGCTTTTTCATGACCGATTTGTTCGAAGGGCCGAGGTCCGCCGAGCCCCCGATCAGGTTGGGGAAGATATCCGCAAGTTTATTGAGCACCGTAGAACTCGTCCCGCGGGTCGCGTCGGGCTTTGTAAAATCGAACAGATCCTGATTTGCTTTCAGGTCGGGCATCTCTTTGGACATGAATTTGCCGTAAAGTTCGGCAAGATCGGGGTACGCTTTCGCATATTCCTTAAACAGTCTTTTCCATTTGCCCTCTTTGGCGGCACCCTTTCTAGCAATGGCGCCGCAGTGGGCGGATACTTCTTCGGGCACTTCGAACGGCTCGCAGTCCCAGCCGAAAAATTCTTTCGTCTTTTTTACGTTTTCTTCGCCGAGCGGCGCGCCGTGGCAACTTTCGGAACCGGCAAGGGGAGAGCCGTAGCCGATAATTGTCTTGCAGATGATCAGAGAGGGGCGTTCGAGATCCGCGCGCGCCTTGCGGATGGCCCGTTTGAGCGCGTCCAGATCGTTCGCGTCGTCCACCTTGATGACCTGCCAGCCCTGCGCTTTGAAACGCGCGGGAATGTCTTCGCTGAATGTGCAGTCGGTATTTCCCTCGATGGTAATGTCGTTGTCGTCGTACAGGAGGATCAGTTTGCCGAGTTTATGCGCCCCCGCAAAGGAGCACGCCTCGTACGAGATCCCTTCTTCGAGACAGCCGTCGCCGCACAGCGCATACGTGTAGTGGTCGACGACGGGGAATCCTTCCCTGTTGAAGATCGCCGCCAGATGCGCCTCTGCAAGCGCCATACCCACCGCGTTTGCGATCCCCTGGCCGAGCGGCCCCGTGGTGGTTTCCACGCCGGGCGTGTGGCCGTATTCGGGGTGCCCCGGCGTCTTATAGCCGAGTTGACGGAAATTCATCAGATCCTCTTTGGATATGTCGTATCCGAACAGATACAGCAGGGAATACTGCAGCATCGATCCGTGCCCCGCAGAAAGAACAAATCTGTCCCGATCGTCCCATTTGGGGTTTTTGGGATTGAATTTGAGAAAATCGGAGAAAAGTTCGTATCCGATCGGCGCGCTGCCCAAAGGGAGGCCCGGGTGTCCGGAGTTCGCCTTCTGAATGGCTTCAGCCGAAAGGATCCTGATCGCGTTTACCGTTTGTTCGCGTACGTTCATTGGTTCATATATCTCCTTTTTAATCATTTTTCGTTTAGAAAGCGCTCGAGTGCGGAAAGATCGATGTCTGCCCGATAGGGGGAGAGCAGTGTTTCGAGCGAACGCGCGATCATCTTCGCGCCGCCCCTATCGTCGCTCTCGATGTTGACGGGCACGATGGGTTCGTGCAGGCTCATGCGCACGAGCGCCCAGCCGTTTCCGCGCGCACGGTCGAAGTTGATGCGCACGCCCTCGAAATTATCGGGCGCAAGCGAAAGTCCTTCCGTCTGCGCCGCCGTCTGTTTGATGCCTTCAATGGCGGCGAGGCCCTTGTTTTTGGAATCTTTTTTGCCCTGTTCCGTAAAGCCCAGCCGCACTTCCGCCGCTTCGGCGGGCTCCTTCAGATCGGAAAACAGATCGGAAATATCTTTACCCTGTTTGGACAGAAGGGCGAGGCTGATCAGGATCCTCGTGACCAGATAGGCGCCGTCGTCGAGAAAATAATTCTCCATCAGCGCGGCGTGCCCGCTCGTCTCGATGGCAAGGGGAGCATATTCTCCCGCGGCATTGAGGCGTATCGCCTCGTCGATTACGTTTTTATATCCGCGCCTGAACCTGCGGTGCCATCCGCCGTGCGCGCGGATAAATTCCGCAAGGCCGTCGGAAGTGACGGAATCGGTCACGATCACGCCCGGCTTTTCTTTCAGTAAAATGGCGGAAATAAGGGCGATCAGGCGGTTTCTGTTGATCTCTTCGCCGTTTTTATCCACGGCGCCCGCCCTGTCCACGTCCGTATCGAAGATGATGCCGAAATCCGCGCCCGTCTTTTTGACCTGCTCCGAGACGGAGCGCATGGCGTCCGCGTTTTCGGGGTTGGGGATATGGTTGGGGAACCTTCCGTCCGGTTCGAGGAACTGGCTCCCGTCCGTGTCCGCCCCGAGGGGCTTGAGCACTTTTTCGGCATAAAATCCGCCCGCGCCGTTTCCCGCGTCCACGATGATCTTTTTGCCCGAAAGGGGCTTTTCTTCGCCCGTGCGTTCGCGCACGAGGGCAACGAGGTTTTCGGAATAACGCGAAAGGTAGTCCGCCCTTTCCACGCTCCCTTTGCGGTCCGCTTTCAGGCGTGCGCCCTCTGCGGCAAGCGTCAGGATCTCCGTGATGTCCCTGCCTTCCAGTCCGCCCTCGCCGGTGAAAAATTTCAGTCCGTTTTTATTGTAGGGGAGATGGCTTGCCGTGATCATGACGGAGGCGTCCGCAAGCCCGTCTTTAAGGAGCATGAACATGGACGGCGTAGAGGAAAGCCCCGTAAACAGGGCGTTTGCCCCGCTTTCCGTGACCGCGCCGAGCACGCAGGCGGAAATGCGCTCTGCGGAGAGGCGCGAATCGTGTCCGATCGCGATTTTCATCCTTGTTTTGCCCGTCTTTTTAGCGAACCAAACTAAAAAGGCCTCGCAAACGCCGCGTATCGCCTCGTCGGTAAGGTTGACGGGTTCTCCCGCCACGCCTTCGAGCGCAACGCCGCGCACGTCCGAGCCGCTTTTCAGTTCCAGCCAGTCGTTGAGAAGCATGCTTTTCTCCCGTATTATCCGTAATATGGACCGCCGTTTCTTCGCGAAATCAAGTCCAGTATCTATTATATCCGAAACGGACCGCCTTTTCAAGTTATTTTTGACAGAAAAGCGTTTTTTTTTGCGGCGTCCGGCAAAAAAGCGGTGAAAACTTTTCGGTATAATTTACATGTTCATTTCAATTTACAAAGGATTTCTTTTATGATATAATAATGAAGCATTCTAACACGATTTGACACAAAAACGAGGAAATTATGTATAAATTTGTTTTGTCTACCGACTCTACCTGTGACCTTTACCACGATTTCGTGGCGGAAAACGACATCCGCTTCGTCAGCCTGACGTACACGATGGAAAAGGACGGCGTCATGACGGACGGATTGGACGCATTTACCGAGTATTCCCAGTACGTTGATTTTTACGATCAACTCAGGGCGGGCGGATTTTCGCGCACGTCCATGCTCAATTACGAGAGCCATTATTCCCACTTTCTGAAACTGGCGAAAGAGGGCGCGAAAGACGTTCTGCATTTTACTATTTCCAGCGGCCTGTCTCCCACGGTGACGGTCGCGGAAAAAGCGGCGGCGGATATTAAAAAAGATTATCCCGATTTCAATCTTCTGGCGGTCGACTCTCTCTCCGCAACGATCGGGCAGGGCGCGCTCGTGCGCGCCGCGCTGCGCCTCCGCAACGAAGGGAAAACGGTGCAGGAGGCGTACGATTATGTCGTGGATATGCAAAAACATATCCAGTACGCGATCTTCGCAAACGATCTTTACTACCTGAAGCGCGGCGGCCGCGTGTCCGCCGTGGCGGCGCTCGCGGGGACTATGCTCAAGGTGAAGCCCGCCCTTTCGTTCACGAAAGACGGAAAACTGATCGTCGTGGATAAGATCAGGGGCATGAAAAAAGCGTTTGCCTGGGCGCTCGAAAAGCAGGAAAAATTTCCTCCCGTCGAAGAAAACCGCATGATGTGGGTGGTGCATACGGATGCGGAAAAGGAAGCGAACGAACTTGCCGCGATGGTGGAAGAGCGCTGGAATTTCAAACCGGACGTCAGTATCATGGGGCCCGTGATCGGATCGCACGTGGGGCCGGGCGCGGTCGCCGTCATCTGGACGAGCAAAGAAGAGCGTCAGGACTGATTTGAATCTGGGCGCGGCCGTGCGGGCGCGCCTTTATTTTTTTGGTGGATCGCATGAAAAAATTATTGATTGCAATTCTCGGTATCGCGGCCGTGCTGGGGTTAACCCTGTTCGGCGGCTGCGGGCAGGAGACGGGCGAACCCTTCGGCAGTGAAGCGACGGTCACCGTCGTGCTTGACAACAAAGAGGACGCGCCTTCCGTTTTTTCGGTGCCCGTCGGCAAGGCGGGGCTGTCGAGCGCAGCCGCCGGGATCGACGTGCTCGATGTTCTGGCGGAAGGGGGAACGTTTTATTACCAGGCGCGTCAGGGCGTATACGGGGCGTATCTTCTCGAAATGGGCACCGTCCGCACGGATGAAAGCGGCGAATATCCCGTGACCGTATACGATCCCGTTCTGCAAGAGGGGAACGGGAACTATATTTACGTCTATACGAGCGTAGAAAAGGATCAGGATACGGGCAACTATGCCTCCGAGGTGGAATATCTCGGTCAGACGCTCGTCAATTCCGCGGTCGGCGTCTCGTATATGTCCGTCGAAGCGGGCGCCGTTCTGTATTTTACCTATTATTGAGAAAAATGAAGGAACTGCGTGCGGAAAAAAAAGAAATATCTTCCGGCGGGCGGGCATGGTCCCGTTCCGCAAAAGATCTTGCCGCCGTCTCTCTGATGACGGCGCTTCTCATTGCGGGGCAGACCGCGCTTTCCGCCGTTGCGGGGGTGGAAGTCGTCACCGTTTTGCTGCTCGCCTTTTCCTGGTCTTTCGGGGCGGGGAAGGGGATGCTTTCCGCGACCGCTTTTTCCCTTCTGCGCTGTATTTTATTCGGTTTTTTCCCGAGCGTCGTGGTTCTTTATCTGGTATATTATAATCTTTTTGCCCTCTTTTTCGGGCTCGTCCGTAAAAAAAGCCCGCATCTCGCGCTCGTGGTATGTTTTGCGGTAGCGTTTACCGCCTGCTTCACTCTTCTAGACGATCTTATCTATCCTCTCTTTGCGGGGCTTTCCGGAAGAGCGTGGGAAATGTACGTATATTTTTCTCTGCCCGTCATGGGGGTGCAGTGCCTCTGCACGCTGATCACCGTATCCCTTCTCTTTTATCCGCTCACGAAGGCTTTCGACACGGCCAAAAGAGGAATCGTCCGCTGAAAATGATTTTCGGCGCGAAAAAAATTTTACTTGCAATCAAAAATGTGATATACTGAATCAAACAGAAAGACAACAGCCAAGGCATGGGAGGAGTTATGTCGAACAACAATCAGTTTGTCAATCAGATCGCGGATATCGAAACGGATTTTCCCCGTTGGTATACGGACGTCGTCATCAAGACGAAACTCGTCGACTACGGCCCCGTCAAGGGCACGATGGTCATCCGCCCTTACGGATATGCGATCTGGGAAAACATTCAGAAAGAACTGGACGCGCGCATCAAGGCTACGGGGCACCAGAACGCCTATTTTCCGCTGCTCATTCCGTACAGTTACATGACGCGCGAGGCGGAACACGTCGAAGGGTTCGCGCCCGAAGTCGCGGTCGTAACCGTGGGCGGCGGCGAAACGCTCGCCGAGCCTCTGGTCATCCGCCCCACGAGCGAGACGATTTTCGGGGAAATGTATTCCAAATGGCTGCAATCGTATCGCGATCTTCCCATCCTGATCAACCAGTGGGCGAACGTAATGCGCTGGGAAAAGACGACCCGCCCCTTTTTAAGGACGAGCGAATTTTTGTGGCAGGAGGGGCATACCGCGCACGCAACGGAAGAAGAGGCGATGGAAGAGACGATGAAAATGCTCGGCGTTTACAAAGAATTTGCCGAGACATGCCTCGCCATTCCGGTATTTACGGGCAGAAAGACGGAAAAGGAAAAATTTGCGGGCGCGGTCGCGACTTTCGGCATGGAAGCGATGATGCACGACGGCAAGAGCCTGCAGGCGGGCACGTCCCATTATCTCGGTCAGAATTTTGCCAAGGCGTTCGACATTCAGTTTTTGGACAAAGACGGCACGCATAAATATGCGTATACGACTTCCTGGGGCGTATCCACGCGGCTGATCGGGGCGCTCATCATGGCGCACGGCGATCAGCGCGGGCTCGTCCTTCCGCCCGTCGTCGCGCCCGTGCAGACCATCCTGATCCCGATCGCGGCAAAAAAAGAGGGCGTGCTGGAAGCAGTCAAAAATCTGAAAGAACAACTCGTATCGGCGGGGATCCGCGCGGATTCGGATACGACGGACAACAGCCCCGGCTGGAAGTTCAACGAGTGGGAGATGAAGGGCGTTCCTCTCCGCATCGAACTCGGCCCCAGGGATATCGAGGCGGGCAAAATGGTCCTCGTCCGCAGAGATACGCACGAAAAGACGGAGGCTCCTTTGGAAAACGCGGCCGAAACGGTGCGGAAATTGCTCGCGGAGATCCAGTCCAACCTGTTGGAAATGGCAAGAAAGCGCAAGGAAGAGCGCGTCGTAACGGCAGAGACGATGGACGAACTTTTGCAGGGCGTCGAGGGGGGCAACTTTGTCAAAGCGGGCTGGTGCGGCTGCCGCGAGTGCGAAGATGCCGTCAAAGAAAAGACGGCGGCTTCCGCCCGCGTGCTCGTAGAGGACGAACACGCCGAAAAGTGCGTCTGTTGCGGCAAAGAAGCGAAACACGTCGTACTGTTCGCGCGCGCTTACTGAGCGGAACATTTTCGGCGGATGCGCAAACGAACGCAAAGATATTTCTATATAAAAAAGGCAGACAGGGCCGCGGGAATACCCCGCGGCCCTGTCCGTTTGCCGAAAAAAGCGTTTTTGTTATTGCAGCGAGCAATTTTGTTATGGAACCGCAGGCGCCGACGGAGTATGATATACATATATTTTCATCAGTCCGGGAGGAATCGCGAATGAAAAGATGGGTGGCTGTTTTTATGCTTTTGGCTGTATTATCGGCGGGCTGTCTCGCCGGATGCGGCAAGGATGCGAACGACGCGGATGCGGGAGAAAAACCGCAAACGGGCGCGGGGTCTTTGATGATCGAAGACGTTTATCTTTACGAAAATTTCCCCACGGCCAGAATTTACGTGCAGTTCGGAAATCCTCAATACGGCGGCGAGGTCAGATATACGTACGATACGGACCTGTTCACGATCGAAAATGGCGTCGCGGTCCTTGAAAAGACGCCCGACAGGGAAAAGCGCGTAACGGTCTATGCGGAAACGGAGGATGCGGAGGCATTTTTTGAGGTGATCTGCGGCGGCATATTCGAGGCGGGCCTGAGTTATACTGCGGAAAAACTGGAAAATGACCTGCATGATTCTTATCGGTCCGGCGGATTGATTTTTGCGGGAGATTCTTTTTTTTCCGCCTCTTACTGGAATGGTTTTTCGGCGCAGTTCGAGGGGAAGTCCGCCTATGCCGCCGGCATTTCCGCAAGCACGGCCGAACAGTGGCGCCTGTTTGCGCGGCGCGTGCTGTATCCTTTCCGTCCTGCGGCGGTCGCGCTGCACGTGGGAACGAACGATCTCGCCGGCACGGCGGGCGTTTCGGGTACGGTCGGTAATTTATGCGCGCTGTTTGACGAACTTCTGTACAACCTTCCCGAAACGCAGTTTTACTGGTTTACCATAGAACCCCGCGCCGGCGTTTCGTCCGCCGATATACAGCAGGTGAACGGGGCTGTGGCGGAATACGCGGAAAAACATGCGGGGTTGATCGTTCTGGATTCGTATACGCTCTTTGCAGACGGCGACGGATCTCAGAAAGAAGGGATGTTTGCGGACGGGGTCCATCCTTCTGCCGAAGGATACAAGGTCTTTCCCCGATTGCTTGCGGAAGCGGGCGTCCGTATTCCGGACCGATAAGGCTTCGGGGGCAGAGCGGCTGCGCAGAATGTTTTTCATGTTCCGCATTTTTGCAGAAAAAATAAGATTTTTTGAATAAATATGTCGAAATTACTTGACGGGGGGGGGTAAATGATATAATCCTATTATAAAAATGCGGAGGTGCAATATGAAAAAACTTTTAACAGCAATCGCCGGCATATTGCTGGCTGCCTGCCTTGCGGTAACGCTTGTCGCGTGCTCGACGGACGTGGACGGCAAGACGTACGTTTACGACAGCATTGTGGGCAATGCGGCCTTCGAGACAGATTTTAAAGCAATGGAAATAACTTTTAAAGACGGAAAGGTTTCTATGAACGGCGAAGAGATCTCTTACAAACAGTACGGTGATACCGTTACGGTCGAAGGACAGACGATGAAAGTGGACGGTAAAAAACTGACGATGAGCATGACGCAGGACGGCATAACCGTCAAGGTCACTTTCAAACAGAAATAATCGCGCCCCGACACGGATGGGGCCGGTTTTTCGTTCACAATACAGCCGCTTTGAAAAAAGCGGCGCAAGCATACCGTATTGCGGGGCCGCTCTTCAGAGCGGCCCCGCATTTTTTGAAAAGCCTGTAGAGGCAATGTCTTGCGTACGCAATGGCCGTATGCCGCCGTTGTTGCCGCTGCCGGCGCGGTTTATTGGCGAAAATTTTGCAAAAAATGCCCTTTTTCCGAAAATACGCTTTTGTACGGGCATAGAATAGGCGTATGAATACATTGCTGTCCCGTGCGGGAGGCACGGTTAAAAATGCGTTCGTGCTCGTGGGCACCGTGGTCGGTGCGGGGTTCGTTTCGGGCGCGGAACTCGTCCGCTTTTTTCCCACTTCAAATTTCGTGCCGTGCGCATATCTTGCGGCCGTGCTCCTGTTTCTGGGTTTCTTTCTGCTCTTTCGCTTGGGCGCGGCGCACGGCGGTTTCGACGGCGTTCTGCGCGCCGTGTTCGGCAGGGGAGCCGCCGCCGTGCGCTGGTTCGTGCTCCTTTCTTCTCTGGTCATATGCGCATGTATGCTCGCTGGGTTGGATTCCGTCATGGCGGAAGGGTTCGGCGTATCCAAAAAACTGCCCGTTTTGTCTGCAGCGCTCGTATCGGCCCTGTTTTTTCTGTCCGCGAAGGGGCTGAAGGGGATCGGCGCCGTCAATCTCTGCCTCGTTCCCGTCATTCTCTGTTTCGTCGTATATCTGGGCTGTCAGGATATGAGCGCCGGTTATGCGTTTTCCCCCGCGGGCGACCCTTTCGCCGCTTTTGCGAACATACTTCTTTACGTCGGCATGAACGTATTTCTCGCCGCGCCGGTGGTGTGCGATCTCGGTGCGCGCGGCGCGGGTGCGGGCGCTGCGGGGCTGGCATCGTGCGCGATCGGGTTTGCCGTCGCCGTCATTCTCGCCAACATCTATACGGCGGGCGCAAACGCGATCTTGGCGGATATGCCCCTTTTGAGCGCGTTGGGCGGCGGAAGCGCGGCGCGCATCTTTGCCGTCGTTTCGGCGTTCGGCATCGTCACGACCCTCTTTTCCTCCTGGTATCCGCTGGGCGCAAAGGCGGAAGAAGCGCCGAAGCCGCGCCTCGTCCGAGCGATCGTTTTGGGCGCGGCCTTTCTCCTTTCCCGCATGGGGCTGAAAAATATCGTGGATCGCTTTTATCCGTTTTTGGGGCTTGCGGGCGTGATATTCCTGCTCGCCTGCGCGGTCATGCCCGCCTTGCAGCGCCTGCGCGGGAGGAAGAGCGGCCGTGCAAAGGCCGCGATGAAAAGAACGCCCTGTCCGGCGGTAAAAAAGCGCGCTTCGGCAAAAGAGCGAAGCGCGCCGTGTCTGCACCCGCGGAAAAACCGAAAGGTCAGCGGGGATGCTTGATGATGATCTTTTCCAAAAGCACGACGAGAAAATACATGGCCGCGGCGAGAATGCAGAGAATGACGGTGGACGCCATTACGAGGTCGAGTTTGAAGACCTGCCCGCCGTATACGATCAGATAGCCGAGCCCCGCTTTTGAAACGATGTATTCGCCCATGATCGACCCGATCCACGCCATGCCCACGCAGATTTTCAGCATCGCGATGAACTGGGGCAGGGAAGAGGGGATGACGAGTTTTGTCAAAATCTGCAATTTGCTCGCACCCATGGATCTGAGCAGGGTGATCTTGTTTTTGTCGGTGGCGAGAAATCCGCTCAGCATGTTCATGATTGCCACGATGATTCCGACCAGCACGGTCATAAATACGATGGAAGAGGAGCCCGTGCCGAACCAGATGATGATGACGGGCCCGAGCGCGATCTTCGGCAGGCTGTTGAGCACGACGATGTACGGTTCCAGGATTTTTCTCGCCCGTTCGCTCCACCACAGTGCGAGAGCGATTACAGAACCCAGCGCAACGGCGATCGCAAAGCCTACCAGCGTTTCCCAAAGCGTCGTCCAGATATGGCGGAACAGAGAGCCGTTTTCCCACAGTTCCGCGATCATCTTTAAGATCCTCGACGGAGAACTGATGATAAACGGGTCAACCACTTCGAGCGCGGCGATCAGTTCCCAAACGCCCAAAATCAGGGCGAGGAGCAGGATGCGCGAGATCCACACGACGGCTGTGCTCCGTCTCTCCTTTCTCAGATATAAAAGATGCTCGGCGGAAAAAGTCTGATTTTTTGTGTTCATATGTTCAACTCCTTCCACAATTTTTCGAACCAAACGGAAAATTGCGGAGATTCTCTTCTTTTGAGGGGCTCGGCCGTGCCGAACCCGATCTCATGCATGCCCACGGCGGTTGCGGGGCGTTTGCTCAGCACGAGGATCCTGTCCGCAAGGGAGATCGCTTCGCTGATGTCGTGCGTGACGAGCAGCGCGGTCTTTTTTTCTTCGCGGATGATGCGGTACACGTCGTCGCAAACGGACAGGCGCGTCTGATAATCGAGCGCGGAAAAAGGTTCGTCCAACAGCAGGATCGCGGGATCGGGCGCAAGGGTGCGTATGAGCGCCGCCCTTTGGCGCATGCCCCCCGAAAGTTGGTCGGGGTAGTGTTTCAGAAAGTCTTTCAGCCCGTATTTCGCGGCGAGCGCGAGGGCTCTGTCCCTGCTTTGCGGCGAGGTCCTCTTTTTGATCTCAAGCGGCAGCAGTATATTTTTTTCCACCGTGCGCCAGGGGAAGAGTTCGTCTTTTTGCAGCATATAACCGAAACTTCCGGAGTATTCTGCGGCAGGTTTCCCGCAAACGGTGATTTCGCCGGAAGAGGGTTTCAAAAGCCCGGCGGCAAGGGAAAGCACGGTCGTTTTGCCGCACCCCGAAGGGCCGATGACCGCCATGAATTCCCCCTCGCGGACGTAAAAATTGAGGTCTTTAACGGCGAGCGTTTCCCCCTCCTTCGAGTGATAGGTGAGGTAAACGTCCGAAAATTCGAGAGTATGGTTTGGCTTAGTTTCCTTCATGATCGTTCTCCGTCCGCGGGTATAAAGCCCGCGGTTTTTCAGATTGTCGGTAAAAAGAATTCCGCCCGCCCGAACCGATGGGCGTTCGGGCGGGCGCAAGCGGAATACGCCTCAGGCGTACACTTCCGCGTATACTTTCTGCGAATAGGTCGTGTTTACCATTTCCGAAAGGCTTACGCGCCTTTCCAGTTCGCCCGCGTTTGCAATGATGTCCTGCAGGCGGTTGAATGCCGCTTCGGTCATCGTCATGTCCGTCTGCCAGGCGTCGATGGATTTATAACTGTCCAGCGAGACGGCGATGGAGGCTTCGTCCGTACCGTCGAAATAGGGCGCAAGATAGGGGGCCGCGGTCTTGCTGTCCGTCTCGTTCACGTATTTGATGCCCTTCATCACGGCGCGCAGGAAACCTTCGATATACGATTCGTTTTTCTCGATATAGTTCTCCCTTGCGATGTAGCAGGTATAGGGTACTTCTCCCGACGCTTCGCCTACGGAAGCGACCACGTAGCCCTTGCCCGCCTTTTCGTATTCGGAAGCCACGGGTTCGAACATGGTGCAGTAATCCGCCGTGCCCGATTCGAATGCTGCGGTCATGTAGTTGAAGTTCACGTCGTAATTCATGGTCACGTTCTGGCCGTCCCTGAGTCCGTGTTCGTTGAGCACGTATTCGAACGTCATGGCGGGAACGCCTCCCTTTCTTCCCGCAAGGATCTCTTTGCCTTCGAGGGATTCCCAGGTAAACGTGTCCGCTTCGTCCACGCGCGAGACGAGGAAAGAGCCGTCTCTCTTGGTCAGTTGGCCGAATACGGTGGGCACGTTATTGCTGCCGCCCACGAGCACGTATAGCGCCGCTTCCGGCCCGCAGAAGCCTATGTCTGCCCCGTTCGACAGAACGGACGCCATGACCGCATCCGCGCCGCCCGCGTTGGTCAGTTCTATTTTGATGCCTTCGTCCTCGAAATAGCCGAGCGCGTCGGCGATGTACATGGGCGCGTAGAAGATGGAGTGCGTCACTTCGCTCACGCGGATCTTTTTCAGTCCGTCCGAATCCTCTTTGGCGCACGCAGTTAGGGGGATCAGCGCAAAAATGCAACAGAGTATTGCCGTAAGTATCTTTTTCATTCATTTCTCCGATGGATAGATTGCTTTATCCCTGCGCTGATTTCTCCGCACGTCTTTCGGGCGGGAACAGAGCAAAGATAATAATATATCCTATGCGCCTGCCCCTTTGAAGTGTTCGCCGGACAAGACGGGAATTGTTCCGGAATCCCGCTCTCCCTTTGGCTGGAGCGGGATTTATTTCTTTCGTTTATCTTCTTTGTCCGATTCTTTTTATTTGACAAGGCGCGGCCGATTTTATATAATAGAAAACAATAAAATGGGTCAATATGCGGCGCGTACTGTTGCGTAAGGAGTGAGAGCCCGAACGCGCCGACGGAGGCGGGTGTTTTTATGGAAATGCAAAAGACGTACAATCCGAAAGATTTCGAGGACAGGCTATATGCCGAATGGATGGAAAAAAACTATTTCCGCGCGGAAGTGGATCCGTCCAAAATTCCCTTTACGATCGTCATTCCGCCTCCCAATATCACGGGGCAGTTGCATCTGGGGCACGCGCTCGACAACACGATCATCGACATTCTGATCCGGTTCAAGAGGATGCAGGGATATTCCGCGCTGTATCTTCCCGGGTGCGACCATGCTTCCATCGCCACGGAAGTGAAGATCGTGGAAGAAATGAAAAAAGAGGGGCTCACAAAGCAGGACGTCGGCAGAGAAGAATTTTTGCGCCGCGCCTGGCAGTGGAAGGAAAAATACGGCGGCAGGATCGTGGAACAACTCAAAAAGATGGGCGTCTCCTGCGACTGGTCCCGCCTCGCGTTCACGATGGACGAACACTGCTCGAAGGCGGTGCGCGAAGTTTTCGTCAACCTGTACGAAAAAGGTTTGATCTATCGGGGAGACAGGATCATCAACTGGTGCCCGGGATGCAAGACCGCCCTTTCGGACGCGGAAGTGGAGTACAGCGAAGATGCGTCCTTTTTCTGGCATCTGCGCTATCCTTTCAAGGACGGAAGCGGCTCGATCGAGGTGGCGACCACCCGTCCCGAAACGATGCTCGGTGATACGGCGGTCGCCGTCAATCCCAAGGACAAGCGCTATGAAAAATACGTCGGCAAGACACTCATCCTGCCCTTGGTCGGCAGAGAGATCCCCGTTATAGCCGACGATTACGTGGATATGGAATTCGGCAGCGGCGCGGTCAAGATCACGCCCGCGCACGACCCGAACGACTTTGAAGTGGGGCTCCGCCACGATCTTCCCGTCATCCGCGTCATGAACGACGACGGCACGATGAACGGGGAGGCCGGCAGATACGAGGGGATGGACCGCTATGAAGCGCGCGAAAAGATCGTAGAAGATCTCAAAGCGTGCGGCGCGCTCGTCAAGATCGAGCCGCACAGCCACAACGTCGGGCACTGCTACCGCTGCAAGAGCACGGTCGAACCCATCGTTTCCAAACAGTGGTTCGTGCGCATGCAGCCTTTGGCAAAACCCGCCATCGATGCGGTCGTCCGCAACAAGATCAACTTTACGCCGGACAGGTTCTCCAAAATTTATTACAACTGGATGGAAGGCATCAAAGACTGGTGCATCTCCCGCCAACTGTGGTGGGGGCACCGCATCCCCGTTTGGTATTGCGGAGATTGCGGCGAAGTCATCTGTTCCAAGACGGATCCGGACGCCTGTCCGCACTGCGGAGGCAAAAATCTCAAACAGGACGAGGACGTGCTCGATACCTGGTTTTCCTCCGCGCTCTGGCCCTTCTCTACGCTGGGCTATCCGGACGATACGGAAGATCTGAGATATTTTTATCCCACCGACGTGCTTTCCTGCGGATACGACATCATATTCTTCTGGGTTGCCCGCATGATCTTTTCCGGCATCGAGCATACTAAAAAAGTGCCTTTCAGGGATGTGCTCCTGCACGGCATCGTGCGCGACGAGCAGGGAAGAAAGATGTCCAAATCGCTCGGAAACGGCATCGATCCTTTGGAAGTGATCGACGAGTACGGCGCGGATTCTCTGCGTTTTGCCCTTATTTCGGGCGTTGCGCCCGGCAACGACAGCCGGTACAGCCGCGCAAAGGTCGAGGCGATGCGCAACTTTATGAACAAGGTGTGGAATGCGTCCCGCTTCGTCATCATGAACGCGGAGGGAAATAAGATCCCTCCTCTCGGCCAGATCAAACTTTCCGGCGCGGACAAATGGATCGTCAGCAAACTGGAAAGTTGCATCCGGGAAGTGACCCTCAATATGGGAAAATTCGAGTTGGGTATCGCCGCGGGTGCGCTCTACGATTTCATGTGGAGCGATTTCTGCGATTGGTATATCGAACTTTCCAAAAACGCGCTTTACGGCGAGGATGCCGACAAAAAGGCGGCGACGCTTTCCGTCCTCTGTTTCGTGCTGGAAAACGCGCTCAAATTGCTGCATCCCTTCGCGCCCTTCATAACGGAAGAGATCTATCAGAATCTTCCGACCGTATCGGGCAGCATCATGGTGGCGGAATTCCCCCGCTACAACGCGAAACTTGCCTATAAAAAAGAGGCGAAGGCGTTCGAAACGGTCATGGACGTGATCAAGAGCGTCCGTAACATGAAAACTTCGGTGGGCTGCCCGCCCTCTAAAAAGGTGAAACTGTATATCACCGCGCAGAACAGGCGGCTGATTTCCGCAAATGCGGGCAGTATCATGAAACTTGCCGGCGTGAGCGGACTGGAATTTACCGATAACGCCGCTGCATCGGGCGAAAAAATGCTAACGCAGGTTACGGAGACGTGTACGGTGAGCGTGCCGCTGGGAGAATTGGTCGACCTTGCGAAAGAAAAAGAGAGGATCCAAAAAGAACTCGAACGCGTGATCGGCGAGATCGGCAGGGCGGACGGAAAACTGCATAACCGCGGTTTTGTGGACAAGGCGCCGAAAAATCTTGTGGACGCTGAGAGGGCGAAACTCGAAAAGTTTATCGAAATGAAAGAAAAACTGGAAAAGCAACTGAAAGAATTCTGATCTGTAAAAGCGGGAAGGCGTGCCTCCCGCTTTTTTGTATAAATTTCGGATTTTGGGTTGACGCGGTCGCTTTTTTCTGATAAAATATGAGAAAGATATATCGGATAAAGGGGAGAATATGAATAAAAAAATTGCCGATTTTGCGGCGGCGCACGGTTTTTATTGTGACAAAAAGCGCGCCTGCGGCCTGTATAACGGGTATCAGGTGAGCATACGGTTCGATTCGACTACGGCGTTTGTCGGATTTCACGTCAATTTGGGAGAGAAAACGAACGCCGTCCTTTCCTGGCTTACGATCACGAAAAAGAAAGATTTTCGCATCGCCAACGTGATTACGGACAGCAGCGGATTCTATTGTATCTTTTTGGCATGGACGGCAGGCGGTTCGTTAAAAAAGGCGGAAAATCTTCTGCGGGAGATCACCGATTACATGAAAGCGACCGGCGTTCCCTGCGAGGGCTGTCCGTATTGCGGCCGGCCGATGGAAAAGCCCGCTTTGGTGGAAGATCAGAGCGTCCTTTTTTATGCGCACGACGAATGTTTCAACAACAAATATATGCAGGTCGCCGCGGCGGAATCGGCAGAGTCGGCCGCGCCGAATCATTATCTGAACGGGTTCGCCGGCGCGCTGATCGGCGCATTGGCCGGATGTGCCGTGTTCGCGATCCTGTTTGCGATCGGATATCTCGCGTCGCTGTCCTCGCTGGTCGGAGCCCTTCTCGCTTCCGCCCTATACAGTAAATTCGGCGGTAAGAACAATAAAGTCAAGATCGTCATCGTAACGGCGGTAACTTTTGTGCTGATCATCATAACCTTTTTCGTCTGTAATATCGTCTATGTGGATCATCTCATGGCGGAAAATCATCTGTACGGCAGTGCGACGCAGATGTTTTTCCGACTGATCAGAATGGATGCGGAGGTCAAAAGGGCCGTGATCGGCGATCTGTTGATGACGATCCTCTTCACGGTCATCGGAATCGTGGTCAACGTCGTCGCGATGGTGCGGCAACAGAAGAAGACTTCTTCGACGATGAAGAAATATTAAAGCGGAAACGTTGCCGGAAAGCGGACGAAAATCGGTCCGGGCAAACCCGAAGCCGCTGCTTTCGGCGGAGAACAGAAGAAGAAAGGCCCGCAGAATGCGGGCCTTTCTCCTAAAACAAATGAGAAAAAATATGGGTAGTAGGATAAGCGAATAAAAATAATTTTTCAGGCGACTGACCTTGGAAGGGTAGATTTTCTGCCCGAAAATACATATAAATTATACAGCAAAAAAAGCGATAAGTCAAGTTGTTCAATAAACTTTTTATAAAATCGACAAAACAAGGTCTGCTGTCTTTTTTTGACAAAGGGCGCTTTTTTCGATAACGTATGCGAATTTTACGACAATAGACGGCCCGCGCCGACGTGCAGGGCCGGGAGGGATGAGAGCATGTTCAATATCGTTTTGGTAGAGCCGGAGATCCCGCAGAACACCGGCAATATCGTGCGCACTTGCGCGGCGACGGGATGCAGATTGCATCTCGTCCGCCCGCTCGGATTCGAGGTTTCGGACAAATATCTGAAACGGGCGGGACTGGATTACTGGCATTTTGTCGACATTTCTTATTATGACCGCGTCGAGGATGTCTTTTCCCGTTTTCCCGACGGGCGTTTTTGGTTTTTTACGACAAAAGCAAAAAACACGCACAGCGACGTCTCGTACAGGGAAGGGGATTTTCTTGTGTTCGGCAAGGAGACGAAGGGGCTTCCGGAACCTCTTCTGAAACAACATTACGGCGAATGCGTGCGGCTGCCTATGGCGGGTGAGATCCGTTCCCTCAATCTTGCAAATTCGGTCGCGGTGGCGGTTTACGAGGCGTGGCGCCAGTGCGGCTATGCGGGCGCGCTGCGGGAGGGCAAACTCCGAAGCGAATGAGATCCGTCCGTTTTTTCGCGGAGGGATAAGCGGCGGGCATTCTTTCGCGCGGATTGAATGCAAATCATTGACAAATCCGCGAAAAAAGTATATCATATTATACGGTAAATCAAAATATACAAGGAGATTTCGTTATGAACAAAAAGTCTGTAACCGATGTAGACGTCAAGGGCAAGAGAGTGCTCGTTCGCTGCGATTTCAATGTGCCTATGAAGGACGGCAAGATCACCGATGAAAACCGTATTATCGGCGCGCTGCCCACGATCAAATACCTTATGGAACAGGGAGCGAAGGTGATCCTCTGTTCGCACATGGGCAAGCCGCACAACGTATTTGACGAAAAAGTCAAACTCAATAAAAAGGAAAAGAAGGCGGTGGAGGCTCTCCCTGCGGACGAACAGGCGAAGGCGACGGCGGAATATATCGAAAAAGCGAAGAAAAACGATCCCGTCAAACTTACGCTCAAACCCGTTGCGGACAGGCTCAACGAACTTCTCGGCAATAAAGTCACGTTCGCGAAAGACGTGATCGGCCCCGATGCCGAAGCAAAGGTCGCCGCCTGCAAGCCCGGCGAATGCGTGCTCCTCGAAAACCTGCGCTTCTATGCCGGCGAAGAGGGCAGAGACGAGGCTTTCTGCAAAAAACTTGCCTCGTATTGCGACGTGTACGTGAACGATGCGTTCGGTACGGCGCACCGCTCGCACGCTTCGACGGCCGCGATCGTCGAATACGGCTTCGTCAAGACGGCGGTCTGCGGATTTTTGATCCAGAAAGAACTCGAAGTCATGGCGGACAGCCTCGAGCATCGCGTCCGTCCTTTCGTCGCCGTTCTCGGCGGCGCGAAAGTCGCGGATAAACTTAACGTCATTTCCAACCTTCTGAATAAATGCGACACGCTGATCATCGGCGGCGGCATGGCCTATACGTTCCTCAAAGCCAAAGGGTACGAGATCGGCAAATCTCTCGTAGACGACGAAAAGATCGGCTATTGCAAAGATATGATGCAGAAAGCGAAAGATATGGGCAAAGAACTTCTTCTGCCGATCGATACGGTCGTGGCGAAGGATTTCCCCAATCCCATCGACGCGCCCATCGACGTCAAGACGGTCAAAGTCAGCGAGATCCCCGCGGACATGGAGGGGCTGGATATCGGCGAGGAAACGAGAAAGTTGTTTGCGGACGCCATCAAGGGTGCCAAGACGGTCATCTGGAACGGTCCTATGGGCGTTTTTGAGAATCCCACGCTCGCCAAAGGCACAATCGCGATCGCAGAGGCGATGGCGGAAGCAAAGGATGCGACCACGATCATCGGCGGCGGCGACAGCGCGGCGGCCGTGCAGCAACTCGGGTTCGCGGATAAAATGACGCATATTTCCACGGGCGGCGGCGCTTCTTTGGAACTGTTCGAAGGCAAAGTTCTCCCCGGCATCGCCTGCCTGAACGACAAATAAGAAATTTTTGCAGAATCAGAGGTCAGAAAAATTACCATGAGAAAACCTATTATTGCGGGCAACTGGAAAATGAACAATACGGCGGCGGAGGGCGTCGCGCTTATCGAGGCGCTCAAACCGCTGGTCAAAAACGCGAACTGTGACGTCGTGGCCTGCGTGCCTTTCACCGATATTCCCGCCGTATCTGCGGCGGTCAAGGGCAGCAACATCCACCTCGGCGCGCAGAACGTACACTTTGCGGAAAAGGGCGCGTTCACGGGCGAAATTTCCGCGGCTATGCTCAAAGAATTCGGCGTGGAATACGTCATCATCGGGCATAGCGAGAGAAGGCAGTATTTCGGCGAAACGGACGAAACGGTGAATAAGCGCATGCACGCGGCGCTTGCGGCGGGGCTGATCCCCATCGTCTGCGTGGGCGAGAGCCTTGAAGAGCGCGAAACGGGCAAAACGGAAGCGGTGCTCGACGTACAGATCCGCGAAGGGCTCAAAGGGCTGGACGACGTTTCCAAAATCGTCATCGCGTACGAACCCGTCTGGGCGATCGGCACGGGCAGAACGGCGACGGCAGAACAGGCAAACGAGACAATCGCGTTCATCCGCAAGACTTGCGCGGAGGTTTTCTGCCCCAAATGCGCGGAAAAGGTGCGCATCCAGTACGGCGGCAGCATGAACGCCAAAAACTGCAAGGAACTGATGGCCATGCCCGAAATCGACGGCGGGCTGATCGGGGGCGCTTCCCTCAAAGCAGAGGATTTCTCCCTGATCGTCAATTACGACAAATAATTTCAAAACCGTAAAAATTTTTCCGCCAAACGTTGACAAACGGCTGGCGGAAGTATATACTATAATAAGTTGAATAACAAGACGGCGGAGAACAGGAGAAGCCGGCAAAACGGGAGACGAAAACATCGTCTCTGCGTTTTGTCGGCTTTTTTGCGTCCTTTTGCCGTAAATAAAGGGAAGGAGAGAGAAAAGAATGATGTATGATGCGGCGATTATCGGCGGCGGAGTCATCGGCGGGTTCTGCGCCCGCGAACTGACGCGCTACAATCTGTCCGTCGTGATCCTGGAAGCGGCGGACGACGTTGCCGCCGGTGCGAGCCGTGCGAACAGCGGGATCGTGCATGCGGGGTTCGATGCTGCGGAGGGCACTCTGAAAGCGAGATTCAACGTGCTCGGCAACCGCATGATGCCCGAAATCTGCAGAGAACTCGGCGTGGGATACAAAAACAACGGGTCCCTCGTCGTTGCGTTCGGCAAAGAGCAGGAAAACACCCTCCGCGAACTCAGATCGCGCGGCGAAAAGAACGGGGTGGAGGGGTTGGAAATTCTGAGCGGAGAACAGGCGCGCGCGAAGGAGCCGCATCTTTCTGAACGTGTGAC